>JBAVJZ010000185.1:0-18487 GCA_049688015.1 Candidatus Deferrimicrobiaceae bacterium | reverse complement strand
CCCGAGAATAGCGCCGGATGTCCGCAAGAAACCTCGCCTGAGGGCATCCGACTGCCCTTCGTCCCGCTCGCTCTGCCAAAACGCAAGGTGGTCCTCCCACCTGCGGATGATATCTACGCTACCGTCGGTGGATCCCCCATCCATCACGATATACTCCAGGGACGGATATTCCTGGCCGAGGACGGACCGGATCGTGTTATCCAGAAATGCCGCCTGGTTGTAGGACGGGGTGACGATGGAGATTTTCGGCTGCACGGATTGTTTTTTCATGGACATGAGTGGAGTTTATATCGATCCGGATTTTCTTGCGATGCAGAGAATCCCGCTGCAGGCGATCCGGCGCGATATGGTATTCATCGCAAAGGCTGCCGCTTTTCCCATGGAATTCAAACCATACAGATCCTTCGCCTGCAACGGGGGAAAATCCGCCCAGATCCCCAGGGACATCGTCTTCTCCGTGAAATCGTCCCACGTCGTGATCATCGGCTCGAATCCGTGCTCGTGCAATACCCTCTCCACCTCGTTTCTTGAGAACCGGTACTCGGCGAAATGGATCGTCTCGCCTCGGCTCTCTCGCCACTTCAGATAGAGAGACCGCATCGGGTGGGCGATAACCTTCCGGAACAGATTGTTTGCCGGAACCGTGAAGAAGAGCAATCCCCCTGGTCGTAAGACCCGATGCGTTTCCCTCATGGCGTCCCCGCACCCCTCTTCGAAATGCTCCATCACCCCCAGGGATATGACGGCGCCCAGTGAGCCGTCCTCGTAGGGCAACTTCCGGACGTCTCCACGGCTTATGTTCAGCGACGGTCGCCATTCCTTGAGCCGGGCGACAACCTTTTCATCGTGGTCGATCCCGGCGATGTCGTATCCCTTGCCGGCCAGGTAGACGACCCAGGCGCCGAGACCGCACCCGGCCTCCAAGATCGAGGCATCCTTTGGCAAATAGTCCACAAAAAGGCGTTCAATCGACCGGCGGGAACAAGCGGCGACCTCCTCCTCGATCCGTCGGGTGCTCCACATGTGTTCCCGTTGCGCTTCCAGGTTTCGGATCGTATATATTTTTTTCATGATCATTCCCGGTGGTCCCCGATAGACCCGTCGCCTCCCTAATCAGTCCTTCAGCGCAATCTCTTCCGCACTCATAGCGAATCGTCTGAGAAGGAGCCGGAACTGTGCGACAGTAATCCTGCGGTTGCGGCGATTCGCCATGCGTTGCCGAAGAACACGAGGAATTCCGAAAAAGGCGGCGAATTCCGCCCTCAGAATCGTTACGATCAGACGCCACAGGGAGTGCTCTTTGGTGAACTTGCCGGATGCTCCCCTGCCGGATACTGCTCCCAGAAAGTGCATGGCGTAACGGTGAGCCGTGTAAAAAGGGGACACCAGGATGTCTTTCAGGGGAAAGTTCCCGAACAGGATCCAGAGGCGGTTCCGCTCGACCAGGAACGCTTTCCGGGAAGAGTAGGTCCCGGTCGTCGCGGAATATTTATGATACACGACGGCATCCGGGACGTAGAAGCACTTCCACCCCGCCCACCGGGCGCGAAGACCCAAATCAACGTCCTCCCCGTAGGCAAAAAACGTCTCATCGAGCAGGCCGATCCCGTCAAGCATCTCCTTCTTATACACTCCCGCGCAGCCGCTGGGATAAAGTGCTTCCCTTTCCTCGTCGAAGCGCCCGTCGTTCTTCTCGAGTCGATTATGACCCCGGGCCAGCCCGTCGGGATAGATCAGGTGCCCCGTGTTGTCGATCTCGTCGCGGCAGTAATAGTTGAGGATCTTCGGTGTGAACATCCCGGCCTCGGGGTGGCGCGAAATGGCGCGGTGCACGGCAAGGAGCCAATCGGGATCGACCTCAGTGTCGTTGTTCAGGAGGATAACGTACTTTCCCTTTGCTTTCCGTATCCCGGCATTGTTCCCCCCGGCAAAACCCATGTTGGAGGCAAGGAAGATGAGTTCCATCTTCCCGCCCCATCTCTCCTGCAGCAGACTGACGGATCCATCCGTTGATCCATTGTCCACGACGATCATCTCGAAGTCACGGAAGGACTGGGAGCGGACAGACTCCAGGCATTCCTCGAGAAGATGACGGCCGTTCCAGTTGAGGACGATGACGGAAAAAACCGGTGCGCCGGGAGAAGGGCCGCCCAATGCGGACTTACTTCCTCAACCCGCCGGAAGCCGGATTCGCTCCGCCCCCCCGTTCGAGTTGCATCAGCATGTTTCTGAGGTACGGTTCGTCGTGATCGTTCAACGATTTCCGCAACACGTCGATCGCCGTCTGTCGTTTCCCCAGAGTCAGATACATGTTGGTGATGTTCGCGTACGCTACCACGGGGGAGACCCCGAGATACAGGTAGTGATGCGACTCGGCGATGATCTGTCGTGGAAGGATCCCCTTCGATATTTCGTGCTTCGCGACGTATGCCCGGTTTTCGGGGGATTTCTTGACGAATATCACGAACAGGCCGTCCGCAAACACGAGCGACCAGCCGGGATCACGGGAGAGGACCGGGACGATGGGCAGGATCTGCCCGGAGGAATCGACCGACTTCAGGACAATGTACGTGATCCCGTGTTTTCGCAGAATCTCCTCCCATCCGGGCAACACCCCCGTGACGATCTGGTGTTCCCGGAATACTTCCTGATTGTAGGTCCTTCCATCGATGAACGTGAGCGCCTTCGGGTAGAGCTGCCAGTCGAGAAATCCGCCGATGTCGAAGAAGTTGAACATCTTCCCGGGAACCGGGTATTTCCTGAGGAACTCGGCAGCCGCGAACGAGAACTTGTGCTCGGTCATCCCGATCCCGTACTGCAGCTGGGAAAAGGAAAAGGAGAGCGTTACGGCTCCGAAGGAGACGAGGGTGACAAGGATCATCGCCAGGACGGCGACGCGTCCCCAGGGGAGGCCGCCACGTGACGGCGTCGCGGGAGGCGCCGGTGCCATCCGGTCTTTTTTGCCCTTTCTCTTCTCCTTTTTCCTCTCCTTTTTCGTTTCCTTTCTCTTCCCCTTGCCCTCGGCCGGTCCCTGCCAATCCTGCGATCTGTCCGATTCAAACCATTCCCTTGTCCTTTCCCAGAAACCTGTCAGGTGAAGCGAGGCACCGGGCGACAGGAAAAGTCCCATCATAGAAACCGCCCGGGCGGAGGCCCACGCCCCCTTGAAGGCGATGGCAAACAGGAACAGGTCCAGCAGGTAGACGCGGCGGCCGATAATCCCGAGGAGAAGGGAAAAGGCGGCAAAAGACGCCGCCGCCTTGTAATAGATGTACATCCCGGTTCCCTTGACCGGCGTCAGTTCCGAAATCGACATCAGGATGGAACTTCCGCCCCCGCCGCCGCCTTTCCCCCGGGACAACAGATGGAGCGGGGTGAGGATGGCATCGTAGCCGTGCGGATTCAGCCCGCAGACGATAAGCCCCACCCCTCCGACCAGGACGGGAGGTATGACCCAGTGTTTCAGCCGGTCCCACCGGAGTTCCTTTCTCCAGGCCGCGCGGGCCAACCCGTCGACGAAAAAGGCGCCGCACAGGGCGAAGGCGATCAGATACGAGGGATGCATGTTCGCCCAGACGAGAATCAGGGGCGGGAACAGGTAAAGGAGCCATTTTTTCTCCCCGAAATAATATTCGGCGAACAGGAAAATGGTCAGCGCGGTGAACAGGTAGGTAAAAATCTCCGGCCGGGGCTGGATGCGGATCCGCAGGAATCCGGAAAAAGCGAAGATCGCGAAAACCGCCAGGTAGGGGTCCGCGCCCCGCAGTGTCATGGACCGGTGCAGCAGCAGGTAGATCCCGAAGACGACCGCCCAGCATAAGAAAGAGACCGCGTACACGCCTCCCGTGGAGAACACGAGGTAGAGAAGGGCCTGGAAGCCCCACTCCCCGTTGGGAATGTGCATCCCCAGCGAGGGGTAGTTCAAAAACTCCTTGTCCGTCACGCTCCCGGACTGGATGATCTCCCTGCCGATCGCGATGTGGGTCCCGAAATCGCTCGTGAAGTTCTTCGTGAGCATCGGGATCGTGGCCAGAAACAGCAGGGCGAAGACCACGAGGCTTTTTCGCCGCGGGGATAGGTCCCACCAGGGCGAGATGCTATCTGGGACAGGAGGCGGTACGGTCATTCCCCTTCTTCATCTCCTTCGCGCGACCCCGATGCAGGAGAGTCAAAGGAGCGCCCCGTTCAGCAACACCTCGGCGAACTCCGCCCGGTACAAACCCCAGGCAAGAAACCCCGCCGAAACCAGAGCGGTGAGAAGAAAGGCGACCGCTCTCCCCCTCATAAACGCTTCCGACGCTCCCCGGCGTCCCGTATTACCCGCCGCCGTAGGAGTGCAGCCCGGAAAGGACCAGGTTCACCCCAAGGTAGCAGAAGATCGTGGCCAGGAATCCGACGATGGACAGGATCGCCGCACGACGCCCGTGCCAGCCCCGGGTGACCCGGGCGTGGAGGAACGCCGCGTACACGAGCCACACGATGAGCGACCACGTCTCCTTGGGGTCCCACGACCAGTAGGTCCCCCAGGCGTAGTTCGCCCAGGCCGCGCCCGTGATGATCCCGGCGGTCAGAAACGGGAACCCCCACATGATCGCCTTGTAAACCAGGTCGTCCAGGATCTTCGTGGAGGGGAACAGGGCGACTACCCCTCCCGTCACATTCCTTTTTTCCCGCTTCGCCTTCATGAGGTACATGGTCGCCACCCCGGCGGAGACGGCGAAGGCCGCGTACCCCACGAAACAGGTGATGACGTGCGCGTGGAGCCAGTACGACTGCAGGGCGGGCACCAGCGGCTCGATGCTGCTCTCGTTCGTAAAGGCGAACAGCATGGTGCCGAAGGCGATCGGCATCACGAACGCGCCGAATGTCCAGTTTTTGTACTTCCACTCCACCAGCAGGTAGAACAGGTTGACCGACCATGCGAAGAAGACGAGCGACTCGTAGAGATTGGTCACGGGAATGCGGCCGATTCCCAACCGGTACGACTCGGCCCACCGGGTGCCGATCGCGACGGTCGACACGACCGCGGCGGCGATGCATACCCAGGTCCCGATGCGGGCAATCGTCTCTCTCTTCCCGTACAGGGCTACGACGTAGTTGACGGAGGCAACGCCGAAAAGCAGGGTGGTGATATCAAACAGGCGAACGTTCAACATGGTGGTTGATCTCCCGACTGTTTAGGCGACAGGAAGCGCGGTCATACCTTTACCGCCTTCATATCAGCCTGTATTTTCTCAAATTTTTTCTCGAAGACAAGCCTGTTCTTGTTCGTCGATCCGGCGAGGACTACGTCCACGCGGCCATCGCCGCCGCGCGAGAGACGGATCCAGAGCCTCTTGTGGGACAGGAAGAACGCGATCATGATGCCGACCACCATCAGGGTGCAGCCCACCCACACGATGTTCACCCCGGGGTCCTGGGCCACCTGGAGACCCGTGTAGAAGATCTCGTTCAGCCCTGCGAACGACAGGTAGCGCGAGTCCCGTCTCTGGCGGTCGAATTCGGGGTAGGACTCGAGGAGCCAGAACTGGGAAGGCTGCTTACCCGGCTTCTCGAGGACCACGAGCAACGCGGGACCGAGTCCCTGGAAGTTCCCCTGGTAGTCGGTGGCGCTTATGGTCCCGTAGCCGGCGATTTCCGCTTTCCGTCCCGGGGACAGGGTTACGGTTTCCCTGCTGCTGCCGTCCGGGGCGTTGACCGCCACCGTGACGGTGGTGGCGCCCGCGGAGCCGTAGCTGGCCTGGTAGAACCACACCCCTTCGTATTGCAGCGGATCGTTCACCTCGATCTTCTTGCGGAGGATCTCCCTGCCGTTTTTAATGATACTCAGGTCCGACGAGTACTCCTTCGGCTGCCCGTTTGGGTAGTAATCCACCCAGAACTTGTTGCAGCGCACAGCGAATCCGAGGTCGACCTTGGCGGTTCCTCCCCGCGTCGGGATCACGCTGGCCGACTCCCCCTCGACGATGTTCGCGTACCCCTTGAATCCGAACACGTTGCCGATGATGGCCCCGATGAAGATGATGATGATGGAAAGGTGGGTCACGTAGACGCCGAAGCGCGAGATGACCCCTTTCTCGGCGTAGAGGTGGAGCGTCCCGGCGTTCTCGGTCACGCGCGGCCTGGCAAAAGCGCCCGTCATTGCCTCCTGGTACGTTGCGGCCAGTGTCTCAAGTTCCCCCTTCCTCTTCCACCGTTCGACAAGCCCCAGCGTCTTCTCGAGGTTATCGTCCAGGGTGGTTTTCGGGTTCCGGACGACCCTGACGACCCGCGGAAGCCGGTCGAGGGTGCAGCAGATCAGGTTGACGGTGAACAGGACCAGCAGGAGGAGAAACCACCAGGAGTGGTACATGTCGAAGAGGCCGATACTCTCGAAGATGCGGATCGTCCCGTCGCTGTAGAACTGCCGGTATTTTTCGAGCGGCTGGTTCTGCTCGATGATCGTCCCGATGATGGATGCAGCCGCCAGGATGATGATGACGAAGATTGCGAGCTTCAGGGAGGTGAAGAACTCCCACACCCTGTCCATCAACGATTCGTTGCGCTTTCCTTCAGCCATGGGAATTCACCTTCAGGCGATGTATGGAGATCTCAACCAAATCCATTATACCCGCACCAGGGGGGAGGATGGGGCCGGGAAAAAACCCGGAGAGGGGTGCAATCCCCCTCCCCGGCACGTTACCGAAAATCTCCCGTTACGGTTTGTGGCAATCGTTACACTTGGTCGGAGCCTTCTTGCTGGCGTCTTTCTTGTGGCAGTCCTTGCAGGTGGTGTGGAACGCCTCTTTGAGAGAGACCACCTTTCCCTCGGCCGCGGCCTTGTGGCAGGCGGAGCATTTCTGTTCCTTGCCCGCGACGTCCTTGTGGTGGCACGTCTGGCAGTCTTTTGCCCTCTTTTCGGCATGGGTCTTGTGGTCGAACGGAACGGGCGGCTTGGACTTCTGGATCTCCTTGATCATCACCTTGCCCGGCATATCCGCGCTTATCACGAGCCCCGCGGAGAACATCACCGCCATCACGATGGAGATAAGAGCTGCGAACTTCTTCATTCGGGTTCACCCCCTTCCAGGCTGGATTATAACCACAGATTGCATCTCGCGTACCGCTCGGATTCCCGGCGGACGCAATCTTCGTGGTATCGCTTCTGGACTTCCTGGAACGTTCGCCTGCTCTCTTCCGGCGGGATCCGCCGGGCCTCCCGTCGGACTCTCCACTCCGGACGGTCCTTGACCTGGGGTTCGGCCATTCGCCGGAACCGGTCCTCGAACCGCGCTTTCCTGACCTCTTCGACGCGAAGGTCGCCGTAGATATTCAACACGGCTCCCCGGCCCGAATCGGAGGCGTTCACGACCGTGCCGGGACCCCCCACGCAATCCCCTGTCGCATAGGCCGGAATTGTAGTTTGGTTCCCGGGAAAAATCAACCGGGAAAGATGACGGGCATTGCCGATCTTCAGCTGCTTCACGTCGGAAACTCGACAGTCGTCATCGAAACGGTAATGGGAAAGATTGGCGTCCCCAGGGGGATTTGACCGATGAGGCTCGGCGGTTACGCCATCGCCCTTCCGGCCTCGTCGTCCTCTGACGCGCTCCTAAAGTCGCGCTTTTCCTCCTGTTCGTCGGCGACGACTCCGGTTCAAATCCCCGTCGAGGAACGGTGGGAAAAGATTGGCGTCCCCAGGGGGATTTGAACCCCCGTCGCCGCCGTGAAAGGGCGGTGTCCTTGGCCAGACTAGACGATGGGGACGCGTGCATGGTGAGCCCAGCAGGGATCGAACCTGCGGCCCTCTGATTAAAAGTCAGATGCTCTACCAACTGAGCTATGGGCTCCCCGGAAATACACCATGGTAAAGACCCCGGGGCGGAAGTGTCAAGCGCGGAATGGGTTTTTCCGCATGATGGTCTGGTTCCGGTCGGCACCGACGGAGATCAGCGTGATCTCCACCCCGGTCAGCTCCTCGAGCCGCCGGACGTACTTCTGGGCGGTCTTCGGAAGATCGCCCACCTCCCGGGCGTCCGACAGGTCCTCCTTCCAACCTTCCATCTCCTCGTATACGGGCACCGCCTTCTCGTACTCGGAGAGGGTAAGGGGGACGTCTTCTCTCCGGACCCCGTCGATATCGTAGGCGATACACACCTTGACCAGAGGGAGCCCGGAAAGGACGTCGAGCTTGGTGAGCGCAATGCCGCTCAAGGCGTTCAGGCGATGGGCATACCGGACGACGGGGGCGTCGAACCAGCCGCACCGCCTCGGGCGCCCCGTGGTCGCCCCGTACTCGCACCCACGTTCCCTGATCTTCTGCCCTTCGTCGTCGAACAGTTCCGTGGCTAACGGGCCGCCCCCCACGCGCGTAATGTAGGCCTTGGCGACGCCGATCACTCCGCTGATCTTCGTCGGGGGGACACCCGACCCGGTGCACAAGCCACCGGCCGTGGTGTTGGATGAGGTGACGAACGGGTACGTCCCGTGGTCGATGTCCAGCAGTGTCCCCTGGGCCCCCTCGAAAAGCACTTTCGCCCCCCGGTGGATCTCCTCATTCAGAAACAGGGAGGTGTCGATCAGGAAGGGACGGAGACGCTCCCCGTAGGCGAGGTATTCGTCCAGCGTGGTCTGGAAGTCTATCTCCTCCGCGCCGTAGTAATTTTTCAGGAGAAAGTTCTTCAGATCCAGGTTGGCGCGAAGCTTTTCCGCGAATATTTCGTGGTGGACCAGGTCGCACGCCCGGATCCCGGTGCGGGCGATCTTGTCTTCATAGCAAGGACCGATCCCCCGGGCCGTCGTGCCGATCTTCCGGCTTCCCAGCCTTTCCTCCTGCGCCCGGTCGAGGACGATGTGGTACGGGAGAATGATGTGGGCCAGTTCGCTGACCTTGAGCTGGGCGTCGTCTTTCAGGTAGTCGCGGGACTTGAGCTTGTCGATCTCCGAGAGAAGCACCTTCGGGTCGATGACTACTCCGTTCGTGATCACGCACTTTTTCCCCGGGTGCAGGATCCCGGACGGAATCAGATGAAAAACGTGCTTTTCCTCCCGGACCACGAGCGTGTGACCGGCGTTGTTTCCCCCGGTGGGACGCGCGATCGTGTCGGCGAACTCCGAGTAGATGTCGACGACTTTTCCCTTGCCCTCGTCGCCCCACTGGGCGCCGAGAACGATGATGTTCTTCAATCGTTCGCCTCGCTTCCTAGAAGGTCAGATATTTCGCGGCGGTGATGTTCGGAAGCTTGCTCAACTGCTCGAGCACCTTCTCCGGAACAACATTGTCCACGTTGATGAGCGAGACTGCCGTACCTCCCGGCTCCTTGCGCCCCAGATTGAATCCCGCGATGTTGATCCCTTTCTCGCCGAGGAATGTGCCGACACGCCCGACCACACCGGGGACGTCGAGGTTCGAAAGCATCAGCATCCCCCCGGTGAGCTCTGCGTCGATCGGGAACAGGTTGATCTTCACGATACGGGGCGTGGTCCCGAAGACGGTTCCGGAGACGGAGGTCTCTCCTTTTTCGGTAATCGCGACCACCCGGACGAGGCTCGCGTAATCCTCACTCCTCGCAGCGGTCGCCTCGGCCACCTTGATGCCGCGTTCCTCCGCCACCATCCGGGCGTTTACGAGGTTTACCTCCTCGGTCTGGTACTTGAGGAGCCCCTTCAGCACGGAGATCGTCAACGGGGCCGTGGTGAGCTTGCCGACCTCGCCCAGATACTCCACCGTCAGCTCCTTGAGGGGGGAGGCCAGGAGCTGCCCGTGGAACGAACCGAGCTTCTCGCACAGGTCGAGGAACGGCTTGAGCGTGGGCAGGAGCTCCGCGGACACCGACGGGAAGTTGACGGAATTGCGGATCGTCCCCTTCTTGAGGAAATCGCAGATCTGCTCCGCGATGAGAACCGCCACCTTCTCCTGCGCCTCGGTCGTCGCGGCGCCCAGGTGCGGCGTGAGGATGATGTTGGCGTGCTTTAGCAGCGGGGCGTCGGCCGGGGGAGGCTCTACCGGGAAGACGTCGAGCGCCGCGCCTTTCACATGCCCCGACTCCAGCGCCGCCAGGAGGTCCAACTCGTTTATCAGGGCCCCGCGGGCGCAGTTGATGAGGCAGACCCCTTTCTTCATCCTCGCGAGGGACGCCGCGTTCACCATGTCCTTGGTCTCGGGCGTAAGCGGGGTGTGAAACGTGATGAAGTCGGACCGATTGTACAGCTCGTCCAGCAAAACCAGTTCAACACCCAGCTTGGCCGCGTCTTCCTTGCTCACGTACGGGTCGAACCCGATCACCACCATCTTGAGCCCCAGACCGCGCTCGGCGACCACCTTGCCGATATTGCCCAGACCCACCACCCCCAGGACCTTGTCGGTGAGCTCCGTTCCCATGAACTTGCTCTTTTCCCACTTTCCTTCCTTCATCGAGGAACTGGCCTGGGGAAGCTGGCGCGCCAGGCTCATCATCATCGCAATGGCGTGCTCTCCCGTGGTGACGGTGTTCCCTCCCGGAGTGTTCATCACGACCACGCCTTTTTTGGTGGCCGCCGCCTTGTCGATGTTGTCGGTCCCGCTGCCCGCCCGCCCGATCACCTTGAGCCGGGACACCTTTTCGAAGACCGGGGCGGTCGCCTTTGTCGCCCCGCGGACGACCACGCCGTCGTAATTGTCGATGACCGCGGACAGCTCCTCGGGCGTCATCTTCCCCTTGACGTCGACCTCGATCCCTTCCCTGGCGAACACGTCAAGTCCCACCTTCTGCAAGTTGTCGAGAGCAAGAATTTTCACTCTTCTGTTCTCCTTTACCCAGTGGTTGCGATTCAGATGCCGGGGGGCAAAGCAAACAATCTCTATCAGAGGCGAGGGGAAAAGTCAATTGCCGGAAAACCGCGGAAATTCTCGACAAAAAAATAGGGCGGGGGAATTGTGTCCCCCCGCCCGAGGAGTCCCTTCCCTTTTGGGGGGGCCTGCCTTTACACGGAAGGTAAGACACTACCACACCCCCAAAAGTTTCGGCAACAGGTTTTTTCTCGCCGTTATTTTTTGCCTGCCGCCGCCTTCCCTGCCGCGATCTTTCTCACGCTTGATGCGGTGCCGCCCGAGTACATCGTCAACACCCTGTCGCCGACCACGATCCCTTCAAGTTTCACCTTCTCGTCCGCCTTCAGGCTCACCGATCCCTGCCTTCCTTTCACGGTCAGGGTCCCGGCATCCCCGTCGATCGCCTTGACGATCCCGGTGATCTGGCGCCTCTTCGCCCCCTTCCCGTCCACCGCCTTTCTTACCGGTTCCGCCTGTGTTCCCGGTCTGGCCGATTTTCCGGAAACCGCCACCTGCGCCCGCTCTGCGGATTTCGCGGAACCTGCCACCCATCCGGCCGATGCCGCCGTTGTGAGCGACACGGCGAACACCATTGCAATGCCCACGGAGAACAGTTTCTTCATCTTCCTGACCCTCCTCTCTGGAGTTGTTGACAAATCACTCCGGGGAGAGTTCAAGGATGATGCCAGACCGGGGACCGGGAAAAATCGCTCTCAATCCAGTTCCCCGACCGATTCCAGGACGGACGGGGCAGAATGCGGACCGGATCCTGCACTGCCCCTTCCGTACCTTACCCTGCCTCGACTTTCGGCCGGATTACCCCTGTCGGGCGGGAACCCGTGCCGGGGGAAAGACCGGAGCCGCCCCGGCGACCGCAAACGCTGCCTCCGCCTGCCCCGCAATGCGCGCCACCCGGGCCCGGTAGATCGCTACTGCATTCGGGGAATACCGGGTAGACTCCTCGCCGGAAGCCGAATACTCCGCCACGGTGACCGAACCGTCCGGCGCCTGGGTTGCCGTGATTGTCCGGGACACGTTCCCGTTCTCGCGAAGTTCCGAGGTTACGGAGCCGGCGCCGTCGTCGCGGATCCGGAGCGTGGAAACGAGGGAACCCGCGCGATACTTCCCGATGGTCGCGACCGTCGCCTCGCCCTCCCGGGCGATCGTCATCTCGGCCCGTTCGTCCCCCTTCTCGTACACCCGGGCCTGCGGTCCGGCGGCAATGGGGTTTTGCCCGCTCCAGAACTCAATCACGTTGAAGACGGCGAAGTCCAGGAACCCGGTCAACGCGTACGGTATGACGAAAAGCCACGTTACTGCGCTCCGGAGGTACTGGTCCTTCACCGATCTGTTGAGGTCGTACAGATTGCGGGTCATCTGGAACTTCCCGAAGCAGCCCGCCGAAAATACAACTCCCACCGATACAACGAGAACGAGCGCCACCACTTTCCCTACACGGCTTTTCGCCATCCCCTCCTCCTTGTCATCAGAATCGGACCAGGCCCATTGTAAATCCCCCGGCGGTCCCCTTACAATGCGGTTTGAAGAAGCACGTTATAGTACAATTTTCTGGATGGAGATCTCGACCGGGAAAATAATCAAAATCGTCAAGTTCGCCGTCTTTCTTGCGTTCGCCGGCACGGTGGGATATCTCCTCTTCCTCACACCGCTGGGGGACCAGCTTCTCACCCCGGAGGGAAGAAAGGAGACGGTAGGGAGGATCGACCTCCTCGTCCGCTCCGCGGGCCCCTTCGGTCCCGAGCTCTTCATTCTCATCTATACGTTCGGTGTCCTCTGGCTTCCGGCCACTCCTTTCAACGCGGCGGGAGCGTTCATCTTCGGGAAGGTCACAGGAACCTTCTGCAATGTCCTGGGCGCCACGCTGGGAGCCACCCTCTCCTTCGTGCTCGGACGGTATTTCCTGAGGGATTTCGCGAAAGGACTACTCTTCGGCAAGCTGGGGGAACTCGATCGAAAGGCGGAAAAACACGGCTTTTCCATCGTCTTCTACCTGCGCATCGTCTGGTTTCCCTTCATATTCCTCAACTACGGAGCGGGGGCGACGCGGATCCGGTTCGGCGACTATTTCTGGGCAACGTTTCTCGGGACCATGCCCGCCATCGTGATCGCCTCCTACTTCTTCGGGAGCCTGAAGGAGATCATCGCCTCCTACACGAGACCGGCCGACCTGTTCCAGTTCGACGTCCTCTTCCCCGTCGGGCTTCTGCTCTTCTCCTTCTTCCTGCCTCCCCTCGTCCGGCGAATCCGGGGGGAACCGTCTCTGGACGTCGACCCCGTCCCGGGACCCGAATGACCGGTCCCGGGACCAGGCTGCCGGTCTCCGTCATCATCCCCGCGCGGAACGAAGCGGCGATTATCGTCGCGACGGTTCGATCCGCCCGTGAGGCGGGCGCCGACGAGGTGATCGTCGTGGACGGCGAAAGCCGGGACGGAACGCCCGATGCGGCCCGGCCGATCGCGGACGCCGTAATCCTTTCTCCCCCCGGGCGGGCGCGCCAGATGAACGCCGGGGCGGCGGCGGCGAAGGGCGAGATCCTGCTCTTCCTGCACGCGGACACGTCGATGGCAGATGGGTCGGTCGCGGCGGTCCGGGAGGAGATGGCACGGGAAGGCGTCCTCGGCGGGGCATTTTCCGTGCGCCTCGAGGTCTCGGCGGGCGCGCCCCTTCTGCGAAAGGCCGCGCTTCGTCTCACTTCCCGGATGATCAACCTCCGCGCCCGTCTGTTGCGCGCCTACACCGGCGACCAGGCGATCTTCCTTCGCCGGGACGTCTTCGAGGGGATCGGGGCCTACCCCGAGATCCCCCTGATGGAGGACGTCGAACTTTCGCGGCGTCTCACGCGGCGGGGAAGAACGGTCCTGCTTCCGGTCCCGGTCACCACTTCCGCGAGACGCTGGGAGGAGCATGGCACGCTTCGAACGATCCTGTTGATGTGGGGTCTTCGCCTGGCCTACCTCCTCGGGATGCCCCCCGCGCGGTGCGCGGATCTCTACGGGAGGCGGCCGAAGGAGTGAACCGGTGGTGGCGAGTGGCGGGCGGGGTATCGATGAACCTGTGCTTCGGCGCCGCGTACTCGTTCAGCATCTTTCTCGCTCCCCTCCAGCGGGAGTTCGGCTGGAGCCGCGCCCAGGTTTCGCTGGCCTTCACGATTTCCATCGCCTGCATCGCGGCCGGGGTGCTCGTCGGGGGGCGGTGGCACGACCGGCAGGGGCCGGCCCCGGTCGCCATCACCGGCGCGGTTCTCTTCTCCGTAGGAATCTTCCTTGCGCGGTATACCCATGCGCTCTGGTGGCTGTACGCTTTCTACGGCGTCCTCGTGGGCTTCGCCAGCGGCGTCGGGTACGTCTGCCCCCTCGCGGTAGGGATGAAATGGTTTCCTGAGAAGCGAGGACTGGTCACGGGCCTCATGGTGATGGGGTACGGGGCGGGGAGCGCGCTGATCGCCCCGCTGGCCGGTCTGCTGCTGCACCGGTACGGGTGGCGCGACACCTTTTCCTTCCTCGGCCTCGGGTTCCTGGTGGTCACCACGGCGGGGTCGTTCTTCCTGCGGAACCCCCCGCGTGGATGGCGGCCGGAGGGGTGGAATCCTCCCTCCCGGGAGGAGGTCTCCTTCCACACCCTGCGGGATTACCCTCCCGGGAGAATGCTCCGGACGGGGACGTTCTACCGGATGTGGATTGCCTACGCCCTTGGCACCTCCGCCGGCCTCATGGTCATCGGGCACCTGGCGGCGTTCGCGGAAGGTGTGGGGTTCTCCCCACGCGATGCGGCGCTGTCCGTGGGGGTCCTTTCCGTGGGGAACGGCTTCGGAAGGATCGGTTCCGGATGGCTGTCCGACCACATCGGCCGGACCCGCACGCTCTCCTTCGTCATGGGCGTGACCGCCCTGCTTCTTCTACTCGAGCCCCGGGTGGGAACGGTCCCTCTGCTGTTCGGATCGGTCTTCCTCATCGGGTACTGCTACGGTTCCCAGCTCGCGGTATTCCCCTCCGCGACGGCGGACTTCTTCGGAATCCGGAACCTGGGGAACAACTACGGACTGCTTCTGACCGCGTGGGGGACCGCAGGGATAATCGGTCCCATGGCGGGAGGAAAGATCTTCGACGCGACAAGGAACTACGAACTGGCGTTCCTGATCGCCGCCGCCCTGGCTTTCGTGGCCTCGATCGCCATCGCCACCGTCAGGCCGCCGCCCCCGACCTGACCGCCGTCGGCCGCTACTCCCAGGTCAGCAACAGGGGGGTAAGGGGGTTCACCAGGTCGGGATGGCGAGGAATGATACGCGCCGCAAACCCGAAGCGGCCGCTCAACAGGCAGGGGATCTCGGCGCGGAAGACATCCTCGGTTCCCTCCCGCCCTTCGTGCCTCGCCCGGATGACCTCTCCGTTCCTGACCTGGCCCGCCGGATCCAGCTTCCCGTAATAGACCTCCACCGCGACGTCGTCCGCGGAGAGCGCCCCCAGGTCGGCCCGGACCGCCACCGCGACCCGGGACCCCACGAGAAAATCGCCCGCCGGTTTGCGCCCGTCCACGCGCATCGAGACGCGGGACCACTCCGCCGCGACCCGTGACCGCCAGGCGGCGAGGTCCCGGGCGGAGGCGAACCCGTCTCCCGCCAGCCGGGTGCCGGCCCGGTGGGCCGGAAGATAGGACCGTTCCGTGTACTCCTGCAGCATCCGGCCCGTGTTGAAGTACGCTCCCAGCTTCCGCATCGAGGTTTTCATCATGTCGATCCAACCGCGCGGCAGACCCCCCTTGTCCCGCTCGTAGAAGAGGGGAACGATCTCGTTTTCCAGAAGATTGTAGAGGGCATCGCACTCGACCAGGTCCTGCTCCTCGGGATCCTGGTACACCTCGCCGCTGCCGATCGCCCAGCCGGTGTCCGGGGCATACCCCTCGCACCACCATCCATCCAGAATGGAGACGTTCAGGCCCCCGTTCGCGGCGGCCTTCATCCCGCTCGTACCGGATGCCTCCTGGGGACGCCGGGGAGTGTTGAGCCACACATCCACGCCCTGCACCAGATATCTCGCGACGTTGATGTCGTAGTTCTCCAGAAACACCAGGCGGTGCCGGATTCGGGCGTCGGAGGCGAAGTGGATGACCGATTTGATGATCTCCTTGGCGGGGAGGTCCTGGGGATGGGCCTTCCCGGCGAAGACGATCTGGACGGGGCGGTCCGCGCTGGCGAGCATGCGTACCAGCCTCTCGGGCTGCCGGAAAAGAAGACCCGCACGTTTGTACGTGGCGAACCGCCGGGAGAACCCGATGGTGAGCGCCTCGGGGTTTAGCACCTCCTCCGCCGCCCGCACCGCCGAGGCGCCGGCCCCCTGCCTCACCAGCTGGGCCCGCAGGGCCTTGCGCACGAAGAAGACCAGCCTCTCCCTCCGGACCTCGTGCGTTCGCCACAGTTCCACCGGGGGGATCGTCTCCACCCGTTCCCAAACGGAGGAGTCCGCGGGTTTTTCCCGGAATCGGGGACCCAGGTAGCGCATGAACAGGTCTCCCATCTCGTGGCTCAGCCAGCTCCGGGTGTGGATGCCGTTCGTGATGCTGCGGATGGGAACTTCGGACTCGGGGAGGCCGGCCCACAGGTCTTTCCACATCTTCCGGGACGTCTCCGCGTGGATCCCGGACACGCCGTTGGCGTGGGCCGCGCTGCGCAGGGCAAGGACCGTCAGACCGAAGTCGGGGGTCTTGCCGGTCACCAGCTGTCCCTGACCGAGGAACTCCTGCCACGGCATACCGATCTCCTCGGCCATCGACTGGAAGTATTTCCGCATGAGCTCCGTGGTGAACTGCTCGTTCCCCGCGGGAACGGGGGTGTGGGTGGTAAACACGTTGGAGGCGAACACCTGCTCCCGGGACTCGGCGAAGGAGAGGCCGTGCTCCGCCTTGTTCGCCCGGATGCGCTCCAGGGCGAGAAAGGCCGAATGCCCCTCGTTCATGTGGTAGACGGTCGGGGAAATCCCGAGGGCCTTGAGCGCCCGGACACCCCCGATGCCGAGCATGATCTCCTGCCGGATCCGCATCTCCCGATCGCCGCCGTACAGCGTGCCCGTGATCTCCCGCGCGCGGGGAGAGTTCTCCTTCACGTTGGTGTCCAGAAGATAGAGGGGGACGCGGCCGATCTGGACCCGCCAGATCCTCGCCCGGACCTTCTCTCCCGCCATCTCCACCTCGATCCGCAGCGCCTTCCCGGCACCGTCCCGCTCGATCGTCACCGGCATGTTGTACCAGTCGTTGTCCGGGTAAAGCTCCTGCTGCCATCCGTCGAGGGAAAGGATCTGCCGGAAATACCCCTTCTGGTACAGGAGCCCGACGCCGACGAGCGGCAGCCCGAGGTCCGACGCCGACTTCAGGGTGTCCCCGGAGAGCACGCCCAGGCCCCCCGAATAGATCGGGAGACCCTCGTCGATCCCGAATTCGCAGGAGAAGTACGCGACCTGGAAACCCGTCTCCCCGCCATGCACCTCCTGGAACCATCCCGGCGCCTTCAGGTAATCGGCCAGGTTCTGGTGAACCCTCTGGACGTTGCCCACGAAGCTCTCGTCGCTGGCCGCTTCCTCAAGCTCCTCCTGGGAGAGGGAACCGAGCATGAGAACCGGGTTCTGGTACGATTTCTCCCAGAGGTCGGGGGAAAGGCGGATGAACAGCTGGACAGCCTCCCAGGTCCACGAGAACCACAGGTTCATCGCGATCTCCTGGAGGGGCTTTAGCTCCGGCGGCAGGTTCGTACGTACGTGGAATTCCCGGATCTTCATACGGTCATCCTTTTCTCGTGGGTTCGCCATCCCGCCCTATCAATAGACAACAGGAAAGGCGCGAAAACAAGTGGGAGACAGAGACTCCGTTCCCGGGGGCAATTTAGAGGTACACTGTTTCATGGCAGGAGTCCGGACACCGGCAAGGAGATGGCCGATGGGAAGACCCATCCGGAACGCAAAAAGAGGGATGAGGGTACGACGTGCGCTGTTCCTCCTGGGTTTGGGAGCCTTCTTCCTCGCGATCGGCGCGGTCCCGGCACTCGCGGAGGAAAGGACCGTCGTCGGAACGATCGTTGCGCTGGACACAGCGGACCGCACCCTCACCATAAAAGACGGGAAGGGGGTGCCCTGGAACTACAAGGTCGACCGGAACGCCGGGATCGACCTAGGGAAGTTCAAGACAGGCGACCGGGTGTCGGTGACGATCGGCAGGCCCACGCCCCTGAACATGATCACGGCCGCGGACCGGTTGCGCAAGGGGGACCAGGTCACCAAAATCCCCTTCTGAATCGAGGAACCGGTTCCCCTTCCTGTCATCACTCCGTTTATTTCACCTTTTTCAATACCCTTCCCGGAAACACCTTCCGTAATAACCATCTCCCCGCCCCTGCCGACGCATTCCTGTCCATCTCTTCCGCCATGCGTTCCAGTTTCTTCGCCATTTCCCGCAGATCTTTCGCCTGTGCCCTGAGCCTTCCCGCCTGGTCCTCCCCCTTGGGGGAGGTGAAGCCGAGGATGGGCTCGCCGCTTTTTTTAGAGAGCTGCACCTTCACCAGCTTCCCGGTATCCTCACGCTCCATTTTATCCTCTTCCTCTTTTTTGCGATTTCTCCAGATCCCCATCCCCATCCTCCTTCACGCCCGCGCAGCCCACGAAAAGAAAAAAGGGCCGCCGGCATCCGGTCAACCC
>JBAVJZ010000184.1:0-1507 GCA_049688015.1 Candidatus Deferrimicrobiaceae bacterium | reverse complement strand
TCCGTATACCCCCTGTCCGCTTCGGAGATGGGCCATTCCGTCACCTCCCTGGATTTCCGCGCAGGCCTTCCTCTTTTCGACCTGCGCGGAGGTTATTCCGGCCGTGTTCCTGCTCCCGCGGATTCACCGATACGCTCGCACCGGAATGCTTCGGTGCGGTTCCTCCCCGCCTGCTTGGCCTGGTAGAGCGCCTTGTCGGCCAGCTGGATCAGTTGCCCGGCGTTGGTACAATCCGCGGTCATCACAGCGACGCCGATGCTGACGGTGCACCGCAAGGTTCCGCCGTGGCCGTCGGCTCCGTCCACCGGGAAGGGGTGGGCCTCGATCTTTCTGCGGATCCGTTCCGAGACCAGCATCGCCTCGCCTTCTCCGGTGTGGGGGAGCAGGACCACCGCCTCCTCCCCGCCGTAGCGGGACGGAACATCGATGCGCCGGACACTTTTCTTGAGAATGCCGCCGATTTCCTTCAGGACGAGGTCTCCGGTCGGGTGCCCGTAGGTGTCGTTGATCGTTTTGAAGTGATCGAGGTCGAGCATGATCATGGAAAGCGGAAACCCCAACCGCTTCGCCCGTTCGCATTCCTCTTCGAGCCGCCGCTCCAGATGGCGCCGGTTGAAGATCTCCATCAACGGGTCGGTGATATTTTCGGTCTCCAGGGTGGCGATCCGCTTGATGTCGCGTACGGTCCCCAGAGACAGGGAACAGACCATCTGGACAAAACAGGCCCCCAGGAAAAACAGCAGGGCGATGAGAATGCCTGTGATCCCCATAACTGCGTTTACAAACGAAAGGTAGCCGAGATAACCGGCAAGGAAAAAGACGGTATAGACCCGGAGCGTCCTCCACTGGTGTCTCAGGGGGCCGGTCGGAAGTTCATCGAGGATCCGGGTTGTGGAAAAGAGGGCCACGATCAGAATCCCCACCGCGGCAAGGATCAGCAGGATGGCAAGGACCTGGTTATAGGGCAAGGGGTACTCCTTGCGGACGAATGGCTCCGGAGATGAATCCGCCTCCCGGATACGGCCGCTTCAATATACCAGCAATGTCGAATAGGGCAAACGGGGGATGGTGGAAGGATCAGAGACCCTTGCGAACCGCCCCGCGGTCAACCGCGACTGCAGCACGCAGTCGTTCAGGGCGATCCCCCGGATGTCGGTGAACCGGATCGGCATCCAGCAGGCGATCTCCGCCTCCTCTTCCGAGTAGAGCCGACGGAGGATTTCATGGAGGGCCGGTGCGGGTGGCGCGCCGATGGGGTACCGGTCAAGACGCTTCTGGAGCCTTCCGTATACCCCCTGTCCGCTTCCGAGGTGTCCCATCGATGTTTGCTCCTCGCCGTCCGATCCCGCGGAGCGGTTCCCGCCGCTCTACTCCAGGCTTGTTCCCGTGTCCTGCCCGAAAACGACGGTGCGGTTTTTCCCGGCCTTCTTTGCCCGGTACAGGGCGGCGTCGGCATGCTCGACCAACTGGCGGGCATGCAGGCATTCCTGCGATGCGGCTGCGATTC
>JBAVJZ010000183.1:0-1518 GCA_049688015.1 Candidatus Deferrimicrobiaceae bacterium | reverse complement strand
GCCTGGTCCTGGGCGCTCGACGCTCCATTTAAATGGACCAAACAAGTGGCGTCACATTTCGGTGGGACGGCCCAGGGTCTGTGCATGTCCTGGCCCGGCCACATCAAGGATGTGGGCGGCATCCGCCGACAGTTCCACCATATCATCGACATCGTGCCGACCATCCTCGAAGCGACCGGCATCCCGGCGCCCGACACGATCAATGGCATCAAGCAGCGTCCCATCGAAGGCGTGAGCATGTCCTACACCTGGGACAAGGCAAACACCGATGCCCCCACGGGGCACACCACGCAGTACTTCGAGATGCTCGGCAACCGCGCCATCTATCACGACGGCTGGGTGGCGGCCACGACTCCGGTGACGCTCCCTTGGGAACTGAGCCACACCACGCCTCCGGACGTGATCACCGGGTACAAGTGGGAACTCTACAACATCAACGAGGACGTCACCGAGTTCAACGACCTTGCCGCAAAGATGCCGGAGAAACTCAAGAGGATGCAGGACGTCTTTTACGCAGAGGCGAAGAAATATAACGTGCTGCCGCTCGACAATTCGACGCTCGCGCGTTTCCTCACCCCGCGTCCGAGCGCGACAGCCGGGCGGACGAAATTCACCTATTCGGGCGAGTTGAACGGCGTGCCGTCCAGTGCCGCCCCGAACATCCTCGCGAAGGACTTCAGTATCGAGGCGCAGGTCGAGATTCCCGAAGGCGGCGCGGAAGGCATGATCGTTACCGAGGGCGGAAGGTTCGGCGGCTACGGCCTGTTCCTGAGCAAGGGCGAGCTCGGAGTCGGCCGGGGCAAGGTGGTGTTTCTCTACAACCTGCTCGATCTCAAGCGTACGGCCTGGGAAGGGCCTGAGCTAAGTCCTGGCAAGCATACAATCCGGTTCGACTTCAAGTACGACGGACCCGGTTTCGGCAAAGGCGGCACTGGCGTGCTTTCCGTAGACGGCAAGGAAGTCGCCAGGAACACCATGGAGCACACCACTCCCATCATGTTCCCGGAGGACGAAACCTTTGACGTCGGGCAGGACACCCGCACCGGAGTCGCGATGATCGAGTATCGCTACGATACACCTTTCAAGTTCACGGGAAAGATCGACAGGCTGACCTTCGACATCGGCCCGGTGCAGTACACGGAAGCAGACAGCAAGCAACTTCCGGCCATTCGCGACCGGGTCGCTCGCGCTAAAGACTAAGGGGCACCAAGGCGATGAAGAAGGTACTTATTCTCGCTGCTATTGGTGAAGCCGCCACCGGCATGGCGCTGCTCTTTTTTCCATCGCTCGTTGGGTGGTTGCTGTTCGGCGTGGAACTTACTGGCGTTGCCATACCGGTAGCACGCGTGGCCGGCATTGCCCTGATTGCTTTAGGGATCGCCTGCTGGCCCGGCTCGCCCCTGGTCGGCATGTTGACCTACGGCACGGCCGTCACACTGTATCTCGCCTACGTTGGCTTCGCAGGTGGTTTGACCGGCATTCTGCTGTGGCCGGCGGTCGTCCTGCACGTGATCCTGA
>JBAVJZ010000182.1:0-8302 GCA_049688015.1 Candidatus Deferrimicrobiaceae bacterium | reverse complement strand
GGACTGAACCTCACCGGCGGTGCCGACTGCGGCGGACTGACCCTCACCGGCGGCGCCGACTGCTGCGGACTGACCCTCACCGGCGGCGCCGACTGCCGGTGATCCCTTGTCCTCTCGCTCGTGGACCTCGGTCTCTCGACCTGCCTAACTTCCAGCGGGCGGGGCTTGGCTTGCGGCCGCATGGAAGAACGGTCGGGTTCCTTGACCAACGGACGGGACTTCCTCAGTTCCTTCACGTCTATCTGCCGGACCCTTGTCGGCGGGCGCTTCGCCTCGGGAATCTTCCGTACCACCGGGGCGTAGCTTGTCCCGACGGGTTCGATCTGTGGTCTTCCCACAACGATGTTGCGCCGCTGTGCGAAGTCTTCCCTCACTTTCCCCATCACGTTCCGGCTGACGACCGCCGGCCGCCCCGTGACGAACGTCGTCCGGTTGACCACGGTGATGCTGTTTCTGACGTTGATGTTGCGGTACACGTTGGTCACCCGGACCTGCTTGATGTTTACGTTCGTGAGATTCACGCTGTGCCGGCCGAAATTTCCGTGCCCGTAGTAGACATCCCCCGGAGCGAGGGGCACCCACCCCACGTAATTGCCTGTCCGCACCCAGCCCACGTATCCCGGCGCCCAAAATACGTCTCCCCGGGAGGGAGGCACCCAGAACCAGCCGATTCGGGCGACATAGGACCAGCGTCCGTAATGGTAGGGGGCCCACCCCCAGGGCTCGTATCCGATCCACACGTAGCCCCCGCCCCTCCACACCCACCTTCCCTGCCGGTACGGGGACCAGCCACCGGTCAGGACGACCCTTGGAGTCCAGACGAATCCGTATTGCGAAACGTATACCCAACGGCCATACTCGTAGAAGTCGCTGGAGTACACCCGGAGTTCCTCCGGCAGGTGCCGGTCGCCTCCCCCGCGAGCAAGGGCGACCCGGTCCCGCCTCTCGTTCCAATTCTGCCAATCGTCGGGAGGAGGGAGCGGGGAAAGTTCCGCGTAGCCGTCCGCACCCAGGACCAGCATGCTGCCGGCACGGACCCTCGTCGCCCCGCCCGCGCTCTCCGCCGTGACGCTTCCCCGCAACACGAGGAGGTCCGTCTCTCCGTTGGGGATGTCGATCCGGAACGTCGATGCCTCGAACGCGCGGATGGAGGTGTCGAGGGTGTCGAACTGCAGTACGCTGCCTGTCGGGTCGTCGTTCAGCACGTACACGCCCCCCTGGGGGAGATAGAACTGGAAGGAGTCGCGATCCACCCGCAGGACCTGGAGGGCCGTGTTCCCGTCCAGCCGGACGTAGGCCCCGTTGTTCGTCTGGATCTCCGAGAGGCTTCCTTCGGGGACCCACAGTTCATCCCGCTCGACAAGAGGCATGTTGACCGAGGCGGGTACCCACTCTCCCGTTTCGGCGATCTTCACCTGCACGTCGCCTGAGACGAGTCGTACGCGCATCGTTCCGAGAAGCTCCGCGCCGGAAACCGCCGGGTGCAGCAGTACCGCTCCCGCGATCGATGCCCAGCAGAAAATCTTCGCGAATGCCTTCATCCGACCCTCCGTTCTCCGGTACGACCCGGCGATCCGGTGCGATTTTTCCCCCGTTGATACCGTGTTTCCCTGTTTCCTGGATTTACCCTTCCATACTTAACGATAATAACCCCGATTTGTTCGAATGGTTTCCGGGTCCGGAGCATACCGGACTGAATCTTTTTGAAAGTAGCGTCCGGAAACGGACAGTGTACGGTCTGCGTCTCAAGCGCGACTGAGGGCGATTTGCGCAAGTACGGGAAGGTGATCCGAGGCAAGGCGCGCCGCCGTTGTTCTGTGCGCCTCGACCCGCAGGAGCCGCTCCCGCGGTCGAACCCAGACCCGGTCAAGCCTCAGCAGTGCACGGTGCGCAGGATAACTCCTGGGAGCGGGTGCGGGTCCGAGGACGTCTCGAAGAGGACGCAGGCTTGCGGCCATGGGCCGCCAATCATTGAAATCCCCCAGGACCACGGTAACGGCTCCGTCATCCGCCGAAACCAGAGACCCCACGCGGCGGGCTTGTATGCGGCGCTCCCCGAACCGAAGTCCAAAATGGGTGACCAGTACCCGGATCGGAAGGTCTCCCGCCAGCAGGGACGCGTCAATCACCCCGCGCGGCTCGGTGCCCGGCACGCTGATGTCGTGGAGATCGACGTGCAGGATCCGGCCCCGGATCAAAAGCGCGTTGCCGTAGTCCGCATCCGGCCGCCGGAGAGTGATCCCGTGGTGGACGGCATATCCTGCTTCTTTCGCCAAACCGAGGAGCTCCTGGCCCGCTCCGGTAGTGAGATTTCCGTCCACTTCCTGGAGGCCGACGACAGAGGCATTAAGCTCCTCGATGACCCGGAAACACCGGCCCGCATCCTGTCTTCCGTCCCGGCCGATGCACCGCCGGACATTGTAGGTCGCAACCCGAACCTCCATCAGAGCTCAGCCTTCCTCCTTGCCTGTTCCCTGTTTCTCACCATGACGGATCCACCGGCTCGCCAGAATGCCGCCCCCTGCGAGGAACACGGCGAGGACTCCGACCCAGGCGATCGTTCGGACATTGGGTGCGCGCAGAACCCCGACCATTCCGTCGGCAAAGAAGGAAAGCGCCAGGGCCCCCGGGCCCATGCCCAGAAGCGTGCCCAGCCAAAAGTCGCGAAAGCGTATGTGCGACGCTCCGGCCACCAGGTTGATCACCGTAAACGGGGCGACGGGAACAATCCGCAATGTGATAACCGTGAGCAGGCCCCGCCGCGACAGCCTTTTGCTCAAACGGTTGATCCGTCGTCCCGCAAGCCGACGGACGGCATCCCGGCCCAGGGCTTTCCCGATCCCGAAACTCACCATGGCGCTCAGCACCCCACCGGCAAGCGAATAGAAAAATCCCTGCCAGGGCCCGAAAATCAAGGCCGACACGGAAATCAGGAGCATAACCGGGACGACAAGAAGGCTGCTCGCGACGAAACCCGCCATGGCGATGGGGAAACTCCAAGGGCTGCCTGCGACATCTCCGGCGAGCGCTTCGATACGTCCGACGGCCAGCAGATTCCCCAGGGGAGTCCACCTCCATGCTATGGCAAGGGCGAGAAGCCCCAGCAGCAAGGCGGCGGCGCCGGCAAGGCGTTTCCCGACGCTTCGCGGGGGCTCTTCCCCCAGGACCATGTCGAGCAGCGTGTCGGGGTTGACGGGTTTCTCCGGATCGACGATGGCCGAGTCCGGCACCATCTGATCGATCTCCGCCGGCACGGCTCCGTCCAGAGGACGAAGCGCACGTTCCCCGTCCCGAAAACCTTCGATGGCAGGCAAAAGGCCGCCTGTCCCCTCAATGGCCTCCTGGACCTCCTTTTCTTCCCTTCCGGAGTGCTCGGCCAGGAGACGGAAGAGGCAGCCCCGGACGGCGCGCTCCGCGTCTGCGTCGCCGGCTGCGTCGATCAGCAGATCGCACTCGGAATCGAGTCCCATCGAGCGGTTGCTTATGTTGGACGATCCGACACGGAGAAGCCGGTCGTCGGAGATCATGAGCTTGGCGTGCACATTGACGCACTCGCCCTCCCCAAGCCCCGGGATGTGGGGGTAGAAGACGCCCAAACGGCCATGGACGTCGTCCGCCCGCAGCCTGCCCAGCAGCCGCGATCGAAGTACCTCCATCGTGTACTTTTCCAGCCAGCCCGTCTTGTTTTTCGGCTGGACGATGACGATTTCGGGTCCCTCCTCCTCCCGCAAACGAGAGGCAAGCGCATCTCCCACCGCAGCGCTGGTGAGATACTGGTTCTCGATGTAGATGTATCGGCGCGCAGCCGCGATGGTGTCGCAATACAGGCGCTCGATTTCCCGTACCTCGGCCCGTCCGCGATGCGGCGACACGGTCCGCGCGATTCCCACATCGACTTCCCGGAAATCCGGGTTCACGCCCTCCGGCCACGGGTCGACAGCCGTATCGATCGCCCGGGGGGGCTTCCCCTCATTCCCCGTGGCCACGCGCCAACGCTCCCGGGCGAGTACCCCCAATGCTCTGGCGGCGTCCCCGTCTACGACGAGCTGGACATCATGAAAAGGGGAATAACGACGGCCGTCCGGATCCTGGCGCCCGGATTGATCCGCAGCGTGCTCTGTCGTGTCCCAACGCCGCTTTGTCAGGTCGATGCCGCCGACGAAAGCGACCGCGTCGTCCACCACGACTACCTTCTGGTGGTGGGAGGCGCCCGGTGGATGCTCGTTGTCCATATGAAAGTCCAGGCGCCGATGCATGCGCCAGCGCGGGCTGTAGATCGGGGGCCACTCCCGGTCCAGCGCAAAGACCATGGAGAAATCCCAGACCAGCACGTGGACCCGGAGTCCGCGTCGCCGCTTGAGCGTGTGATGAAGAAACTCGACCAGGGCCGCGGGCCTGTCGTCCTCTCCGTCTCCCCGTACCAACCCGATTCTGCTGTCGATATCCCATCCCAGGATCCAGACGACACGACGTGCCTTGCCGATGGCGTTGCGTACCGCCTTGAAGTAGGCCTCGCCGTCGACCAGGAGGGAGCAACGGTTCGACCTGGCCACACGCCAGCAGTTGACCTCCGGGGAGAGTAGTTTGTCCTTCCCCCTGTTCGTCATTCGCGTATCGCGCGCCAACGATCCCGTCCTTCGATTCCGGTGTCGGTGGTGAATAGAGCACGTTCAGTATACTTCACACCATCTCTCAAACACCCGGCGAGACCCGGCAAAAGGCGGCAAGGAGCTTCCCGGTGCGGTCTAAGTCGGTAAAGTTGGAGAAACCAACCTTACGGGTGGGCAATCCTCCTTATATAAGGGCATAATTCAAGGTGATGCGGCCCGGCACGGTACATGTCATTTCTTCCGGAAAAGCACGGCAATTTCGGTGGGGGGTTCAGTGACCCTGAAACGCACGGCCCTCTGGTGTGGCGCGGGATTGGCGGCCCTTCTGGGGGTCGCCGCACTGGCCGTGGCATTGGCTGTCTACCGGCCCCAACTGGTCCGCCCATGGGTGGAGCGGGCGCTGACTCCGCAGGGCGGTACGGCTTCCCTGGCAGACTTGAAACTATCGCTTTCCCCGCCGGCCCTGGAACTTTCGGGACTTGCGATCGCGGGTCCTCCGGGTGAGGGCGATCTCCTGCGCCTGGACCACCTGACATGCGAACTGATCCCTCGTGCCTTCCTCCAGGGGGGGGCGTGGCTGCGGCACGTGGAAGTAAAGGGGCTTGTCTTCGAACGCCCGCGCCCCCGGGAGACGAAGGGGCCACCCGACCTGACGCCTCTTACCCGGCTGTTCGACATCGAGGACCTCTCGCTGACGGACGCCCGGCTGCTCGTGGCTCTGCCCCAGGGCGACCTCACGGCGGACGAACTATCTTTACGCCTGGTCCCGGGGGAAGGGGGCATTCGCGCTTTAAACGGAGATGGAGAGGTGACCTTCCGCCGGAAGGAACAGACCGTCGCCAGGGGAACACTTTCCGCCCGGGGAAACGTCACGCCCGGCCCCGCGATCGAGGTCGACCTCGAGTTTGCGTCGGGCCGCCTGATGCTGGCGGAGCTCGCCGGTGACGTTTCCGGCCGGACCCGGGTAAAGGTGACCCCGAAACGTTTCCAGGCCGAGGAGCTTAGCCTGGCCCTGACGCAGGGGCGCGTGAGCCTGCGTCCGCAGGCGACCACGACCCTAAATCCGATCCTCTTGAACGCGGCGGCAAGTTCCACGCTTGCGGGAAGGGAACCTCGACTGGAGGTGCGCCGACTCGACATCGGGGGGCTGCTCCTGGCGAAGGGGCGGCTTGGCGGCTCCACCCTGGAAGAGATCTCCGGAACCCTGGACGGGGAGATCCCCCGGGTCGAACGGGTGAAAACCATTTTCGCTCCCCTGTTGCCCGGCAGCCTGGCGGGCATGAATCTCACAGGCAGGATTCCCTTCGCCTTCCGCCTCTCGGCACGAGGGACGGCAAGCGTGCTGGCCCTGGAACTCCTCCCCAAGGATTTGCAGTTTTCCCGGCCAGGCGAAGGGTTTGGCTGCCACGTCGAGGGATCCTTGCGGGCGGAGGGCCCCTTCCCGGGCTGGCTCCACGGCAAGGCAAGCCTGTCCGGGGGGATCAAGGGGACGGGGCATCTCAAACAGGCGCCTCTGGCGGTACGCCTTTTTCACTTCGACACGCCTCTGGCAGGGGAAATCGCCGCCCCCACTCTGCCAGGCTGGAAGCTTTCGGTCGGACCGGGCGAGGTTTCCTTTGATGGCCGGCCCCTGCCCTTGGGCGCGGTGGCCCTCATGGGCTCGCTAAGGGCACTCGATAATTCCTACCTCGTGGAAGGCGTGGAGATCCAATCCGAATCCCTGGGGCGCATGACGGGTGAACTTCGCCTTGGCGGAAGGGATGTAGGCGGCCGCCTGGACGGGGCGGGTCTGCCCGCGGACAACCTGGCAACGCTTGCGCGGGCGATAAGTGGACGAAAATGGGAGAGCTGGTCACCCACGGGCGAAATCGACATCGCCGCCCGGCTCGAACCCGCGGTGGGCGGCTCCCGGGTAGCAGCCAAGGCTGCATTTGGGAAAATCGGCTTCAGCTCGCCGGCGGGCGATGTGCTGGGCCAGAACCTGGCCGGCAGGGTCGAACTCGAGACGCTGCTTACCCGGCAGCCCCGGGTGAAAGCCGACCTGATCGTACGCCAGGGCGAGGCCCTCTGGGGCACGGTGTACGTCGACCTCACCAAGGTTCCTCTGGACATCCACGCGGGAGGAACACGAGTGGGCCCCGAAGAATATCAGGACCTGTCACTGGAAGGCGGTTTGGCGGGGTTCGGTCGCCTGACCGTAAAGGGGAAGGCGCGCCGTGCGGCAGGATCATGGCGCCACCAGGGGCGCCTCAGCCTGATCGGTGTGCGGCTTGGGCCCGTCTTCCGGACGTTCCTCAGGGATCCGCTGGCGGCATCGCGCCCCGAACTGGCAGGGCTTACGACGGAGGGAACCGCCGAGGTCGACCTTTCCTTCACCGGCGCCGGGCAAGCGGCCGATCTGTCCGGGATGCTCCGGGTGCGCTCGGGTGATCTCCGCCGGGGAACGGAGCCGCCGCTTTTCGCCGACCTTGCCATCGACCTCCCGATCGCCTACTCCCTGGGAGCCGATAACCCTGGCCGCCCCCAACCTTCCGATGCGAAAAAGTGGGGCCGGTTGAGCCTGAAGACACTTCGTCTGGCCGGCCAGAACCTGGGGCCCCTGGAGATGCCTGCCGTCCTGGTTCCCAATCACCTCTACCTCGGGGGAGGGATCGATTTGTCCCTGTTCGGGGCCAGACTGTCCCTGCGGAAAATCCAGGTGGACGAGCCGCTTTCCCGGGGCTTTGTCATCAAGATGGCGGCGGAACTGGACGGTCTTGACCTCGCCCGGGTCGCCGGAGAGAACTCCATGCTGGAGGGACACATGGGAGGTCTCCTCGATCCCGTCGCCATCGGCCTGAAACGAATGACCGCCGCAGGAGAGCTGACCGGCGATCTGTTCGGCGGCCGATTGGACGTCCACGACCTGACGGTGGAACGTCCTTTCAGCGCGGGCCGGGAAATCGGTGCCGACGTAAACGTCGGCATGATGGACCTGGAACGGTTTTCCGAGGCCCTGGGGATAGGCCGCATTACCGGGCGAATCTCCGGGTCTATCGAGGGGTTGCGGATTGCCTACGGCCAGCCGGTCGCGTTCTTCCTCAGGATGGAGTCGGTGCCCACGAAAGGGGTCGACCAGTCGGTGAGCCTCAAGGCGGTGAACTCCATCTCGCTGGTCAGCACGGGCTCCGCGTTGAGCGGGATGGGGGCATCCCTGATGACGAGGTTTTTCAAGAAATTCCCCTACGCCAAGATCGGTTTCGAATCCAGCCTGAAAAACGACGTCTTCACCGTTCGGGGGACCATCCATGAAGATGGTGTAGAGTATCTGGTGAAGAGGCCTTTATTTGGCGGGATCAACGTGGTCAACCGCAACCCGGACAACCGCATCGGCTTTTCTGACATGGTGGAGCGTGCGAAGCGCGTAACGAGCGAACGCTCCCATTGAGACGGATGCATTCACCCAAATACGAAAAGGGGGATGGCATGAAACGATCCGCGCATCGCTTTTCTTTTTCTGTCCTCACGGTTCTCGCGATCATCGCGGGGTGCGTCACGGTGAACATCTACTTCCCCGCGGCCAAGGTGGAGAAGACCGCCGAGAAGATCGTGGACGAGGTCTACCAGGAAAAAACGGAACCTCCCGGGCAGGAGCCGGCGGGGAAACCGCAATCGTGGAACGAGCCCGGCATATTCCAAAGCATCGCCCGGCT
>JBAVJZ010000181.1:0-18164 GCA_049688015.1 Candidatus Deferrimicrobiaceae bacterium | reverse complement strand
GCCGTCCGGTCCGCCGCCGAGACCGCTCCCTCTGCGGAGGCGATCTTGCGTGCAGCCCGGCAGTAGGCGGCGATCTCCTTCTTCAGATGAACGTGTTCGCGGCTCATCGTCGCCGTGGGCCGCCCGTACTTGCGGATGAGCTTGTCCGCCACGGGATAGAGTCCCTTTTCCTCCCCTTCGGCGTGCGGAATGAGATCCTTGAGCAGGAAGTCGATGTCCCCCTTCAGGGTTTTTTTCGTCGCCTCGCCGGGACGGGCGGAGATCTTGTCTGCGCGCTTTACGATCATCCTGAGGCTCTTCACGATTCCCTTGTGATGGTTCCGGATCCGACTCGTCTTCCGCGGCATGTCTGACTCCTTTCTAGAAGAGAATCTTACGGACGACGTTCTCGTTGATGTCGGTGAAGTAGATCGTCCCCTCCACTCCCGTGATCCCGGCCGGCGCGTTCAGCAACGCGGTGCCCGGATCGCCGTTCCGGGTGGTTGCCGACCCCGGGTCCCCTACGAAGGTGGTCACCTTCGATGATGTGCTGATCCTGCGCACCGCGTGGTTTCCCCGGTCCGTAACATAAAGGCCCGACCCGACCCCGGCGATCCCGTCCGGTGAAGAGAACCGCGCAGACGCTCCCGAATCGTCCACGAAGCCGGCTTGCCCTGCGGATCCGGCGAACGTGGAGGTCGCTCCGGATGGGACCAGGACCTTTCGGATCGTGTTGTTTCCCGAATCGGCGACGTAAAGGCTGGTCCCGAGCGTGGCGATTCCCAGAGGAGAGCGAAAACGGGCAACCGTGGCGGTACCGTCTGCTGACCCCGGGTTCCCGGCGCTTCCGGCAATCGTCGTCACGTTCCCGCCGGTGCTGACCTTCCGGATGGTGTTGTTCCCGAAGTCCGCCACGTAGAGATCTCCCCCCAATGCCACGATCCCCTGCGGGTTGTTGAAGAGGGCCGTGGTGCCGCTCCCGTCTGCGGATCCGGTTGACCCCGGGTTGCCCGCGATCGTTGTCACGACGCCGGCAGTGGTGACCCTGCGGATGGTATTGTTTCCCGAATCCGTGAAATACAGCTCTCCTCCCAGGACCGTGATTCCCCCAGGGAACTGGAACCGCGGCGGCGTGTCTGTGGATCCGGGGGTTCCTGCGGCCCCCGCGATGGTGGTTACGATACCGGCGCTGTCGATTTTCCGGATCGTGTGGTTTTCCGTGTCGGCAACGAACACGTCGTCCCCGATGACGACAACCCCGGCAGGGGCCCGGAACCGGGCTGCGTCTCCCTGCAGATCCGCCGATCCCGCCTGCGGGGGATTTCCCGCAACGGTCGTTACGCTACCCCCCAGAGTAACGCGGCGAACGGTGTGGTTTCCCGTGTCCGCCAAATAGAGGGAAGCCAGGGAAAGACCGTCCGACGCGATTCCCTCCGGTGAATCGAAGCGGGCAAGCCCCCCGGTACCGTCGGCGGATCCCGCAACCTGCGGAGTACCCGCCAGCGTGGTGGTGAACCCCAGATTCGTCGTATTGACTTTCCGGATGACGTGGTTTCCCGTGTCCGACACGTAAAGATCGCTTCCGACGGACGCCAGGGATACGGGGGAGGAGAACTGGGCGGACGCACCGGAAGTATTGTCGATAAATCCGGGAGTTCCGTCCCCGGCCAGGGTGGTGACATCCCCCACGCTTGCCGTCAGGGTAACCTGCCGGATCGCGTGGTTGCCGGTGTCCGCGACGAAAACGGACGATCCGTCGAAGGTGACTCCTTCCGGGGAGAAAAAGCTTGCCGACGCGCCCGTCCCATCGACAAACCCGGGAGTTCCCGAACCCGCGATCGTTGTGGTCGCCCCCGAGGTGGACATTCGGCGGATCTTGTGGTTTCCCGTATCCGCCACGAACAGGGTGGGGGTAAGGCTTGACCCTCCGGGCAGCACGTCGGAAGTGATCCCTTTGGGAGAGGAGAACCGGACGAACGCACCGACCGTGTTGTCGACCGCACCCGGAACTCCGGGGCTGCCCGCCAGGGTGGTGACTACTCCGCTTGCGCTTACGCGGCGGATGGTGTGGTTTCCCGTATCGCAGAGAAAAAGAACGGTTCCGACGGCGGTGATCCCGGAGGGCATGTTGAAACGGGCCTCCGAGCCGGTGCCGTCCGCGGACCCGGGAACCCCGAAGGCGCCGGCAAAGGTCGTGACGTTTCCCGAGGCATCGATCTTCCGGATCACCTGGTTCTCCGTGTCGGCGACGAAGCGGTCTCCCGTCGTGGTGACGGCCACGCCCGACGGGGAGTCGAACCGGACCGGGGCCGAGGGGGAGCCGTCGAAGAACCCGGGCCCTCCTGCGCCGCCCGCGAGGGCGGCGACCGACTCCGCCTTTCCGCTGGAATTGTTGTCGCCGCATCCCGCGAAGGCCGTGCAGACCACGAAAATGATCACAAGAACCCTTGCGAAGCGAATTTGCACGGAAAACGGTGTCATCGAGTTCCTCCTCGTCCGGGGGTTGCGCCTGCCGTGGATCGCCTATATCTTACCTTTTCGTTTTCCCCCATTGTACCCCGGTTGGAAAATCGTCTATGGTTTTCGAGTGAGGCTTCCGCGCAGCGCCCGGAGCCAGGTAGCCGACCAACCTACAAGTCACGGGAGGAACCGATGAAAGACACTCTGAAGGTCGGGCTGGAGCACGTCCACAAATACCGCGTTCCGGAAAACAAGACGGTGCCGTTTCTGTACCCGGAGGCGCCGGCGTTTCAGGAGATGCCGAAGGTGTTCGCCACGGGCTTCATGGTAGGCTTGTTCGAATGGGCGTGCATCGAGGCAATGGCTCCCCATCTGGATCCGGGTGAGGGGAGCGTCGGGACGCTTGTCAACGTGACCCACACCGCGGCGACCCCGCCGGGGATGGAAGTATCCGTTCACGTCCGGTGCATCGGGATCGACGGACGCCGTACCGTGTGGGAGATCGAGGGTCGGGACGAGGTAGAGGTGATCGGGAAGGGGACCCACGAGAGGTTCACGGTCGACTTCGCCAAGTTCAACGCCCGCGTGGCCAAGAAGACCACCGGACAGTAGGGAGCCGTCTCCACCCGTATCCCGCCGGGGAGGGACGGCGCGGATGACACCCCGGCACGTCATGGGAATCCGGGAGGAGACGGAGCGGGACGACAGCGCCTTGTGACTGAACTATTTGCGGACGACGCGTCATCAGCACAACAGGAGGAGACAACAATGGAGATCGACGTAAATGTCCGTGTGGCCGGCGGCGCCGGTCAAGGGGTGCACACTGTCAGCAACCTGATCATGCGGATGGTCGTGGACGCGGGTTACCATTTTCACGTCACCCAGGACTACATGAGTCGGATCCGGGGGGGGAGGAACTCGCAGACGGTGCGGATCGGATCCGACCCCGTTCGCGCCGGAAGGGAGACGGCGGACATCCTCCTCGTCGTCAATCCGGATCTTCTGTCGCATTTTCTTCCCGCGGTCGGTCAGGGCGGGTTCGCCCTGGCCGATGTTCCTTCCGCCGATCCCCCGCTGTTCTCCGTCCCGCTCAAGGAGATGGCCGTGCGTGCGGGAAGCCCGATCCTGGCGAACGTCGCGGGGACCGGCGTGATCGCCTGGGCGCTGGGGATTCCCCTGGAAACCGCGGACGCCGTTTTCCAGACCGATTTCAAGGGAGATTTCTTCGAAAAGAACCGGCAGGCCCTCCGGTTTGGAGCGGATTGGGCAGAGGCTCATCTCCCGGGGGAGATACGGGAAAGGTTTCGTCTTCCGTCCCGCCCCCCCGTGCCGCGAATCCTCCTGTCGGGGAACGAGGCACTTGCACTCGGAGCGCTCGCGGGCGGATGCAAGTTCTCGGCCGGATATCCGATGACCCCGGGCACTTCGATCCTGGCCACCCTGGCGAACGATGGTCCCTCGGTCGGTCTGCTGTTCGAGCAGGCGGAGGACGAGATCGCGGCGCTGAACATGGCGATCGGGGCGGCCTACACCGGGGCGCGCGCCATGGTCGCCACTTCGGGAGGCGGGTTCGCGCTGATGGTCGAAGCGCTGTCGCTTGCGGGGATGATGGAGATTCCCGTGGTCATCGCCATCGGCATGCGGCCCGGCCCGGCGACCGGGATGCCGACCCGGACCGGACAGGAAGACCTCGCATTCATCCTGTCCGCCGGCCACGGCGAATTCCCCCGTCTCGTGCTCACCCCGGGGTCCCCCGAGGAGGCGTTCGACCTCGCGCAGCGCGCGATGGACCTGGCAGAGGAATTCCAGGTGCCTGCCCTGCTGCTGACCGACCAGTACCTGGCGGATACGATCGTGGATATCGATCCCGAGGTTCTGAGCGTCCGTCCGGTCCGCCGGCACATCGTCCGCGGCGATTCCGTTCCCCGCTCGGGGGAAGGACCGTATCTGCGCCACGCCTACACGGAAAACGGCATCTCGCCGATGGCGGTGCCCGGGGAGCCCGGGATCACCGTCGTGGTCGACAGCGACGAACATACGGAGGACGGACATCTCACGGAGGACCACGCGACCCGGATCCGGATGGTGGAGAAGCGGCTTCGCAAGGGGGCGATGCTGGCCGGAAGAATCATTCCCCCCCTCGTCGCCGGGCCGCCGAACGGGGACCTGCTCCTGATCGGCTTCGGATCGACGAAAGAAGTGATCGGAGAGACCCGGCAAATCCTCGCCCGCGAGGGGCGGACCGTGGCAACGGTCCACTTGCGGCAGGTGATGCCGTTTCCCGCGGAGGAAGTCGCGAGGATCGTGCCCCGCTACGGGACGTCGCTCACAGTGGAGAACAATGCCCACGGCCAGCTCGCGCGCCTGATCCGGGGAGAATGCGGCGTGAAGGTCGACGGGACGATCTTGCGGTACGACGGGCTGCCGTTCACCCCGGACGCGCTGGCCGAAGACGTCAGGAGGAAGGTATGGTAGACCGATTCGATTCGGGATGCGAAAACGCATGGTGTCCCGGGTGTGGCAACTTCGGGATCCTTTCCGCGGTCAAGAAGGCGCTGGAGGAGACGGGAAAGCAGAAGCACGAGATCGTCCTCGTATCCGGGATCGGGCAGGCCGCAAAACTCCCGCATTCCGTGAATGTAAACGTGTTCAACGGGCTGCACGGCAGGGCCCTGCCCGCGGCGGCGGCGATCAAGATGGCCAACCAGGAACTCACCGTCGTCGTAACGAGCGGCGACGGCGACATCTACGGAGAGGGGGGCAACCATTTTCTTCACAACATGCGCAGGAACGTCGATATTGCCCTCTTCGTCCACGACAACAAGGTCTACGGGCTGACCAAGGGGCAACCGTCCCCCACGAGCGACCCCGGCTGGACCGGTTCGCTGCAGCGCTCCGGGGTGATCTCGGGGCCGTTCCTTCCCCTGGCGGTCGCCCTGGCGCTGGGCTGCGGTTTCGTGGCACGGGGGTATTCGGCCGACGTGAACTTTACTGCCGACCTGATGCTCCAGGCGATCCGCTTCCCGGGTTTCGCACTCGTCGACATCCTGCAGCCGTGCGTCACGTTCAACAAGAAGAACACGTATGACTGGTACGGCAGAATGACGTACAAGCTGCCCTCCGACCACGACGTGACGGACCGGGAGAAAGCCTTCGCGCTTGCGCTCGAAGGGGAGGAGAGAATCCCGCTGGGAGTTCTTTACCGGAAGGAAAAACCCGGGTTCGGGGAGAGGCACCCGCAGGTTCCCGGTCTTCCGCTTGGCGAACGTGAAACGCCGGAGGAGGGGGTTCGCGCACTGCTCCGGCGACGGCTGGCGGCCGCCGGATGATCTAGTGCACCGTCTCGCAAATACCTTGGCATTCGAGCGCCGCTGCATCCGCTCCCGCTTCGTTGCTCTTCTTCACCATACTCAACGGTATGCCTCAGTCGCGTGCCTTGCTGGCGCGGCGCATCGACGCTCTCGGTGCGTCAAGCCATTTACGAGGCGGTACACTAGCCGCCGGGACGTCAGGTTTTTTTCGGAGATCTTCTTTTTTTCGCCGTTTCCGCAAGGGACGGGATTTCGTTTGCGGTTCGCGCCTCTTCCGCGTTGCGCATGTCCCACTGTCTGCCGAAGTAGCAGATCCCGACGATGCAACCGATGGTGACCAGGGCGAAGAGGGCCGAAGAGAGAAGGGACCCGGTGGGGACCTTCCCCTCTTTGGTATAGAGCAGCAATCCGTACACGCAAAGCCCGAGGAAGATGGATGCACAGAGGTTGAATCCGAAGATGGCCAGTTTCTTGGGAACCCGCACTTCTCCCCCTTGGCGCTTTTTCTTGTGCTACTCTTCCAGATAGTCGCCCCGCGCCGTCGATACGGCCCGAAAGGGAAGATGTCGTCACGCTGCGGGACGGGATCCGGTAACGAGTCAGAGGCAGACATCTTACCATGGAACTTCTCCCCGTACTTACCCTGATCGCGGCGGTCGCCACCCTCGTCGTCGTTCTGCTTCGCCGGACGGCTCCCTTGCAGGAACGGCTGGACCGGCTGGAGAGAACGTTCTCCGACGCGCTGCGTTCGAGCACCTCGGATCTTGCGCGGGCACAGGCGGATGCGCTGGCCCGGATACGCCAGGAGGTCTCGGAAAACTTCCTCCGGGGACTGGACGGCATTTCCCGGCGTATCGAGGAGAAGCTCTCCGAGATACGCGGGGAAATGGCGCGTGAGTTGTCCGAGACGGCGGACCGGAACGTCAAGGGGTTCGACCAGGTGGCGTCGCACCTGAAGGAGCTGGGGGCTGCGACGGGGCAGATGGTCCTTCTCTCGCGCGACATCGGCCAGCTCAACGTCCTGCTTACCCAGCCGAAGGCGCGTGGCGCCTTCGGGGAGCTGACCCTGTCGCAGATGCTCTCCGATCTGTTCGGTTCCCACACGGAAATGTTCGACCTGCAGTACCAGATGGAGTGGGGGGAGAGGGTCGACGCAGCAATTTTCGTGCGCCCCGACAGGAGCCAGTTCGTCTGCGTCGACGCCAAGTTTCCCATGGCGAACGCCTTGCCCCTCCTGGAAGGAGAGGGAGATGAGACGGCGCGCAGGGAGTACGAGAAGGCCTTTGCCCGCGACGTGCTGACGCAGGCCGAGTCGATCCGCGCCAAATACATCCGTCCCCCGAAGACGCTGGACTTCGCATTTCTCTTCGTTCCCGCGGAGTCGGTGTACTATCTCCTGCTCCGGAACCGGACGCTTCACGAGCAGCTCCTGCGGCTCCAGGTGATCCCGACCTCCCCGAACAGCTTCTTCGCCTACCTGCAGGCCCTCGCGTTCGCGTTCCGCGGATTCAAGATCGAGCAGAAGACCCGGGAGATCCAGGACCTGTTGGAAAGGGTGGGAAAGGACTTCGAGCGGTTCGCCGACAATTTCCGCATTTTCGGAAGGCACCTGGACAATGCCCAGGCCAAGTACATGGAATCGGTCAGGGATGTCGAGAGATTCCGGGCGCGAATAGGGAGCTTGCGCAGCGGAGAGGAGAAACTCCCGGAAGGGTGATGTCTCCCTTCCGGGTTCCTACTTTTCCCATAGGGAGTTAAGTTTTCCCCGCAGCCGAAGGGTGGCCTGTGCGTGCAACTGGCATATCCTCGGTTCTCCCAGGTTGAATATCGTGCCGATTTCCTTCATCGTAAGGTCTTCATAGTAGTACAGCGCGAGCAGCTGCTTCTCTTTTTCCGGAAGGGTGTCGATCGCTTTAGCGAGCACCTCCTTGAGGTCCCGGACGATTTCGTCCTTGGCCATGTCGTCCTTGGCGGCCTCGTTCAGGACCTTCTGGACGCCAAGAGCGGCGGTGCCGGGTTCGTCGTTCTGGGGTTCATCCAGCGAAAAGACGGAAAGCCCGGAATAGAGGGAAAGCTGTTTCTGAAGTTCCGCGACCGAGATATTCAGTTCCGCCGCGACTTCCTCCTCCAGGGGAGGCCGGGCCAGGATGCCCTCCAGCCGCGCGTAGGCGTTCTCCAGGCGGTTTGCGTGTTGCCTTGCGGCGCGGGAGAACCAGTCCATCTCGCGGAGATAGTCGAGCATGGCGCCGCGAATGCGGAACTCGGCATACGTTTTGAATTTGATCCCGCGCGTGGAATCGAACTTTTCGGCGGCATCCAACAGGCCCACGACACCCGAGCTTACGAGGTCGTCCATCTCGACGCTCGGCGGAAGACGGAGTTTCAGCGCGCTGGCGTGGTATCGGATACCCGGAAGAAACTCGTTTACCAGGTTCTCCCGGTCGGGGAAAGGCGGAGGTTTAACCGGAGGTCTTTCCGCGGTTCGGAGAGCGATGTTGCGTCCCATCGTGTCCCTCCCTTCAGATTTCGTTTCTTCGAGAAAGAGGTAGCCACATATGGAGCAACATGCGTGCCATGCGGGGGAAGGATATAATCTATTGAAATACTGTTGGAATTTCTACGAGCGGTTTGCGGGGTAGTGATTCCCGGGTGTCAAGAATTTGGCAGAGGGATGTCCGTATGACAATTATGGGCTATGAATTCCCTTTCTCTTCAGCATTTCCAGGAGCGTCGTCCGTTTCAGTCCGAGAAGAGCCGCCGCCCTGTTCCGGTTCCCTCCGCAAAGGGCGAGAGCTTCGCCGATGAGCCCGTTCTCGAAATCCTCCCTTGCTTTCCGAAAATCCAGCCCACCGCTTCGAAGCCTCTCGGTGCCCTTCCCCCCGTCCCTGTCCTCCCGGGGGAGCATCGTCGCCGGAAGGTCTCTTTTCTCGAACCATCCATCCCGGTTCAGGACGACGAGCCTCTCGACGAGGTTCTCCAGTTCCCTCACGTTCCCGGGCCAGGCGTGCCGCTCCATCGCTTCCATGGCATCCGCCCGAAATCCCTGAATCCTGCGCCCGCTCCCCTTGGCGTACTTCCTGATGAAATGTTCGGCAAGAACCGGGATGTCCTCGACGCGTTCCCGCAGCGGCGGGACGTGGATGGGGATGACGTTGAGCCGGAAGAACAGGTCCTGGCGAAAGCGGCCCTCGGCAATTTCCTTTTCGAGATCCTTGTTGGTCGCCGCGATGACGCGGACGTCCACATTCACCGGCTTTGTTGCCCCCACCGGCGTGAACGACTGTTCCTGGAGCACCCGAAGGATCTTCGCCTGGAGGGGGGGGCTCATCTCGCCGATCTCGTCCAGAAAGATCGTACCCCGATGGGCCGATTCGAACCTGCCGGTCCGTGCGGTGTGGGCACCGGTGAAGGCGCCCCGTGCGTGTCCGAAGAGTTCGCTTTCCAGAAGTTCGGCGGGGATGGCGGAGCAATTCACGGGGGCGAGGATCCGGTCCGCCCGGTCGCTGTTGTAGTGAATCGCCCGGGCGATGAGTTCCTTGCCCGTGCCGCTCTCCCCCAGGATGAGGACCGTCGCGTCGCTGGCCGCCACCTTCGAGACCAGGGAGAGCATTTGCCGGACCTTCTCGCTGATCCCGATGATGTTTTCGAACTGGTAGCGCCCGATGGCCTGTTTTTTGAGATGGATGTTCTCCTTCTTCACCCCCGTCATTTCCAGGGCACGGTCGACGAGATGGACGACTTCCACCACCTTGAACGGCTTCGTGATGTAGTGAAAAGCGCCCAGTTTCATGGCATGTACGGCGTTCTCCACCGTTCCGTACCCCGTCATAAGGATGACCTCGCAGTTGACGAAAGACTTCTTTGCGTGCGAGAGGACCTCGAGGCCGCCTCCCTCCGGCATGACGAGGTCCGTGAGAACGACGTCCATTTCGTGCCGGTCGATAAGGGTCATCGCCTCCGCCCCGGAGCGGGCAGGATGGAGTTCCAGGTCCGGGCGGGAAAAGACGTTCAGAAGAAGCTCGAGTATATTTTCGTCATCTTCCGCTATGAGGAGGGTTTTTTTCATGTGGGTAATTTTACCCTCCGGGCGGTGCGGGACGGAAGGTCAATGTTTCGGGGCAGGTAAAGTTTCCCGGAAAAAGGGTCGATAAGATTCACATGCGGATACCAACTCGGGAAGTTGTCCCGTGAACAGACCGGGTGCAGGCGGGAAAAAGGGAAACGGATCGGGCATCGACAGGAAGGCGTCGATCCGCCGGAAACGGGTGGAACTCCTCAAGAAGAAGGTGGAGAAGGGGACCTACCGCGTGGAGCCGTTGAAGATGGCGGAAAAGATGATAGAAGACGCCGTTCGCAGGATACGCTCCCGGGACGGTTCCGGGTAGCTCCTCTCTTTCCCCTGCGTCCCGTCGACGTTTGGGGTACTATTTTCATATAGGGAAACAGAAAACGGCATGGGGACGCGCGATGAGGCATAAGACATCCGCGGCCGCTTTCGATAACGTTCTCCGGCAGGTCCTCGACGACCTTCCCGGGATGTTTCGCGAGTCGATCCGGAACGTGGCGATCGTGGTGGAGGACCGCCCCCCGGACTGGCTTCTCGACGAACTCGGGCTGCCTCCGGGGGAGACTCTCTACGGGTTCTACCACGGCATCCCGCTGCCCGAACGGTCCGTGCTGGACTCCGGGAACCTGCCCGACAGGATCTCCGTCTATCGCGGCCCTCTGATGGAGGATTTCCAGGACCCCGGGGAGCTTGCCCGCCAGATTCGTACGACCCTGCTGCACGAAATCGGGCACTATTTCGGGATGGACGAGGAGGACCTTGCCCGGCTCGGGTACGAGTGATAGTGATATATAAAAACGGGGAAGGCGTGGGAAACCGAACGATCGGCGCCGGCGATCCCAGCGGGTGAGCCCGGCGAAGGGAGGGTGGCAATGTACGTATTGCGCCGCTTGTTCCACGATGGCCCCGACCGGCCCGAACTTGCCCTGATCCACTATACGGCTTCTCCGGAAAGCTCCCCCGAAATCGTCCTCGCCCGTTCCACCGTCGTGATGACGCCGTCGAGGGTCCCCGGGACCCGCAACGGGTACCTGTTTCTCCCCCGTCCGCAAGGCGATGGGCGCCTTCGGGTTCGCTATTTCTTCTCGACGGTGGGGAGAGGGAGAGAGTGGTTCTCTCCGCCGTACGAGGTTCTTCTCCCCGGACCCGCTACCGAAGACGACGTGAGCGTTATCGAGGAGGAGGGAGCGGGGAACCTACCGCCGGCCCCGGGCGGCGGGTGGTTCCGTCTCGCGCTGCCCCTCCGGCCGGAAGAGCCGCGTTCGGGAACGGTCCGGTACGGCTTCGGCGCGATGCGGAAGAAGCCGTCCCCTTCCCTGTGCTGCGCGCGGGTGCCGATCATGGAGGGCGCCGCCCCGTTGGTGGAGATTCCCGAGGCCCTGTCGATCCTGAAGAACCGCCCGATGCCGTTCTTCCTGTACCATATCCCCGCGGGAGGGGACGTTCCCGTTGCCGACAAGATCAATTGCGCGAGGATCACGGTCCGGGACGAAGAAGGGGACATCGTCTGCGCGCGCGCCCTGTGGGGTGACCGGTCCTGGGCAGCCCACAACCTGGTCGCGATGGAAGTGAAGAACTACGCGTCCGCGGGATCCCGGGCGTCCGGATACTTCCATTCCGACGACCGGGAGGAATTTCTGCGGGCAAGGTCGGCCGCCCTTGCGAGCCATCCCTCTCCGCGAACATTCGAGGGGTTCGTGTTCGGTCCTTCGGGCAGCGTCGTCGAGTACTGCTTCCAGGTTCTCCGGCTCCGCGCCGACGGGGCCGTTGCCTCCTGGATCAACTCCCCCTCCGGCGCGAACTGGTCGATCACGCTATAGCATCGTTTCCAGCGCCGCAAGGAGCGCCGCGATCTCGTCATCGGTGCCTACCGTGATACGCAGGCATCCGGAGAGGCGGGGCGTATCGAAGTACCGGACGAGGATCTTTTTTTGCTTGAGCGCCTCGTAGACCGGTTTTGCCGATCTCCCCCGGGAGCGTTTCGCGAGCACGAAGTTGCTCTGCGACGGGAAGGGGGAAAACCCGAGCGACGGAAGCGCGGAGAGGAGGATCGACCGCGTCTTGCGTATCTTCGCGATGTTTTTCTCCATCCAGCCGATGTCCTTCAGAGCGGCCTCCCCGGCCGCTTGGCCCAAACGACCGAGGTTGTAGGAGTCCCGCACCTTGTTCATGCCGGCGAGGATCGCAGGCGGGCCGAAGCCGAAACCGACCCGCATACCGGCAAGGGAGAACGATTTGGACAATGTGCGAAGCACGATCACGTTCTCTTTTTCCCGGGCGAGGGGCAGGGCGGTCTCCTCGGCGAAGTCCGCGTAGGCCTCGTCGATGACGAGGATGCCCGCCAACCGGTCGGCAAGGTCGGCCAGCGCGGCCGTCGGAATCGACGTCCCCGAGGGGGAGTTGGGGGTGGCGACGATCGTAACCTTCGCTCGCCTCGCGGCAAGTCCCGCCGGGAGCGAGTAGTCCTCGGGGTAGGGGATCCCCGCAACCTTGCCTCCCTGGATTTTGACCAGGGTGTCATAGAGCGTGTACGTCGGGGTCGGACAGCACAGCGTGTCTCCTTCTCCGACAAAGGCGCGGGCGATCATCGCAAGCAGGTCGTCCGAGCCGTTCCCCGCGATCACCTGGGAGAGATCGAACCCGTACGTCAGCGCGGCCTGCCGCCGGAGATTCGTGGCATCCGGATCCGGATACAGGCGGAGTGAGGCGTTCGCTTCCGACAGGAGGGTCTTTCGCACCGTCGGGGACGGGGGATAGGGATTCTCGTTCGTGTTGAGTTTGATGAATCCCGCTTCCTGGGGTTGCTCCCCGGGAACATACCCTTGCATCCTCGCGATGTTCCTTCGAAACGGTATTTTCATCGGGCCGCTCCTGGACTGCGCCCCGGGAAAAATCTCCTGCCGAGCCGTTTCCAGGCGGGAAGAGACCTGGCAACGGTGTCGGGGGGGACGCAGAAGGCGATCCGGAAATGTCCTTCCCGCCCGAAGCCGCGTCCCGGGACCACGAGGATGTTCTCCTCCCGGGCCGCCGCGACGAACTCCATTTCGTCCCCGGAGGGGGACCGCGGAAACAGGTAAAAGGCCCCTCCGGGCGGGACGACGGAGAAGCCGGTTTCCGCGAGGGCCGCGACGAGGACGTCCCGGTTCGCCCGATACACGGGAAAGTCCGGCTCGAGGTCCTGGACCTCGGCGACGGCCCGTTGCATGAGCGAAGGCGCGTTGACGAATCCGAGCACCCGGTTGCAGAAAACGCACGCCTCGGAAATCTCCTCGGCGTCCGCGGCCCGCGGGCTCACGGCCAGGTACCCGATCCTCTCCCCGGGGACGTTGAGGTCCTTGGAGTGCGAGTAGGCGATGAGAGTGTTCCGCAGGGCGGACGCGGGGGGGAAGAAGGCGTATCCCGGATACACGATCTTCCGGTACGGCTCGTCGGAGAGGACATAGACGGGGTTTCCCGTTCGCTTCTCCCGCTCGCCGAGCACTGCATCGAGCGCGAAAAGGGCGTCCCGGGGATAGACGGCTCCCGACGGATTGTTCGGCGTGTTGAGAATGATGGCCTTGGTCTTGTCGGAAAGCGCTGCCCGGATCGCCCTCATGTCCAGCTGGAACTCCCCCGAGGACTCCGCCACGATCGGGACGCCGCCGACGGTCCGGAGATAGAAAAGATACTCCGCGAAATACGGGGCGATGACGATGACCTCGTCTCCCGGCGAGAGGATCGCCTGCAGCGCCACGTTCAGCGCTCCCGCGGCCCCCGTGGTCATGATCACGAGGTCTCCGGTGAATGGAAGGCCGATCGCGCGCGTGAGAGATGTCGCAATTTTCTTCCGCACGTCCGGGAACCCGGCGTTCGGCATGTACCGGTGCAGATCGTCGGAGGGGGCAGCCAAAAGCTTTCGCATCTCTACCAGGAGTTCGTCGGGAGGCGTCCCGTAGGGGTTCCCGAGGCTGAAATCGAACACGTTGTCCGCCCCCTTCGCCGACTTCAGCCGGGCGCCCTCCTCGAACATCTTTCGGATCCAGGATCCCTGCCGTATCGCCTCGCGGATCTCCGGGGATGTGGGCATGGCCTCTCCTTCGCCGTCCGCCTTCGGGACAATCCACGATACGGCAACGCGGAAGGTCATTTCAAGTCAAGGGGGGCCGAAAAGCACGTTTGACCACGGCGGAGCCTTAACGTAGTAACCTAGGAGGGGAAAAATGCCGGAGATGAATGATCCGAGAAGGGAGACTTCAAGGTGAATCGATTCCACGTCGTCCAGGTGTTTCTCGCGCTTGCCGCGTTTGTCGGGGGTTCCGGCTGCGTGACCGGGAAGGTTCTGACCCTGCCGGGGGACCTCGCGCGCCCCGAGGCAAGGGGGGAAGCGCAGGCGACTGCGGCCGGCCCCGCGGTTGCCGTGCTCGACTTCACATTCGAGGGCGCCTCCTCGCATGAGATCGGCCGCGATTTCGACCATGCAAGGGCGATCGTCTGGAATGGGGACCCGGGGAAAACGATGCCGGACCTGATTGCCGACGTGTTGAATGAGAAGGGGTTCCGCGCCGTGCGCGTTTCCTCCGAGACGGCGGTTCCCGCAGACGCAATTGCCCGGGTGTGGGGCGCCGTCAACAAGTTCCGGGTGGAGACCAAGAAAGCGGGTTCCCTGAAAATGAAGGTCGAATCGGCGGCCACCGTATCCCTGACGGTTTACGGGACGGGGGGGAGCGCCCCGCCGAACTGGAACAGCACCGTGATTTCCGACTACTGGACGGAGGATGCGCTTTTCGTCACTCCCGAAGGGGTCCGGAACGCGGTCAACGGCGCGGCCAACGCGGTGGCCGAAGAGGCGGTGCGCAGACTGGTCGCGGCCGGCGTCATTCCGGGTCGGGCATCCCCCCCGGAATCGGAAAGGGGAGGGAAGTGAGCGTGATTGTCCGCCGTCAGCGGTGACGGATGGGACTTTCCTGGACAGACCGGATGGAGGACATTTCCGGGGAGGAGTGGGATTCCGTACTCTCCCGCTCCTTCCGCCCCTCCCCCTTCCTTTCCCGCCATTTTCTTGCTCCGTGGGCGAGTACGTTCGCTTCCGGCCACAGCAAGCGAATCTACCGGTGGGTCCGAAACGGGGAGACCGACGGGTTTCTGTTCCTCTGCCTGTGTGACGACGAGAAGGGGTGGGAGCTTCTCGGGGGGGAACAGGTGTCCGATTCGCTGGACGCCGTCGTCGTCTCCGGGAGGGAAGCCGGCTTCTGGTCCGAGTTCCTTTCCCGCTCGCGGGACCTTCTCTCCTCTCATCCCCTTCTGCTGCCGAACCTCGTCGAGGGGTCCCCTTCGATCGCCTGCCTGCCCCGCGTGTGCGCCGAGCTCGGCTACTCTTTCCGTCTCGAGGAGATGGACCGGTCCCCGTATGTCCCCCTTCCTTCCTCCTTCGAGGAGTATCTCGGCCTGCTGGGGACAAAAGAGCGGCACGAACTGCGACGGAAGATCCGGAGGGCTTCGGCTGCCGCGCCGGGGTTGTCCTTCCGCGTAACCCGGACGAGGGAAGAGTTCGAACAGGACTTTCCTTCGTTTATCGCCCTCCACCGGCTAAGCCACACGGGAAAGGCGGAGTTCATGGACGACAGGATGGCGGGATTCTTCCGCGATATGGCCGAGGGCTTCCTTTCCACCGGGCAGCTGCGTTTGGTGTTTCTCTCCGGGGAAGGCGCAGTCATGGCGTCCGCGCTCCAGATCGTGTGGAACGGCGCCCTCCTCCTGTACAACTCCGGGTTCGATCCGAACTACCGGGAGGTGAGCCCCGGTCTGGTGCTGCTGGCGCGCTGCATCGAGGATGCGATCCGGCAGGGCTATCGGGAATACGATTTCCTCCGCGGAAGGGAGCGGTACAAGTACGATCTCGGAGGAAAGGACCGGATCGTATTCCGGGCGATCATCCGCGTATCGTGAAGCACCTGCTTTTTTCCTATCACACCTGTCCCCTGGAGGAGCCCGGCACCGGCCTTGCCGGCGGGATGAATATCTTCCTGCGCGGTCTCCTTTCCGGGCTTTCCCGCAAGGGGATCGAGACGGACGTCCTGACGAGAGGAAAAGGGGAGCGGGTGGAGACGACCCGCCCGTACCGCGGGGTCCGCGTGTACCATCTCCCTTGCGGGTGGGAGGAGCCGGTGAGCCGGGAGGGGGCCCTCCGGGCGCTCCCCCGGTTCATGGAAACCGCCGGGGCGCTCCTCCGGGCACGCCGTACCCCCCCCGATGCGCTCTCGGCGCACTACTGGATGTCGGGGGTGGCGGCTCGGGAGGCGGGAGCGCGGGTGCGCTCCGGTGGGATGATGTTCGCGTTTCACACGGTGGAGGCCCGCAAGCCGATGCCTGCGGGATACCGTCCGAACGCGCTCTCGATCGCGAGGAGGGACGCCGAGGAACGAATCGCCCGGGAGGCGTACCGGGTGGTATTTCTCTCGGACCACGACCTCGCCGCGACGACGGGGATCCTCCCGGAGGTTGCCGGAAAGGGGGTGGTGATCCCCCCGGGAGTGGACGACTCGTTCCGCAGCCCGCCGTCGCGAGAGGAGAGCAGGCGGGCATTCGGCATTTCCCCCGGGGCGTTCCTCTTCCTGCTGGCCGCCCGGCCGGAAGCCGGGAAGAATACCCTCGCCGCCGTGGGGGCGCTTTCGGCGATTCGGGGGAGAAGGGACCGTGAAACGTTTCTGCTCATCGCCGGGCAGAATCCTCCCGCGGGGGGCATTCCTCCAGGAGTGATTTTCACCGGGCCGGTTCCCCACGCGAAGATGCCCGCTCTTCTTTCCGCGGCGGACGCGGTGCTCAGCCCCTCGACTTACGAGTCCTTCGGCCTGGTCCCGTTGGAGGCGATGGCTGCCGGAGTGCCCGTGATCGTTCCCCGCGACGGCCATTGGGGGGATACGGTAGCGGGGGAGGGAGGGGGAATGGCCTATTTCCCGGACAGTCCCCGGGGGCTTGCCGATGCGATGGGGGACATGTTGGGAGATGCGGCGGCGAGGGACCGGATGACGGGCGAGGGGAAAAGGATTGCAGCCCGTTTTACGTGGGAAAGGTGCACCGATTCGTGGGCGCGACTTCTCTCGTCCGCCGCCAGGCGCGATAATCGGCGATGAACTCCTCGAGCTCCCGCCGGGCATCGTCGTCCGTCATCTGCACCGCGGGGTGCTTCATGAAGTAGGCGGACGGGGCCATGAGCGGACCCGCGAGCTCCATATCCCGCCCGAGGCGGCAGAACCGGATGGCGTCGATCCCCACACCCGCACTGTTCGGGGAGTCGGTCACCGAGAGGCGGAGTTCCAGTTCGATCGGAAGCCCCCCGAAGCCCTCCCCTTCGATCCGCAGGAAACAGAGCTTGTTGTCTTTCTGCCACGGGACATAGTCCGATGGGCCGATGTGGATCTTGTCCTGCGCGATCCCGCGGGGCATCACCGAGGTCACCGCCTCGGTCTTCGAGATCTTCTTGGAACGGAGCCGGTTCCGGCTCAGCATATTCAGGAAATCGGTGTTCCCGCCCGTGTTCAGCTGGTACGTTTGGCGCACCGTGATCCCCCTTTCGGAGAAAAGGCGTGCCAGGACCCGATGGACGATGGTGGCGCCGAGCTGCGACTTGATGTCGTCTCCGATGATCGGGATACCCCTGCTGCGGAACCGGGCTGCCCACTCCGGGTCGGAGGCGATGAACGACGGGATGCAGTTCACCAGGCTTACCCCGGTGGAAAGACAGGCCCCCGCGTAGAACCGCGTGGCTTCTTCCGAGCCGACGGGAAGGTAGTTTACCAGGATCTCCGCTCCGGTGTCCCGGAGCACCGCCTCCACGTCGCACGGGGTCTCGTCGGAAGGAAGGAACGTGCGGTCCTCCGGGTACTCGCGCATGTGCGGGGCGACGCCGTCCAGGACCGGCGCCATCCGTACAATCGCCCCCGTCTCGGGGACCGTGTCGACGAATTTCGGGGTACTGTTGGGGGGCGAGAAGATCGCCTCCCCCACGGGCCGTCCGACCTTCCTGCGATCGATGTCGAAGGCGGCGACGATTTCGACGTCGCCGGGGCGGTACCCGCCGATGTCGAGGGTCATTAGCCCGGGGATGTCGCTTCCGGGGGGGTCCCCCGCGTTGCGGTAATATTCGATTCCCTGAAGCAGCGCGCTCGCGCAGTTTCCGACGCCGGCCACCGCGACGCGAATCTTAGGCATTTTCTCGGCTCCCTGGGATGATTCCCTTCCCGCTGCGTTTCTTCGATTCCTCTTGCCCAGGAACAGTTTCACCGGAAAGGGGGAGGATCTCTCCGCATTTCCAACATCGCGGGGGAATATCCCGCGCGGATCGCCGTTCGTCCGAGATGAAATTCTGTGAA
>JBAVJZ010000180.1:0-11781 GCA_049688015.1 Candidatus Deferrimicrobiaceae bacterium | reverse complement strand
TTCATCGGGTTGTGGGCCACCGGGTTGATCATGGGGAATCCCCTCGGGCGCGAGGGGTTGAAGGTATGGCACACGGGACAGAACTTCCGGTCCCGGGGCGCCGGCGGCGTGATGTTGTCCGGGTCCTCCGTGTGGGCTTCCGCGGGACCGTGGCACGTTTCGCAGGACAGATCACGATGATATCCCTTCTTCTTTTCCGCGACGATCTCGTCATGGCACTCCGCGCAGGCAACCGCTCCGGCGTACCGTACCGGCTTGGCCGCCTCCCGTTTGGTCGTTTCCGCCCACTGGATCCTGGTGTCCTTGAACCGCGGGGGGATGACGAACTTCACGATGATGATCGCCAAGCCAATCACGACGGCGAAGACAATCAGGAGTCTCACCAGGGCCTCGGGCAACTTCGAAAACGGAGTCTTCATGGACGAGGTTATCCTCCTTAGGAACGTAACGAGGAATGATCCATCGGGCACGGGAATAGTCGAAACCTCATTTTTGTCTCTGTTTCCGGGGAATCTGGAGATAACCCGATAGCACACGCGGCCCAAATTCCGGCCCTGTCCACCCCAAAATGGAAAGAAGCGTATCCGATGTGAGAATAATTGTCAACGGTGGATAAGGAGACCGTCGCCGCACCGTTCCGGGCAAGGAAAGACCGCCCCGCTGCCCCCCTCGGCATATGGAAAACCCACTACATTCATAGCTTTATATATATCGAATAACCGATCCGGAAGGGGAAGTTGGCTCGCTTTCCTCCACGGATCTCCATCGAGGGAACCCGATCCACCTCCGGGGAGATCGAGGCCACGGGAAGATCATTTTTCCCGTGGAACGGGAAGAGCATTGCGCCGCAGGTTTCGGAGGTGTTCGCCCGGCCCGCATTTCTCACCGGACTCCGCTGCGAGAGGCTAGGCCGATGCCTCGAGGTCCGCCTCGGCATCCGACCTCCCCGAGACGAATCCCGGGCGGCGAACGATGAACCGGTCGTCGCCGATGACCGGCGTCACGCCATCGTCCCCCACGTGGAAATCGCCGTTCAGGATCGGGATCGCCACCCGCAGAAGCATCGTGTAGACGAAAAACCCCGTTGCCCAGATGCCGATTGTCAGCAGGATCTCGATCCCAGTGGGGGAATACTCGTAGATCTCCCCCAGCACGTCGGGGACCAGTCCCGGGATCACCAGCCCCATCCCCTTCTCGATATAGACGCCGATGAAGATCAGCACGCACCCGATGTTCAGCGTCAGGAAATTCTCGCGGGTCTGGGGAACCAGGAAGAGGATAAAGGCGGTCACGTTGAAGAACATCGCGGTCCAGATGTACGGGACCAGGTCGCTGTGCCCCTTCAGCCCCTGGAAGAGGTACTCCATCGGTGCCAGATGGATCGTGTTCGAGTAGTACTCCTTGAAGACCTCCGCACCGAGCAGGAAGAGGTTGATGAACATCGCGTACGCGATCAGCTCCGCGATCTTGAAGATCGCCTCGTTCTTGATGTCGGTCTTGGTATATTTCCGCAGCACCTGGAAGATGACGATCATGAAAGCGGGCCCGGAGCAGAAGGCCGATGCCAGGAACCGCGGGGCGAGGATCGATGCGTTCCAGAAGGGGCGTGCTGCCAGACCGTTATATAGGAACGCCGTCACGGTGTGAATAGAGACCGCGGCGGGGATGGAAAACAGGACGAGCGGGTTGAATACCGCCTTGTTCGGCTCCCGCCGGTGGTACATCTGATAGAGGACGTAGACGGCGATCGTCAGGTTGAGCACCAGGTAGGTGTTCAGAACGACCACGTCCCAGGCCAGGAGCGACTGCGGGAAGTTCAGGATCCCGATCTTCGGGATCAGGTGCCAGAACCGGTCGGGACGCCCGATGTCGACGGTGACGAAGAGCAGGCACATCACCATCGCGGATACCGCCAGCATCTCCCCCAGGACCGCGATCTCCTTGATCGGCTTCCAGTGGTAGACGTAGGCCGGGATGACCAGCAGAACGGCCGCCGCCGCCACTCCGACCAGGAAGGTGAAGTTGGAGATGTAGAATCCCCACGAGACCTGGTCCCGCATGGAGGTGACGATCAGCCCGCTCTTGAGCTGGTAGCCGTACGCGAAGGCCCCGATCGTCATGAGCGTCAGCAGGAACAGGAGCCAGGTATAGTAGGCCTTGCTCCCCTTCGCGACGAGAACCAGCGTCCCCTTGAAGAATTCCCAGATCTTTTTCATTCCTCTCCCCCGGGATTTAGGTCGCGTAGAAGTAGTAGAACTGCGGCTGGGTGTTCAGGTCTTCTTTCAGAAGGAACACCCTCTTGTTCTCGATGATGTAGCGGATCTCACTCTCCGGGTCGAGGAGGTTCCCGAACTTCCGGGTCCCGGTGGGGCAGACCTCCACGCAGGCCGGGTACCTCCCCGGCTCTTCCCGGGTGCGCTGGATGCAGAAGGTACACTTCTCGACCACCCCGACCGGCCGGGGACGGTTCCCGAGGTAGTGGGTGTCGGGGTTCATCTCTCCCGCGGGAAGACCCGGCTTCCTCCAGTTGAAGTGACGTGCCCCGTAGGGGCAGGCCGCCATGCAGTAGCGGCAGCCGATACACCAGTTGTAGTCGACCACCACGATCCCGTCGATTTCCTTCCACGTCGCCTGGACGGGGCACACCTTCACGCATGGCGGAAGACGGCACTGCTGGCACTGCACCGGCATGTAGAAGTGCCCCGGGGCGGGCACCTCCTTCGGATTGTAGTAGTGCTCCGCATGCTCCAGGTCGACCCCCTTTTCCTTTTCAAGCTGGAGGACACGGATCCACTGGATCTGCGGATCGCGCGACTGGTTGTTTTCGTCCACGCAGCCATAGACGCACCGGCGACAGCCGATGCACCGCGACAGGTCGAGTCCGTATCCGTACAGGACTCCCTCGATGGGCGGGGTCGCCTTGACCTTCACGTCTTTCTTGAACCGGGCGCTGTACTCCTTCTCGAGCCGGGCGATGACCGTTTCCACCTCGGCCCGGGTAAGCTCGCGGAAGTTCTTCTGGAGGAAATCCTGCCAGGTCAGGGCGGAGGCTTTCCTCCCGGGAATGGCGAGCGCCCCCACGCCGGCCGCCAGGCCCTTCAGCGCCTTCCGTCTCGAGAGACGGAAGATCCGCTGTTCCCGTGTTTCCGTATCCGGCATCGGCTTGTCTCCCTGCGGATTTCCCCGGGTCTTCATCGGATGTCCTCCGGCCGGACGGGCGGCGGTTTCGGAGCGAGCGGCTTGAACCGGGGGTTGTGCGGGTTGTGGCAGTGGGCACACAGGAGATATTCCTTCTTCCCGTTCCAGTAGCCCGTGCGCTTCCCGTGCACGCCCACCTTCCAGTCGCGGTACTTGTCCCCGTGGCACTGGCCGCAGAGCCTGTACGACTCGTCGAAACCGACCTTCTCCCCGGAGATCAGGTGCAGCTTGTCACGGTTTTTAAGATCATGGCAGTCGAGGCACCAGCGTCCCTGCCCGTGGTTCAGAACGATGTTGGTATGCTCCTCCTCGAGCTTGCGGCGCTTCGGGTTCGGGGTCATCTCCGCGTGGCAATCGGAGCAAGGGTAGATCCCCTCGGAGAACGGCGGCGGAGGGACCGGGAACTGAGGGGTGGAGGATTCCTCCTTGGGGGACTCCTTCGTCCCTTCCCCGTGCGCCGCCAGAGCCGGCGCCGCAAGAACAAGAAGAAGAACGGCGGCGGCAACCACCGGCAGACAAGCGTGGTACAAACCCTTTCCTCTCATATCCCGTCTCCCTTATCCCGAAAAACATCCCCTGTCATCGAGCTTCCATATACCAGGGAGCCGATTCCGGAAGAATAACTCCTTCGCCGGGTACTGTCGTCAGTGTCGGGCGGTTGGCGCGGCGCGAAGGCCTTCTTACCCGTCCTGCATCCGCAGGCCCTGGTTTTCCAGAAAATCCAGATACTCGTAGATGATGTTGAAGTGGGAATCCTCCTCGCCCGAAAGGAGCTTGAAGAACCTCTTTTCCTGGGGATTGGTCGCATCCTTCGACATCCGCACGTACATCTCCCGCCCCATCGCCTCGAAGGCGAGCGCCCTGCGCATCCCGTCCGCGGCCTCCCCGGAGATGACCTTCTCCTTCCGGATACGGCTGTGCTCGCGCCGGAACAGGCGCATCCTCGCGTCGTGCGGCGTGGTCGACACCTTGGGGAATTTCCCCTCTTCCTCGAGTTTCCGGGCGATCGCCTGGATGTCCTCCATGTGCTTCGTTTCCATTTTCGCCAGCAGCAAAAACACCTGCTTGGCGAAGGGGTCCGCGCTCTTGGCGGCGGCCGCGGTGAAAAACCGTTTCCCCTCGCTCTCGAACCGCAATGCCCTCTCCAGCGCGTTCGCGAGGCCCTTCTTCCCACCTGTCGGACCGGATTTCGGCATTTCCCTCCCCCCCTTAAAACTGGATTAAAACCCTATTATCCCTCTCCGACCGCCGGGTTTCCAGCGCTTTTCCCTCCATCCCGGGGAGGTCTCTCATTTCCTCCGGCCGCCTGCTCCTTCTTCCTGGGACGCCGGCCGGCCGCCAGGATCTTCTTCCGGAGGCGGATCGCCTTCGGCGTCACCTCGACCAGTTCGTCCGCGTTGATGTACTCGATCGCCTTCTCCAGCGACATGATTCTCGGCGGGACCAGCCGGAGCGCCTCGTCAGTCCCCGCCGCACGGATGTTGGTGAGTTTCTTCTCCTTGGTCGCGTTGACATCCATGTCCACCGGGCGGGAGTTCTCCCCGATGATCATCCCCTCGTACACACGCTCCCCCTCGCCCAGGAACAGCATGCCGCGCGGCTGCAGGTGGTAGAGGGCGTACGCAGTGGTGCGCCCCTCCCGGTCGGCCACCAGGGCTCCCGCGACCCGCTCCCGGATGGTGCCCTGCCAGGGATCGTACCCGTCGAACAGGTGGTTGAGCAGCCCGGCGCCTCGCGTCTCCGTCAGAAACTCCGACCGGAAGCCGATGAGACCCCGCGAAGGGATCCGGTACTCGATACGCGCCCGTCCCCTCCCCGGGTTGATCATTTTCACCATCTTCGCCCTGCGGGCCCCGAGGCCCTGCGTGACGGCCCCGAGGTATCCCTCGGGAATGTCGAGAAAGACCCGCTCGACCGGCTCCAGAAGCACACCGTTCTCGGTCCTCGTGACAACCTCCGGGCGGGAGACGGATAGCTCGAATCCTTCCCGGCGCATCATCTCGACGAGGATGGCCAGCTGCAGTTCCCCCCGCCCCATCACCGTGAAGGCGTCGGTCCCCGAAAAATCGATCCGGAGCGCCACGTTGACCAACAGTTCCCTCTCCAGTCGCTCCCGGAGCTTGCGCGATGTGACCAAGCTCCCCTCCTGGCCTGCGAAGGGCGAGGTGTTGATCGAAAACACCATGGAAACCGTGGGCTCGTCGACCGCTATCCGCGGGAGCGCACGCGGGCGTTCCGCATCGGACACCGTGTCGCCGATGCTGGCCCGCTCCGCGCCGGCCAGCGCGACGATGTCCCCGGCGGAGGCCTCCTGCACCTCCTTTCTCGACAGCCCGTCGTATACGTAGAGCATCGTTACCTTGATCCGCTCCGCGGTACCCTCTTGTCCGCACACCGATACGGAATCCCCCGCCCGGAGGGTCCCGCAGAAGACCCGTCCGACCGCGAGCCGGCCCACATACTCGCTGTAATCGAGGTGCGTGACGAGCAGCTGCAGGACGCTCGCCGGGTCCCCGGAGGGCGGAGGGATGTGGGAGAGGATCGCGTCGAACAACGGGCGAAGGTCGTGCGATTCCTCTCCGTCGTGACCCCGTGCGGTCCCCACCCGGGCATTCGTGAGCAAGATGGGGAAATCGAGCTGGTCTTCCGTCGCATCCAGATCGATGAAGAGGTCGTACACCTCGCTGATCACCTCTTCGATCCTGGCATCCGGACGGTCGACCTTGTTCACCACCAGGACGACGGGGAGTTCCCTCTCCAGCGCCTTGTTGAGCACGAAGCGCGTTTGCGGGAGCGGGCCCTCCGAAGCGTCGACGAGGAGCAGGACCCCGTCCACCATCTTGAGCGTCCGTTCCACCTCGCCGCCGAAGTCGGCGTGCCCGGGGGTATCCACGATGTTGATCTTGACGCCGCGGTAGACCACGGAGGCGTTTTTCGCCATGATCGTGATCCCCTTCTCCCGCTCCAGGTCGATGGAATCCATCACGCGGTCCGGAACGGCCTGGTGTTCCCGGAAGATGCCGCTTTGCCACAGCATCGCGTCGACCAGCGTGGTCTTGCCGTGGTCCACGTGGGCGATGATCGCCACGTTCCGGATGGCGGGGGAAATCATTCGGGCGAATCCGTCACGCGTAGGAACGCTCGAACAGTTCCCGGATGGCCTGGCGTCCGTTCTCCTCGAGCAAGCGCGTCCCGGTACCCGTGAACCGGGTGCTCCGGATTCTGGGCTCGCCGGCCTTCTTCACTTCCTCCCAGCGGTCCTCGGTCCACCGGAACCACCGGTCGGCGTCCTGGTCGAAGACGAAGATCGGCTTGTTGCAGAGCTTCGCGAACTCGGCGCCCCAACCCGTCCCGCCCCGGACGGTCCCGTCCTCCAGGATCTTGCCGATCACGTAGATCTCCTCCCCGGCGTTGACCTGGTACCAGATCGTCTGGAGCACCTTGCGGATCCGGGGGGCGTCCGAATAGGTCCGTTTCATCAGCCGGGAGACGTAGGAGAGGCTCACGTCCCCGTTGCGGAGCTCTTCCTGGGTCAGAACCCGGACCCCCCGGGACCGGGCGATGTCATTTCCTTCAAACGTAAAGTGGGTCTCATCGATCCCGAACCGCTCCGCCTGGACGCCGAACTCGTATTCGGCCCCGTTGGCGCCTCCGCTGTACAGAATGCTCTCTTCCCGTTTCCGCATCGTTTCCTCCTCGCTGTGTCAGACCGGGCAGGATGCTTACTATAGCACGCCCTGGGACCCTGGTTCGCAGGTCTCGCTCCGCAGCCTTGGAGGGGGCTCCGTTCGTGGCTCGGCGTGCGATGCACCCGCACGCCTGCGCTTAACCTCGCTGCGCCCCTCCTCCTGCGGCTGCTGCGCCAGCAACCGGGGACCAGGGACAATGTGGGGGGAGTCCGGGATCCAGGGGGCCGTTCCGGAAGAGGCCGAGCGCCGAGAGGGTCGATGAGCCGGAACCCGCAGGCGAGCCCACCTTTTCTTACCCGGGGAGGAGAATCGTGGTCAGCACGGGAACGTAGGTGATGACGAGCACGCCCAGGAACAGGATCAGAAGAAAGGGGAGCACCGACCGGTACGCCTCCCCGAGGGAACGGTCGAACCGGGAGGCGGCGAGGAACAGGTTCATCCCTACCGGCGGGGTCAGGTACCCGAGCTGGAGGTTGGCAAGAAAGATCACCCCGAGATGCACGGGATCGATGTCGAAGACCCGGGCCAGCGGGGTGATGATCGGAACTACGACGACGATGGCGGAGAAGATGTCCATCAGGCTCCCCACCACCAGGAGGAAGAGGTTGAGGATCGCAAGACTCCAGGATGCAGCGGTCCAGAAGAGCAGGGGAACGTCCTCCCCCCCCGCCATCGCCGCCGCCTTCTCCGGTTCCGTATCGATCCGGTCCCGGAAACCGGGGTGCGCCGCTTCGAGACCCCGAAGGCCGTATGCCTTCGCCCGCAGGAAGAGGCGTCTCGCCCATTCCTTGCCCGCGGCCGCCCGTTCCCCGACTTTCCTCCTCCACCGCGTCCTGCCAGACGAAGGCAGAAGCGTATTGCGTAAATCCCCGGGAAAGGGAGACGAGCAACCCCCGGTGGTCCGGCTGCTGCTCGAGGAGAGCCTCCTCCGCCTTGAGAGCGAACGGAGCGGCTTCGCGAATCAGCTCGGGATCGTCGTCGGTGGCAAACACCTCCCCCCCCCGGCCGAGATGCCGTCCGCCACCCTCCCGAGAACGTAGGCCCGGGGAGAGCACCCCACGGACGACATCAGGAGAAGGAGTGCGAATGCCGCCTGCACCGCGCGCACCCTATTTCCCGTTGGATGCCTCCTCCCGGTGACCGTTTCCCAGCGCATCGCTCACCATCTGGCCCAGCTCTCTCCGGCGAAAAGGTTTCCGGAGAAACCCCGAAAATCCCGACGCCACGACCTCGCCGATCCTCCCTCTCTCATCGTACCCGCTGGCCAGGACCGCCCGGACGGAGGGCGATATGCCGCGGATCTCCGCGAACGCTTCTTCGCCCGTCATCCGGGGCATCATCATGTCCAGAAGGAGGAGGTCGATCTCCCCGTTTTTTTCCCGGTAGAGGTCGACCGCTTCCCTCCCGTCGCGAGCCTCCAGAACACGGTAGCCGAAAGACTCCAGCATGGCGCGGACCATGTTCCTCACGTCGTCCTCGTCATCGGCGATCAGGATGGTGCCCGTTCCGCACAAGGGGAACGTCTCCCCTCTCTCCTCGACGGGCGACTCTCCGGCCACGGCGGGAAAGGTAAGGGAGAACGTCGTCCCCTTGCCCACTTCCGAGGCCACCAGGATCAACCCGTCGTGACTCTCCACGATGCCGCGGACCGCCGCCAGCCCCATTCCCCGCCCTACGAACTTCGTCGAATAGAACGGCTCGAAGATATGCGAGACGGTTTCCGCATCCATACCCGACCCGGTGTCCGACACCTCGAGCACCAGCTTCTTCCCGGGGGGAATAGTGCCGGAGCCGCCCGGGCGTTCCGCCCCTGCTCCCGCCGACATTCCGCCGGAGGGAATCTTCTCCACGCGAGTCCTGAGGGTGAGAACCCCTCCGTCGGGCATCGCCTCCGCCGCGTTCAGGCACAGGCTCATGATTCCCTGCTTCATCTGGAGGATGTCCGCCAGGATCGTGGGGGCATTCCCGTCGAGTTCGAGACGTACCTCCACCGACGGGGGAAGGGTCGATTTGAGAACCGGGATCTCCTCCTGGATGATCCGGTTGATCGAAACGATATCCGGGCTTTGCCTTCCCTGCCCGGCGTACGCCAGAAGCTGCCGCGTCAGTTCCGCCGCCCTGCTCCCCATCCGGTCGATCGTGACGAGATATCCGGCCGTTTCGTCGTTTCCCGCCAGCAGCAGGGAGAGCATCTCCACTGCGCCGGTGATCCCCATGAGCAGGTTGTTGAATTCGTGCGCCACCCCCCCCGCCAGCATCCCGATCGTCTCCAGTTTCTGGCTTTCAAACAGGCGGCTTTCCATCACCCTCCGCTCCGTGATGTCCCTCGAGATCCGGAGAATCTGGGACGGAGACCTGCCCCCTCCCCGCACGGCGGAGCAGACCGTCTCCACCTCCGTGAACTCCCCGTTCTTCCTCCGGAGACGGTGATGGATCGTCAACGCGGGCACCTCCCCCGCGGCGAGACGACGATTCGCTTCCCGCATCGTCTCCTGTTCCTCCGGCGGGAGAAAGGCCTCACCGCCGCAGCCGACCATCTCCTCCGGGCGTAATCCGAGCATCCGGTATGCCGCCGGGCTCGCATAGAGATACCTCCCGGAAGTGTCATGCAGGGAGATGAAGTCGAGGGCGTTGTCGGCGAGGAAACGGTAGCGCGCCTCGGAAACCTTAAGCCTCTCCTCCATCCTCCGGCGCTCGAACGCCGCGGAAAGGATGGATGCCACGGCCCCCGCGATGCGCAATCCCTCCCGCCCCCATTTCCGGGGGGAACCATACCCGTGCAGGGCGAGCAGGCCGACCAGGCTGGTACCGAACTTCAGCGGGGCAAGCAGCAGGGAACGTACGGAATGCGGTTCATGGAGGGCCCGGACCGGGTCGTCCGGCGCCAGCGCAAAGAGATCGTCCACCGCCAGGATCCCATGGGAGCGCAGATGCTCGAGTGCGGCGTTCCACCGGGGGTCCGGCCCGTACAACTTTCGGAGGTCGGGCCATTCCCCGGACCCGGTGAAATGGCGGACCTCCTCGCTCCCGTCCCTTTCGCGGTAGGACACGAGATAGCAGGCGTCGACGCTGCACAGGGCCACGATTTCCCGGCAGATCTCCCCGAGAAGCTCGTCAAGACCAAGCCCCATCGCGCAGACTCGCGCTATTTTGGGCACCACCGCCGCGGGAATCTCGAAAGACGACAACCCGGCGTCGTCCCGAATCCTCCCCCGAAACGGGATCGGCTCCCTCAAGGACATCCCTCCGCTGTAAATCTTCCTCCTCGGTTTTCCTACTAAGTATGAGAGATCGGGGATAGTTGTCAATAAACCACCCCGTATTTCTCCGCACCGGAAAATTTCACGTTTTGCCGGTGCACCGTCTCGCAGATACCCTGGCATTCGAGCGCCGCTGCCGGGGACCTGCTCCGGACGGCAATTTCTTTTTGGTTGCCGAGGGCTAACTACCTGCCTCAATATAAGATTGGGATGAAACGCTCTTCCCATCGCGACCCCCTGGGGACACTACTGTCCGGCGTACCGATGTTCGTGTTCACCTTCCGCCGCGAGGGGTTCGGTCTACTCTCCATAACGGACGGGGTGAAGTCCCTCACCGGGTTCGATCGCAGGGATCTTCTGGCCAATCCGGAACTTTTCGTCTCCCGCCTTCCCCCCGAGGGGGTAAAGGCACTGGAACTCCTCTGCGCGGATCTCGGGGAAGACGAAAGACCGGTGTGGGAATTCCCGTTTCGGTGCGCCGATGGTGGATCGCGCTGGTTCCGAGCCCACCTCACGAAGGGGCGAGGCCTCCCCGGAGACCCGGATGCCGTCTCGGGAATCGCCCTGGCCACCGAGGAGGAGCGGAACGCCCGGAGGAAAGCGCACGAGGGGATTTCCATCCTGCATACAGCCAGCGCCGTGGTCTTTTTCACCGATCTCGAGGGAATCATCCGGCTGTGGAACGACGCCTCCGAACTCTTCTTCGGATGGACCCGGAACGAGATGGTCGGGGCCGGCATTCACCGGCTCTTCCCCGTCCCCCCGGAAGTTGTCGATGGAATGTTACGCACGGTGCGAACCGGAAAGTCAGTTTCGCAGGAAAGTCGGCTGATTACGAAGTCGTGGGGAGAGGTCGACTGCCGGGTGACTGTCTCCCGGGTCTCCGGAGAAGGAGGTGTCCCGGCCGGAATGGTCGTCACCGTTCTGGGGACGGCGGAACAGAAGGGTCTGGAAAACCAGCTCCAGCGGCTGATCACCCGGCTTCGGACAATCGAACGGGTGAACCGGGTCATCACCTCGGACTGGGATATCGGAAAGATCCACGCGCGGATCGCGTCGAAACTGGACACACTGATCGACTTCGACCGTACGTCCTTGGCCGTCTTCACGGAGGGGGAGGACCCCATCCTCCTCCATACCTATGCGAAGGGACGCACCAACCTCGGGACCGGAACCCGCATCCCCCTCGCCCGGTCGGCCCCCGGCTGGGTCCTTTCCCACCGCATGACGCGCGTGGACGAAGACCTGGCCGCCTCGCCGGACCAGTTCGTGGAAAACGAGATCCTGCAGAGGGAAGGGATGAGGTCACGGCTCATGATCCCGCTGTTCGCCGGGGAGAGAATCGTGGGGACCCTCAACTTCAACAGCCGCCGGAAGGGAGCGTACTCCCTGATGACCGTGGAGAGGCTGGGGAGCATCCCGGACCAGATGGCGATGGCGACCGAAAAATACCGGATAATGACACGCCTTCGCGCTTCCGAGGAGAAATACCGCCTCCTGTTCGAGCAGGGCCCACCCGCGGCCACGGTAGGCAAGGATGGAAGCTTCCTTGACGTGAACGAGGGCTGCCTGTGGCTCTACGGGTACGGGAGGGAGGAGTTCCTGCACCTCGCCGTGTCCGATATCTTCGATGC
>JBAVJZ010000179.1:0-1750 GCA_049688015.1 Candidatus Deferrimicrobiaceae bacterium | reverse complement strand
GGCGTGGGCAGCCCGCAGTCGACCTCCGGGCAGACCGGGACCCACTCGACGAACCTGCCCAGCGTCTCCACCAGGTACCCTTCCCGCTTGTGCCCGCCGTCGTAGCGGACCTTCTCCCCCAGAAGGCAGGAACTGATGAGAATCCGGATCGGTTCCGGCATCGTTCGCGCCCTTCCCCCTGCTCCCGGTTTGGGATATAAATCTACCCTTGGCATTATATTTCAGCCCCGCAACGGAAGGGGGACAGATCCGGCATGGAGATAAAGGTAACGCTCGCGTCGCCCGGGCAGATGCGGGCAAAACCCAAGGACGAGTCTTCCTTGGGCTTCGGGAAGATCTTCTCCGACCACATGTTCGTCATGCGGTACCGGGAAGGGACGGGGTGGCACAAGCCTCAGATCGTCCCCTACGGGCCCCTGGCCCTGGACCCGGCGGCCATGGTCCTGCACTACGGGCAGGAGATCTTCGAGGGCTTAAAAAGCTACCGGGGGCCGGGGGGTTCGTTGTGCCTCTTCCGCCCGGAGAAGAACTTCGAGCGGATGAACCTCTCCGCTCGGCGCCTCTGCATGCCGCAGATCCCCGTGGAGGACGCACTCGACGCGGTCACCGCCCTGCTGCGCGTCGACCGGGGGTGGATCCCCGCGTCGCGCGGCACGTCGCTCTACATCCGCCCGACGATGATCGCCACCGAGGCGGGCCTGGGCGTTCGGCCTTCCGCGGAGTACCTCTTCTACATCATCACCGGGCCCGTCGGGAGCTACTACGCGCGGGGGCCCGAGCCGGTGCGCATCCTGGTGGAGGAGACGTACGTGCGGGCGGTGCGCGGGGGCCTGGGCGAGGCGAAGGCGGGGGCGAACTACGCCGCGAGCCTCCTGGCGTCGAAAAACGCAAAAGAGAGCGGGTACGACCAGGTGCTGTGGCTTTCCGCCGACGGGCGGGAGGAGGTGGAGGAGGTCGGCACGATGAACATCTTCTTCGTCATCGGCGACGAGGTCGTGACCCCACCTCTATCCGGGTCGATCCTCCCCGGCGTGACCCGCGACTCGGTGTTAACGATCGCGCGCGACTGGGGGATGCCCGTCTCCGAGCGCCGGATCGGGATGCAGGAGATCAAGGCAGCGGCCGCGGCCGGCAATCTGCGCGAGGCTTTCGGGACCGGAACCGCCGCCGTCATCTCGCCCGTGGGCGAGCTTCGCTTCCGGGGGGAGAACGTCGTGGTAAACGGGGGGGCGCACGGGGAGATCTCCCGGCGGCTGTTCGACGAGATCACGAGAATCCAGTACGGGGAGACCCCGGACCGGTACGGGTGGGTGCGACGGGTGGAATAGACCGGCGGCGGATTACCCCGGGGGCTGCGCCAGGCCGAGGCGGCGCAAAAATTCCCCCCGCGAGATCCCGGCGACGCGCACGACCTTCTTTCGCCCCCGTTTGCCGGTGAGGATCTCCACAGAGGGGCGGGGGACGTCGAGCGAGGCGGACAGGAAGCGCACGAGCGCCTCGTTGGCCCGGTTCTCGAGGGGAGGGGCGGTAAGACGGATGCGGACCGCATCCCCCAAAAGCCCCGCCACGCCTGCCCGCGAGGCGCGCGGCATCACCTGGATACTGACGGTGGCGGACTCCTCCTTCGGGCCGGGTTTCCCGACAGACTTGCCCCTCACGACATCCTCGCCGCCAGGTCGAAGAGCGTCCTCACGAGGAAGGCCCTCAGGAAATAGATGGCGAAGATCACCACCAGCGGGGAGAAGTCGAT
>JBAVJZ010000178.1:0-4999 GCA_049688015.1 Candidatus Deferrimicrobiaceae bacterium | reverse complement strand
GAGCAGGGGGCGAAGGTAGCAGCGGGGATGGCAGTGTTCATCTTCCCCTTCGCCGTTATCGTCGGCGCGGTTGTCAATTTCGTCTCCCGCGCACTCGGTATTCATTTCTAGGGGGTTATGGCTTGATAATCCGATGCCCTCTTTGCCAATATGAGATAGACACCGATGATAGCGGTTGTCATACGGGGTGCCCCTTGGGGAAGAATTGCTCCCTCGTGTGTTGCCCACGATGCCATTATTCCTTCCCCTTGCCCGAGTCCAAGGTGGTGAATTTCGTACGATCCCTATTTTCGAAAGGATCACGGAAATGACGGAATACGCACAGGACGAAATCCTCGAGCTGGTTTGGACACTCCGGGAGGAAGGAAGTTCCACCCGTGCGCAGCTCCTCCGGAGGACGGAAGAGGAACAACCGGAAAAGCTCATCGAGGAACTATCCTCTGTGGGGCTGCTGGACGCATCGGGCGATGAGGTCAGACTCACCAAGCCGGGGGAAGAGCGGGCGCGGGTCATCATTCGAAGACACCGCCTGGCGGAGGTACTGCTCAACAATCTCTTCGATCTCGACAACAGCCAGGTGGAGAGCTCCGCCTGTAAATTCGAGCATATCCTCACCAAAACGGTGACGGAAAGCGTTTGTACCTTCCTGGGGCATCCCCCGGCATGCCCGCACGGGAGGCCGATTCCCCGGGGGGAGTGCTGCGACAAGATCAGGACCGAGATCAAGCCGCTTGTGACACGACTGTCCGATGCCGTACTCGGCGAGAACGTCCGGATCGTGTTCATCACTCCGAAATCCAGGAAGCGTCTCGAAAAACTGAGTTCCCTGGGGATCGTCCCCGGCAGCTGTATACGGCTCCTCCAGAAAAACCCCTCCTTCGTCATGGAAATCGGGGAGACCACCGTCGCCGTCGACAAAGAGATCACGGATGAGATTTACGTCAAGCGGACGTAAACTCCTTTCCTGCCTTCTGTCCCTGATCCTGCTCCGGAGCACGGGAGCGGCCCCTCCCGTGATGGCGGAATCTGCTCCCGAGCCCTGCATCCTGCTGAAATTGTCTGCCGTTTCGATTCCCGCCGATACGGTGAAATCCGGATTGGACGAACTGGAAAAACTGTTGGAGGAAGATCTTCACATACGGTGGGTGACGCCCGTACCGGCAAAGGAGGCCGGACAAGAAACGGAAGAGGCATTTTCCGTCGCCGACGGCAAGGCGCTCGAAGCGATTTCGGCCGCTCTGGGGGATGCGATCCGTCACATGGACAGGATGGAAACGAAAGAGGCAGCCGAGAAACTTTCCGAAGCGGAGACAATCGCGCGCTCCTTTCGTTTCGGCGACACCACTCGCCCATACCTCGCGGAGGTGTTCCTCCGGAGGGGAATCCTGTCCTTGTGGGAAGGGGAGCCCGGGAAAGCGGAAGAGATGCTTGCACGCTCCCGGATTCTGCGTCCGGAATTCGATCCGGATCCGGCGATGTTTTCCCCCCTGTTCCTCGAGGCGTGGAAGCGCTCTGGTGAGCGACCCCCTCCCCAGGCGGAACTCCTGGTTACCTCCCTTCCCCCGGGGGCGAGAATCTACCGTAACGGCAAGGAGGTCGGGACCACGCCGGGCCGGGTCCGGATTTCCGAGCCGGGTGCCGTGCGGATACGGGTTCTTGCCGAGGGATACCTGGAAAGCGGGTGGGTGGGACAGATGCTTCCGGGGGATACCGATGCGCTGGAATTTCCTCTTGCGCGGGACAGGAACGCGGCCCTGGCAGAGATAGTTTCCTCGTCTCCCGACGGGAAGGAGGCGGGTCCCCTGCTTTCCCGGATGATCCTCGAAACGGGTGCGATGCGAGTGGCCCTCCTTCTGCTCGAGCAGGGAGAGGAAGGTGCGATGTTGAGCGTGATTTCCCTGGCGCAGGGGGAAGAGGTGCCGGTCTTTCTGGGAACGGTCCCATGGCCCGAAGGCGGCGAAGGATACGAAACGGTCGCCGCAACTACCGCGGGAATGCTGAAAAGCGCGGGATGGCCGGCACAAACAGGCGCAGATACGGCAGAGGGTCCGTGGTACCATAAGTGGTGGTTCTGGACGCTGGTGGGAGCGGCGGCCATAGGTGCAGTGGTGGGCATCGGGGGAGGCGGAGGCGGTGGGGATTCGGGAAGCTCTACGGGAACTATCGAAGTGAATTTTTAAACAGGATGCTCCTCCATTGAGCCGTCCATGACCCCTTTACCAAACGGAGCAGCGATCGGCGTCATCGGCGCAGGCCCTGCCGGCACGTTTTTCGCCCTTCATCTTCTCGGATGCCTCAAGGAATCGGGGCGATCCGCCCGGATTACCCTGTTTGACCGGAGAACATTCGATAATTCAGGACCGTCCGGCTGCAACATGTGCGCCGGAGCGATCGGCTGCGAGATGGTGAGGAAACTGGAACGTCTCGGGCTCCCACTTGAGGAAAGGGTTATTCGGCGGATTGCGGACGGGTACGAGATCCACGGCAGAGCCATTTCGGTGAACATCGTGAATCCCGGGCGCGGGGCGATCTACACCGTGTTCCGGGGCGGGGGGCCGGTTGCGGACGGGGGATCGAGGAGAAGCTTCGACCAGTTTTTGCTCGACGCAACGATCGCCAGGGGCGCGGAGTTCATCCATGAGCGCGTGGAAAGCATAGAACGGATTCCTGACGGTTTCCGCGTGGGGACAGCCGAAAGTCCGGGCCGGGACTTCGATTTCCTCGTGGGGGCGTTCGGCGTGAACAGCATGATTTCGCGGAAGCTGCTGACCGGGTACGTTCCCCCCCGGACGTGGCATACCGTCCAGGCCGAAGTGCCGGCGGACAACGAATTCATCCTGGAAAAGCTTCGGAACCGGATCCACATCATCCCCGCAGGGGGGAAAACGATCCGGTTTCTCGCGATCACACCGAAAGACGACTTCCTCACATTAACGGGAATCGGCGAATACGTCCGGATCGCGGATCTCGAACGGGAACGGGTGGAGAATCCGATCCTTTCCGGGCTGCTCCCTCCCGGCTCGAAATTCCTGTGCCACTGTCACCCCCAAGTGCCCATCGGTATCGGCAAAAATCCCTTTGCGGAGCGCGTCGCTATCGTGGGGGACGCGTTCATTTCGAGATACCTGAAAAACGGCATCGAGTCCTCCTACGACACCTCCTGCATGTTGGCGAAGGCGATCGTCGGGGGCGGCATTTCGGCAAAAGCATTAAGGGATTATTTCTATCGACCGTGCCTCAGACAATTCCGCTATGATAACGTCTGGGGACAGGCGCTCTTCGGAATCTACGAGGGAATTCTCCGCAAGGGGCGGCTCTCGGACGCCTTCCTGAGGTGCGTGACCGCCGACGCGGCGGCGGCAAAGGGGTCACAGGCCCATATCCTGTGGTCGGTGTTCGCCGGGGATGCGCCCTATCGTGAAATCGCGAAAGAGGCGTTCACTCCCAGGTCCCTATACGAACTGTCCAGGAGTGTTCTCTTCGGGTGAGGACGGGATGGGTAACGAAAATAAACCGTCGCTGATGAAGCGCTGGCCGGTTCTGGTTGTCGGCGGCATGGTCCTGCTTGCCTTCCTCTACTCCTTGTTCGGGGACGTGGGCATCATAAGCACGCTTGATCTTCGCGCAAAACAGAAACGGCTCATCGCCGAAAACAGCAGGCTCCGTACGGAGAACGAGCAGCTACGGGGGGAGGTGGAAAAACTTCGCTCCAATCCGTCGTACATCGAAGAGATCGCCCGAAGGGAGCTCGGACTCATGGGCAAGAAAGAAATCGTCATCCCACTCGACCGGAACAAGGATGCAGCTTCCCCTACCGCCGCCGGCGGCAAAACGGGCCGCCCGTAAGTATTTCCTTCCCGCCCTCGGGTTCCTTCATCTCTTGTTGTTCCATTTCCTCCGGTTCGGAGTCCTGGGGGACGCGGCAAGAGGCTGGGTTGCTTCGGCTTTCGTCACGGCGGGGTTCCTTCTTGTCCGCGACCTGGCGACCTCCCGGAGAGAGAACCGCGTTCCCGACGTGCTCTCCCAGGTGGCATGGGGCGCCGCTGCCCTCCTTGAACTTAATGCCCTGTCTCCCGGGATATCATCCTCCCGACTGGTTCCCGCCGTTATTTTCCCCGCGTTCTCTTTCCTGCTCCCCGCACCTCCCGCCGGCGTGTACGCCTTCGCCTCGCTCGCATGGCTTGTCTGGTCTCCCCACGACGGATTTGCGGGGGGAGAGACGTTCTTTTCCATCGCCGCCCTGGCAGCCTTGGGAACAGTGGCGGGACGTTACGTCCGAACCAGGCTGGGCCCGGGAACGGAAGGGATCGTTCCCGGGAAAACAATCGGAGCAGGCGCGTCCCTCGTGGTATCGCCGGAGAGACCGGACGAAAACCCCGGGACGGTAAACTTCGAGTCTCCGAAGGGGGAAGACCTGCTCGCAATGCGGGAGGTGGAGCTGGAGGAAGGAATCCAGAGGGTACTCGAGGGGATTTTCCCGATCGCCGGGGCTGAACGGATTCTGTACGTCTCACCTTCCCACCACAAGGGGTGCCCGCTTGTGGTGCGGCATGTTGCGCCGTCGGAGAAAGGGGGTCCGGGGATCTTTCCGGAAATACCGGAATCCTACGTCCCCCTGCGGGAAGCGATGATCTTTCGACGGGTATTTTTCGCGGAGGGGGAGGAATCCTTCCGGTGGGGGCTTTCGAGCGACGGAAGACGGGAGCAGCCTTCAGGAGTCGCTGCGGTCCCCGTAATCTGCGAGGGGACGGAGGAGGGGGGGATTCTCGCGTTCCGGTTTGGAGAGGGCAGATGGACGGAACCGGTTGTGCCGGCGCTGGAGATGGGAGCATTTTTCATCGCAAGGGAGATTCTGGGAACGCGTCGCGGATACCGGAATGAGAGGTCTCTCGAAAGACAGATCGGTTTTTACCGCCTTGCCCGGACGATTGCGGAGGCGGCGGAGAAAGTCGGGGAGGACGGGATCGAGAGTGCATCGCCGCGCCGCCTGGTCTACAAA
>JBAVJZ010000177.1:0-5571 GCA_049688015.1 Candidatus Deferrimicrobiaceae bacterium | reverse complement strand
GGCGGCCACTGCTACGAAGAGCAGTGTGAGCAGAAAAGTGAAGGAAACTTTGCGGTACATCGGGTACCCCCCTTTACGTTGGTATTGGATCCCGCCGGGTGGTACCGCCCCTCCGGCGGGGGTGATGCCGGATGCCGTTACTCGTTAGTGCTCCTCTTCGTGCGCGACCGCTCCCCCGATGTAGATCATGGAGAGCACGGTGAAGATGAATGCCTGCATGAATGAGACGAACACCCCCAGGCCGTAGAAGATCGACGGGACGACGAAGGGAACCAGTCCCAGGAAGATCGCCACGACAAGATGGTCGCCGGTGATGTTCCCGAAGAGACGAAGGGACAGGGACATCGGCCGGGCGAGGTGGGAAATGATCTCGATCGGGGCGATCAGCCACGCCAGCCACCAGACCGGACCGAGAAAATGCTTGAAGTAGGCGATCCCGTGTTCCTTGACGCCGTAATAGTGCGTGGACAGGAAGATGACGACCGCCAGGCCGACGGTGATGTTCATCTTGTCGGTCGGCGGGACGAAGCCCGGAATGAGCCCCAGCAGGTTCATGAAGAGGATGAAGATGAAGGAGGTGGCGAGCAGCGGGATGTATCGCTTCGCTTTGTGCCCGATGATGTCCTCCGCGAGGCCCATGAGGAACGACATGATGAGCTCGAACACGTTGCGCATCGTGAGCCTTGACTCGGGGATGACCAGGTCGGCTGTATTCTTCCCCCGGAAGGATACGGCGGAGATGGCCACGAGCAGGACCGCGATCATGATCGCGGAAAGGACGTATTGCGGGACGGGCAGGTGAAGCAGTTCGAACCAGGAAAACGCCTCGTGGCCCCCTGCCGCCAGCGCCGTGGACGGCAGAAGCGATACCCCGAGAAGCCCAACCCACCATCTGCGCATCGTGCGTTCCCTCCGAAGAATTACTTGGTTTCTACCGCCCGGGAAACCCCCTCGAGCAGGACGCCCAAAATCAGCGCCGACAGGCCGAGCAGGAACCCCAGGATGTCGAAGCGTCCCGACCGGACCACGAGGTACACTATGGCCACGAGAGCGAGGAACTTCAGGAAGTACTGAACGACGAATCCCTTCTTCAGGCCCCCTTCGGACGAAAAGGCGTTTCCCAGTATCTTCCGTATCAGGTAGAAGTTCCCGTAGGCGATCGCCGCGCCGCACGCGGCTCCCGGGAGCATCCGGTACCGTCCGAAGAGGATTATCCCGGCAAGGATCACCCCGGCGGAAACCAGGATCTTCGTATCCAGGGACCGGGAGGTGAGCAGGTCCGTCCCGTCCCCCTCGCGAGGGGGGCCGATTCCTGGCACCGTTGCCCCTCCCGTCCCGCCGGGTCCGTTACCTTCCACCGGGTTTCCTCTTGTCCTCTTCGTCCTTCTCCAGGTCTTCCCCCGACCGGAGGGCGGCTCGATAGAGGCTTCGCACCCCTGCTGCGAACCCTAACCCGAGCCAGATAACCGTCATCCAGGGTCCGGTCCCGAGCCACTTGTCCAGGTAATACCCGATGGCCAGGCCGAGAATGACCGAAATGGCCAACTCGAGGCCCAGCGCGCTGTACTTTCCCAGTTCCCGGAAGAGCTTCCTGCGGTCCTGTCTGTCGGTCACGTCGATAAACCCCTGTTACTTATCACAATCCCTCGAGGGCCGTCAACCGGAAAACCGCTTTCCGGAGGATATCCTTTTCCCGGCGGCGAATCTACCTTCGTGCCTCTACTCCCCGAAGGGTCTCCCGCGCCGCCCCGATCGTCCGGTCGAGATCCCGTCGGGTGTGGGCAAGGGAGACGAATCCTGCTTCGAACTGCGAAGGGGCAAGGTAGACGCCCCGGGCCAGCATCCCGTGAAAATACCGGCCGTAGGCGGCCGTGTCGGTCTTTTTCGCTGTCGCGTAGTCGACGACAGGGCCTTCCTGGAAAAAGGTGGTCCACATCGAACCGACCCGGTTGGTCCAGGTGGGGATGCCGGATTTCCGGAAGGCCCCCTGGAGCCCCTCGCCGAGGTAGTCGGCCTTCCCCGCGAGTTTCCGGTAGATCCCCTTCTTCGAAAGCTCGGTTAAGGCGGCGATCCCTGCGGCCACCGCGAGCGGGTTCCCCGAAAGGGTTCCCGCCTGGTAAACGGGCCCTTCGGGGGAGAGGGCGGCCATCACGTCGCGTCGGCCGCCGAAGGCCCCCACGGGCAGCCCCCCCCCGATGATCTTCCCGAGCACGGTCAGGTCGGGCTGGATACCGAACAGTTCCTGGGCCCCTCCGAAAGCCACACGAAAACCGGTGATCACCTCGTCGAATATGAGAAGAGCTCCCGCAACCCGGGTGATCTTCCGCAGTTCGTCCAGAAATCCGGGGGCCGGGAGGACAACCCCCATGTTGCCGGGAATTGGTTCGACGATCACGGCGGCGATCTGTCCCCGGTTCCGGTCGAATAGTCGCCGCACGGAAGAAGCGTCGTTGAAGGTTGCGGTCAGGGTGTGCTTTGCGGTGTCCGCCGGGACGCCCGGGGAGTCCGGCTGCCCGAAGGTGAGTGCACCCGAACCTGCCTTGACCAGCATGGGGTCGGCGTGGCCATGGTAGCACCCCTCGAACTTCACGATCTTGTCCCGACCCGTGAAACCCCGCGCCAGGCGGACGGCGCTCATCGCCGCCTCGGTCCCCGAAGAGACCAGCCGGACCTTCTCGATCGAGGGGAAGGACCTGTGGATGAGACGGGCAAGCGCGACCTCTCCGGCCGTGGGCGCCCCGTAGCTCGTCCCCCGCCCCGCGGCGCTGCGGATTGCGGAAACGATCTTCGGGTGGGCATGGCCCAGGATCATCGGGCCCCAGGAGGCGACGTAGTCGAGGAACGTGTTCCCGTCCGCGTCCGTCACGGTGGCTCCTTTCGCACTCGCGACGAACAGCGGCGTTCCCCCGACCGACCGGAACGCCCGGACGGGCGAGTTGACCCCGCCCGGGATCAATTTTTGCGCCTGCCGGAACAGTTTCCGCGAATTCTCCGTTTTCATCCGGGCACCCCTCCCTGGCCGCCGAACAAGTAGAAAGTAGGGTGGGCGAATTGTATCCGTTGCCACTGCGAGGTGTCAAGGGGAGCATCCATTCGAATTCCAAACGGTTTTCGTTCCGTCGTAAAACGATATTCTGGTTTGGCTTGACACGCCCGGAAGCCGAAGTGTACATATAGACCTTCTAGATCATCGGTGAACGGGTGCAGGGAACTAGGAATGCCCGGGGAGAAAGGAATGGCAGGGGAAGCGATTGAAAAAGTGCTGATAGAGAAAGAATTTGGGCCGCTCTGGTCCGGGGAGGAGTCCGTCACCGTCGGCGACAGGATCTTTACCTCGATCGAGTTGAAGCGGGCGCTCGACATGGAGGGGGCGGACGTGGTGGGGATCGACCTCCAAGCCCTTCCCGAGGGGCTATTCGCCTACCGGTTCTACGACGGGGACGACCGGTGCATCGTCGTCTTCGTGCTGGACCCGGACTTGAACATCGTGCGGGAACTCCGCGCCCATATCGCGGAATGGCTCGAGGACGAATATTACGCAAGTGGGATGGAGGCGTTCCTCGCCGACCGGATGGTGGGCATGCTCCACAAGAAGGTGTCGGGGGAGGGGAAATAGTCGGAATCCATAGCTTTCTTCCGTCTGGTGGTAACATGGTGCGGTCGTTTCGGCACCCTTGGGCCGCGTGATGCGTATTATATAAATGAAGGATCTTCTCCCCCCATTCCCGGAAATGGGGAATCAACCGGATCCCCGAGGAGCCGTCATTGTCCCGGAACTACCGTAAAGTTTTCGTTCGTTCCTCCGCCGCACAATGGAACCTCGATGCCCTCGTTTCGTGGAACCCCTGCGAAGGGATGACGGGATGATCGAATCCTACGTCGAACTCGTCCGTCGCCGGCTCGAAGATCGCGGCGCCAACATCATGGCGAACCTCGAAAAGCTGGAGGAGGGGCACCTCCGATTCACGATGCGGATCTTCGGGGACTGTCTCGACGAGGAGACGCGGGGGAAACTCCTTTCGGGGTACACCGAATACTGGACGGAAAAGGAGCTTCGGGCCTTCGCAAAGGTTTTCGTTCCGGCATACACCGAATACGCCGTCGCGGAACTCGAGGAGAAAAAGAAGAACGGAGAGCGATTCTTTCCCCCCCACCTCACGCAGGAAGAGTACCAGGAGTTGGCGGTCCGGGAAAAGTGGCTAAGGATGGCGGAACACCTGGAAGACGTCTCCCCGTTGCAACTACGCCGGGAAATCGCGCGCATGGGGATGCTCTTCCGTCCGTACATGCTCTCGGATCCCGGCTTCAACGAGGGGGTCCTGGAATTCGCGTTGTATTTCGATCTGTTGGACAGGCTTGCGGGGAAGTCCTTGGCCGACCTGCACACTGTTGCCCACGAGATCGCACGCCTCGTGGAAAGCGCGGTCGCCGCGAAATCGATCGAGGAGTGCGAAACGATCCTGCCGCGGATCCGGGTCGCCGCCGCGAAGGCCGCAGGGCTCCCCGCCGACCCGGAGTCGCTGCTTGGGCCCGAGATGGAGAGGTATCCCCGGGAGGCCCCGCCGGGGTGGAAGCTCCGGGAGCTTGGCATGACCCTGAAGACGATGTCGCTAAAGGACTTGCGCCTGTCCGCCCTCGTCCACCTGGATATCCTGACTACCGAGGAGACCCGGGAGATCGTATCCCCGTTCATGGTCCGGTTCCCTTCCTTTTATGAAATCCCGGGCAACGCTTTGCGGGAGCTGATCCTGGCCATCGCCGGTTCCGTCAACGACCGGCTGATCACCTACTTTTTCGACCGGTACGCCACGGGACGGATGGCCATGACGGGTCCGGTCTCCTTCGTTGTATGGAAGTTGATGCCCGAAGAGGAGAGGCTTCGCATCCTGCGGGAGGACAATGCCCGGATGGACCAGGCGATGATGGCCCGCCATCTCGCACGGTTCCTTTATGCCGTGTCCCCCGACGAACTGGGGGACGCCGGGCAGCAGATCTCTCTTCTTACGAATGAAAAGTTTATCTCCAACCATGGTTCGATATTGAAAACCCTTGGGGCCGGGCAGGAAGAGGAAGGAGTGAAGAGGCTCTACGACCAAATCACGATCCTTGCCCTGCGGATGATGGCACAAACAGAGGGGAAAAGACAGGAGATCTTCGACGCCATCCGCGCGAGGATCGCGGAAACGGCCGGGATACCGCTCAACACCCTGGAGGAGGAGGAAGCTGACCTATGACGTTGGAATACATGGAAAAAATCGTTATGTTCAAAGAAACTCCCGAAGGATTGACGACGGACATGGATTGGCTGCACGAGGCGGGCAATGACGGGTGGGAGCTCGTTTCGGCGATACCGCTCATCGCGCCGAACCGCGACGGCATCGCCTACGGCACGGTGGGGAGCCACATGATCCTCAAGCGCCAAAAAAAGGTTTTATAAATAAAAATTAGCTTGACACGCTCATCCCTTTGGCGGTATAAAATAAAACATATTTCTAAAGTAACACGTCAGACCCGGCAAAAAATCCTGATCTGTATGGAGTTTTCCCGTTTTTAAAAAACGGGGGTGGAGGA
>JBAVJZ010000176.1:0-14251 GCA_049688015.1 Candidatus Deferrimicrobiaceae bacterium | reverse complement strand
GTCTACGGCATACCGGGCGGTCCGGCAATGGGCTCCCTGGAGGAAGAAGACGAAGTCGGCGTCGTCGCACTTGTACTCTTCCACGAAGGGGCTGTAGTTCCGGCCGAACTGCTTGTTGAAGTCCGCGACGGCCTTCTCGATCACCTTCGGGGCGTTGATCATGGCAATCGCCCTCTGGATGTCGATCGCCGACCCCTGGTCGGGATAGATCTGGGGACCGTGAGACGACGGCCTCGTCGGATCGAGCGGAAGGTGCGGCTTGTAGGCAGGCAGGTACTCGTCCACCTGGGACTGTTCCGGGATGGAAACCTTGCCCGGGATGTGGGAGACGAAGTAGCCGTCCTGGCAGCAGAACTGGGGAAGCATCACCGTCGAGTCTTCGCCGATCTTGTAAAACATGATGGTGTTGTCGAAGACTTCCTGGGGCGTCTCCGCCCAGCCCATGATCCATCCCTGGTCCCGGGCGCTCATGACGTCGGTGTGCTCGGAACCGAAGTCCCCGGGAGGATCCAGGGCGCGGTCGGCGATCGCCATCTGAAGGGGATAGCGCCCGCCGGCGGTCGGGGAGTAGACTTCCATGGCGTAGGTCACGCCGACGCCGGAGCTCCCGGTATACGCCCTCGCCCCGGAGGCGGAAGCGCCCAGCGCGATGGAGACCTGGGCATGCTCGCCCTCTCCATGAACGAATTCTGCGTCGAGGTCCCCGTTGGCGACCAGTTTCGACAGCTCCATCATAATGCCGGTGTACGGACGGATCGGGTAGGAGCTGATCACCTCGACCCTTGCGGCCTTGGCGGCGTGCGCGGCGGCGGAACAACCCGCCATGACTGTTTCTTTTGCCATTGTAAAATACCTCCTCTTTATCTCTAGTAGGGTTTATCCAGACGGGCCACGCCGCCTTTGAAATCCATCTCGTTTTCGTTGCGGAGAGCATCGGCCGGGCATACCTCGACACAGATCCGACAGCCCTTGCAGTAGATCGGGTTCCAGACCATCCTTTCGCCCTTTTCATCAAGGTGCCAGCTCGAGTCCGGGCAGTAAGCGAAGCAGTTCAGGCACAGGGTGCACTTCTCGTGATCGATGACGGGACGCTCGGTCCGCCAGTTGCCGGTCTTCATCGCCGGTTGTTCCTTCACGGGCGCCGGGATAACCGCGCCCATGGGGACCTCGAGGTGCTTCGGAATATTGAAGTTTTCGTTGTACTTTTTGCTCATAACCTTCTCCTTCCAGGACTTATAGAGTTTTTACTACTGCCTGCTTGTTGCCCTCTTTCACGCCGGCCTTGTTCGCCGCAACCGCAACGAGACTATCCAGTTTGATCTTGTCGCACACTTTCGCGGCCGCGCCGACCAGCGGCGCCGACAGCCCGGCTCCGACGGCAGTCGCTTCCACGCCGCCCTCCGAACCCATGAAGTCGAGGCTCTCCAGGCCGGATCCGCCCGCGATGCCGGTGGCATCCACGGTAACGATGGCGCTGAGCAGATCCTTGTTGGGGATCAGCTTGAGGATCTCGTCCACCGGCCTCTTGGTGTTGACGACGAGCACCCCGCCCTTCTGCATGCCTCTCAGGACGTCGATCCCCTTGATGATCACGTCGTTCATGACGATGGACATGTTCGGTGCGGCATTTTCATAGAGGTACCGCATCTCGATCTCTTCGTCGCAGATGCGCGTGTACTTCCGCAGGGGAACGCCGACCCGGTCCGGCAGGTCCGCGTAGTTGTCCCATGCCTGCGTGTGCTTGCCGTCCTTGCTCGCGGAGTTGGCAAGAAGGAGCGACAGGTGCCTTCCTTCCATGTCCTGGGTAACTCCGCTGCACCAGATTGTGATTTCGTATAGGTCTTGAGCAGCTTTTGCTGTTGAGACATTAGACATCGCGTCTTTCCTCCTTTTTTTCTACTGGAAACAACGGTCCATCACTGCCCTACGATGAAGAACGGCTTTCCGAAACCGCCCCCCTTTTTACGTCTACGCCGGTGCATCCCCCCTTTCCTGAAGATAATCTCCCGCGAACAGACAGCTCTCGATATCGAGCACGTGGTCGAGCATGACTTGCGCGGCGAGCTCTGCGTCCCTCGCCTTGATCGCGTCAAGCACCTGTCTGTGACGCGCTATGGACTTATCCGGTCTTCCCTCCACCTGAAGGTACTTGTCCCGACTTTCCGCAAGAAGATCCCTCATGTGGTCGGCAAGGCGGAGAAGAACCTTGTTTTTCGTCGCTTTTGCCATGATGTAATGAAACGCCTTGTCAACCTCCGTTCCCGTTTCCCCTCTGGCGATCGCCTGTTCCTGCAGAACCAGGGCTTCTTCCATCTGGGTAATCTCTTCCTCGTTGGCCCGTTCCGCGGCGAGGTAGGCAAGCTGGGGTTCGATCAGCCGCCGCATCTCGAAAAGCTCCATCTGGCTGACCTTCTCCGAAGAGATGACGGAAGCCAGGGTGCTGACCAGGGACTCTTCGGACTGACTGGCGATGTACGTCCCGTCGCCCTGGCGGCTTTCGAGATATCCCTTGCTCTCCAGGGAGCGGAGCGCTTCCCGAACGGAGGACCGGCTCACGCGGAACACCTCGGAAAGCTCCCGTTCCCCGGGGAGCTGGTCTCCCGATTTGAGCTTGCCCTGCTCGATCATTTCCTTGACCTTGACAACGATTTCCTCGTAGACCCTGGTTTTTTTGACCGGCTTGAACAATTTCAGTTTTTCCTGCACTCTTCCCCCCGATACAACTTGAGGATTCAGTGCCTCACCACCCCGGAGTGGACCGTCGTGGAGGTCCCCAGTTCGATTGCCTGCTCGAAATGCCGCGAGGTAATCTTGCAGCGTGAAAAATCGGGGCGCTCATCTTTTTGCAGGCATTCTTCCATTGCCAGCAGGACCGCCTTCTTGCACATGGCCTCGATATCCGCCCCCGTCCACCCATCGCTCATGTCGGCGAGGATTTCGATGTCGATCCGGGAATCCAAGGGAAGTTTCTGCATGAACATTTTCAGTATCTCGATCCTGTCCTCTCTGGCGGGAAGAGGAAATTCGATGGCGTAATCGAAGCGCCCGGACCTGAGCAGCGCCGGCTCCATCAGGTCCACGCGGTTGGTGGTGGCGATGACCACGATCCCCAATGAACTCTGGAGATCATCGAGCTCCCGGAAGAGCTGGCTGACGATCCTCTGGGAGATACGGCCGGAATCTTCCGCGGTCCGGGCCGGGGCGATGGCTTCGACCTCGTCGATGAGCACGATGCACGGGGATACCTGCTTGGCCCGCTTGAAGACTTCCCGCAAGCCCTTTTCCGATTCCCCCACCCACTTCGACAGAAGGGTGGGAGGATCGACGGAGATAAGGGTCATCCCCGTCTCCCCTGCAAGAGCCCTCGCCACCAGGGTTTTCCCCGTACCTGAGGGGCCCGTGAAGAGAACGCCCTTGGGGGGGCCCACGCGGGATTGGGAGAAGACGGGCAGACCGAGCAAGGGGAGCCGGATGAGGGACAGGAGTTTCTGCTTTATCTCATGCAATCCCCCCACATCCTTGAAGGAGATGCGAGGCCTCTCGCTCATGAACTCCCGGGTCGAGGTGGGCTCGACCGACTTGAACGCGGTCAGAAAATCTTCCGCGGTAACCTCGATTTTCGCATCCTCCGGCAGGCTGGGTTTCGCATCCACTTCGAACTTGATCCCGGGCATGATGCGACGCAGTGTCGCCATGCCTGCCTCCGAGCAGAGGGCGGCGAGGTCCGCCCCGACGTACCCATGGGTGATTTCCGCCAGACGAACAAGGTCCACATCCGCCGCGAGCGGCATCTTGCGGGAATGGATTTTCAGGATCTGGAGACGATCCGCCCGGTTCGGAACGCCGATGGTGATTTCGCGGTCGAAACGCCCGGGACGGCGAAGAGCCGGATCGACCAGTTCCGGCATGTTCGTGGCGCCGATGATCACGATCTCTCCCCGGGCGACGAGACCATCCATCAGGGCAAGAAGCTGCGCCACCACACGCTTTTCCACATCCCCGACGACATGCGCCCTCCTCGGGGCGAGAGCGTCCATCTCATCGAGGAAAATGATGCTGGGAGCGTTCTTGCGGGCCTCCTCGAAGACCATCCTGAGTTTCGCCTCGCTCTCCCCGTAGAACTTGTGGATGACTTCGGGGCCGTTGACGTGGATGAAATGGGCCCGGACCTCGTTGGAAATGGCTCTTGCGATGAGGGTCTTTCCCGTTCCCGGCGGTCCGGAAAGGAGAACCCCCCGCGGGGGATCGATCCCGAGCGTGGTGAAAAGTTCGGGAAACTTCAGGGGAAGCTCGATCATCTCCCGAACACTGCGAAGCTCGTGTTCCAGCCCCCCGATGTCCTCGTACGTTGCCCGGAACGCCTTTTCATAGGAAAAATCGGAAGCCCGGAAGGTTATCGTCGTATGGGGAGTGATCCGGAGGGCCCCTCTCGGGCTCGCTCCCTCCACGATGAAGAACTGCGGCGTGGTTCCGAAGAGTGCGATCTGGAGTTTGTCTCCGACGACCACGTGGATTCCTGCAAGAAGTTGAATGATGTGACGGATCTCGGCATCTTTGGGGATAGGCCTGCGGGGATCGGCAGGGGTGAGGATCAAGGTGTCGGCCTGCTTGAACGGGACTTTCTGGACGGTGCACCATTCGTCCACCGATACCTGGGCGTTGTCCCTCGTGATGCCGTCTACCTGAACCAGGTTCTGTCCGGAGTAATGAGCGGTGGTCTGGGCAATGCGGGCGACTGTGGACCGGCGGCCGGTAATCATGACCGCGTCGCCGGGGACGGCCCCCAGACTCTTCATGACATCCTCATCAACGCGGGCAAGGCCCTTGCCCTCATCCTCGATAAAAGCTTTGACTACGCGCAGCGAGAACTCTTCTTTTCGTTTCACCTGCGTCTTCATCACCTTACCGTTCTAACCATTGATATTGGGCCGGTTGTTGGGTGGTCTGACCAGCGTTAGGACTGATGGTCAGACCAGAGGATATGTTTAACTGCGACTCCCTGTCAAGGGAAAATACGAGTGATCCGCAATAACCATATTTCTTGAGGGGTTAAGGTGTACAGTATACATCTCCCGGAAGCGATGTCGAGACAATTTTCTCCCCCCGTATTCGTAATGCCAAATACACTCGCCGGAGGAAATGACGCGAATACCCGGCTCCCCTTTCCGATTCGTCAACGCTCTTACGAAGAACATTCGCACAACACCTCTCTCTTGACATGCGTTTCCAATTCCTTCACAATCGGCACTCAATCACATCTCGAGACCCGGGAATACCGGCCGGGTGCAGACGAAGGAGAACGCATGTACAAGAACATCCTCTTGCCGACAGATGGGTTGGGGAAATGCGCGTACGGTACCTGCCACGGGATTCTCCTGGCCAAAGAACTGAACGCAAAAATCACGGCGGTCCATGTCACGGGTAAGCTCAGCGCCCGTGAAATCCTGGAGGTGTATTCGGTCGAATCGTTATCGGCCCGCTCGGACGCCAAGAGACTCCAGGATGACATGTCGCACCTGGAGGAGTCCCGTAAGGAACTGGGGACCAAGGCGCTCGAGGTGGCGGAAAAGATGTGCAACGAGGTGGGTGTGCCGTGCGAGACGGTTCAGGTTACGGAAAAATCTCCTGTGGACGGCATCCTCAAAGTGGCCAAGGAAAAAGGCTGCGACCTCATTTTCATCTCGACGCATGGCAACCCGGGGGCCATGGGGGCCTTGTTCGGAACCGTCGCGACGAAGATCATGTCGCAGTCACGGTACGCTGTTCTGACCCACTATTGCGGAGGACCAAGCTAAAAGCATCCGGTTCTTTCCCGTGAATCCGCCGTTGCCGATACGCACGGGCAAGTGCTCACGGCGATTCGTGATCGGTTGCCGGTTGCCCATGGTTCATCACGGGTAGCTTTTTCCCGGAATCCTTTTCCGGACTCCGGCGGGACGTGTCCTGCCCTCCTCCTGACGGTCCCATAATTTTTTTCCAACCGGCGTCGTTCACGATCGCCAGGGCATGGATTTGGGAAACCAGTTTCTTAACGGTAGTCCCGGGATTCGCCGGAAACGCGCATCCCTGAAGGGACAGCACGCGACAAGAAATCCGACGGGGGGATGATCCTATGACGATGACATGCAGACACGCCGGGCTTACGCGCTGGGTCGAGGAAGTTGCGGCCATGTGCCGGCCCGACCGGATCTCCTGGGCCGACGGCTCCAGGGAAGAGTACGACCGATTGATGACGATGATGGTGGAAAGCGGAACCGCCACCCCGCTTCCGAAGCGGCCGAACAGCTTCCTCTTCCGGTCCGATCCCAGCGACGTCGCCCGGATCGAGGCGCGCACCTACCTCAGCACCCCTACCGCGGAGGAGGCCGGCCCCACCAACAACTGGATCGATACTGTCGAGCTGAAAACCACCATGAAGGGCCTGTACGACGGCTGCATGAGGGGGCGCACGATGTACGTCATCCCCTTCTCCATGGGACCCATCGGATCGCCTCTGGCCAAGATCGGCGTGCAGATCTCGGACAGCCCCTACGTGGTCTGCAACATGCACCTCATGACCCGGGTCGGCTCCCGGGTTCTGGAGGCGCTTGGCACCGAGGGAGAGTTCATCCCCTGTCTGCATTCCGTGGGGTCCCCCCTGGAGCCGGGGCAGCATGACGTCCACTGGCCCTGCGCACCCATAGAAGACAAGTACATCAGCCATTTTCCCCGGGAAAACCTGATCTGGTCCTACGGATCCGGCTACGGAGGGAACGCCCTGCTGGGCAAGAAGTGTCTCAGCCTGCGCATCGCCTCGGCGATCGCCCGGCGGGAAGGCTGGCTGGCCGAGCACATGCTGATCCTTCGCCTCGTAAGCCCCGAGGGACGGAAGTACCACATCGCCGCCGCCTTCCCTTCCGCGTGCGGAAAAACCAACCTGGCGATGATCAAGCCGACCATCCCCGGCTGGACGGCAGAAACCATCGGCGACGACATCTGCTGGATGAAAATCCGTCCGGACGGCCGACTGCATGCCATCAACCCGGAGACGGGCCTCTTCGGCGTGGCCCCGGGCACTTCCTACGGATCCAACCCGGTCGCGGCAGAGATGCTGAAGGAGAACATCATCTTCACGAACTGCGCCCTGACCGACGACGGAGATGTCTGGTGGGAAGGGATGGACGGGCCGGTTCCGTCCCATCTCGTCGACTGGAAGGGTTGGGACTGGACGCCGGACGAGGAAGAACCTGCGGCCCACCCCAACGCCCGCTTCACCGCCCACATCGGCCAGTGCCCGAGCGCCATCCGTGACTGGGAGGATCCCGAAGGGATCCCGATCGACATCTTTCTTTTCGGCGGGCGCCGGTCCGCAGCGGTGCCCCTGGTCTTCGAGGCATTCAATTGGGACCATGGAGTCTTCCTGGGTTCCTCGGCCTCCTCGGAAAGCACCGCAGCCATCCTCGACAAGGTCCCCCGGGTGCGCCGTGACCCCTTCGCCATGAAGCCCTTCTGCGGATACAACATGGGAGACTACTTCCAGCACTGGCTCGAGATGGGGGTCAGGCTGGGGGAAAAGGCCCCCCGGGTCTTCTACGTCAACTGGTTCCGCAGGGGGAACGACGGACGCTGGTTGTGGCCGGGCTTCGGCGAAAACAGCCGGGTCCTCAAATGGATGTGCGACAGGGTCGACGGCAAGGTCGGGGCAAGGGAAACGTTCATCGGCCTGATGCCGGAGGAAGGGGACCTCGATCTTTCGGGCCTGTCCATCCCTCCTGCAGACATGGAGGAGCTTTTCCGGCTCGACCCGGATGTCTGGAAGTCCGAATACTTCGATATCGAAGTCTTCTACGACCAGTTCGGCAGCCATCTCCCGAAACGCCTCGATGTCCAGCTGAAGGCCTTACGGGACAGGCTTCGCCAGTCCTGACCTTTTGAAGGGCAGCCGTGAACCGCGACGTCCAAGGAAGGTGCGCGTGATGTCAACCGACTCCAGAGATATGCTCTCCATCCTGGCCGGTCCCGATACGGGGGTGTTCACCACCCGCCCCGTCATCATGGGCACGCATGGAATGGTCACCTCCGGGCATTATCTTGCGAGCAGGATCGGACTGCACATTCTCGAGGAGGGCGGGAATGCCGTGGACGCCGGCGTGGCGATGGGGTTCGCCCTGGCCGTCCTGGAGCCGTACATTTACGGCATCGGCGGCGAAGTTCCCATCCTGATCTACCTGGCGGACGAGAAACGTGTAGTAAGCCTCTCCGGTCAGGGACCCGCCCCGCAAAGGGCGACCATCGAGTGGTTCCGGAAGTACGGGATCGAGACCATTCCCGGTGATGGATTGCTGGCCGCCGCCGTTCCCGACGCGGTCTCGACCTGGATCGCAGCCCTGTCCCGCTTCGGGACCATGCGACTTGCGCAGGTCCTTTCGCCTGCCATGGACCTGGCGGAACGGGGATTCCCCATGTTCGGAAGGCTTGCGTCCGCCTTCGAGCGGAGCAAGGAGCAGTTCCTGGAGAAATGGCCGAGCTCGGCCCGGGCCTATCTCCCCGACGGACGGGTTCCGGCCGTGGGGGAGATCTATGTCCAAAAGGACCTTGCCGGGATGTTTGCAATGCTCGTGGAGGCGGAATCCCGGGAGAGACGAAGAGGCCGTCGGGAAGCGCTCCAGGCCGCTCACGACGTCTTCTACAAGGGAGAGATCGCGAAGCGGATCATCACGTTCATCACCGAAAGCCGACTCCCCGACTCCACGGGAACGCTTCACGGCGGGCTGATCGCGAAGGAGGACCTGTCTCGCTACGCAACCCGGGTCGAAGACCCGGTAACGGCGAACTACCGGGGGTACGACGTCTTCAAATGCGGCCCCTGGTCGCAGGGACCGGTCTTCCTGCAGCAGTTGACCATCCTGGAAGGGTTCGACCTGGCCTCCCTGGGACACAACTCCCCCGAATACATCCACCTCCTGATCGAAACGGCCAAACTTGCGTTCGCGGACCGGGAAAAATATTACGGCGACCCGGACTTCGTCGACGTTCCCCTCGACATCCTTCTTTCCAAGGCGTACGCGGCAAAGCGCCGCACGCTGATCGACCCGGAATGCGCATCCCTGGAACTGCGACCCGGCAACGCCCCGCCGGTAAAGCCCAGGGAAAGGAAGGGAGGCCTGGACATCCACAAGGGAGACACCACCCATCTGGATGCGGCGGACCAGTGGGGGAACATGATGTCCGCCACGCCCAGCGGAGGATGGTTCCGAAGTTCGCCGGTCATCGAGGGCCTGGGGTTTCCCCTCGGAACCCGCATGCAGATGTTCTACCTGGACAAAGGCCACGCCAATGCCTTGTCGCCCGGCAAACGTCCCCGCACCACCCTCACTCCCACGATTGTGCTGAAGGACGGCAGGCCGTTCATGGCGCTCGGGACACCGGGGGCGGACCAGCAAGACCAGTGGTCGCTCCAGTTCTTCATAAACTGCGTCGATTTCCGCATGAACATGCAGGTCGCCGTCGACGCGCCCACGTTCCACACGAGCCATTTTCCCGCATCCTTCCACCCGCACAGCGCGCAACCGGGGATCATGCACCTGGAGAGCCGCATCCCCGAGTCGACGATTGCCGCCCTTCGTGGAAAGGGGCATACGGTGGAAGTCGGCGGGGAGTGGAGCCACGGACGGGTTCTCGGCATACGGTTCGATGCCGACAGCGGAGTGCTCTACGGCGTGGCGACGGCGCGCCTGGATACCGGCTATGCCATGGGGTGGTAGGGTCGTGCGGGACAGAAGGGGTAAACAAGGGCTCCCTCCCGAAACCGGAGGGAGCCCTGTTCGTTTTCGCTTACACCGACGACAGGGACGCGCCCTTTTTCCTCTTTTTCGCGATCGTCGTCTGGGCTGCCGCAAGACGGGCCACCGGCAACCGGAACGGGGAGCCGCTAACATAGGTTAGTCCGATCTCGTCGCAGAACTCGACCGACCGGGGATCCACCTGCTCCCCGCAGATCCCCATCTTCATCCCCTTCTTGATCTTCCGGCTGTTTGTGATGGCCATCCTCATGAGGAGACCGACGCCCTTCCGGTCGATGGTGATGAAGGGATCATCCTCGAAGATCCCGTGCGCCACGTAGTAGGGCAGGAACCTTCCCGCATCGTCCCGCGACAGACCGTACGTCGTCTGGGTCAGATCGTTGGTGCCGAAGGAATAGAAGTCGGCTTCCGGCGCAATCTCGTGGGCCAGCAGGGCCGCCCGGGCGATTTCGATCATGGTCCCCACATCGTAGCGGACCTTGACCCCGTACCGCTTCTGCACCGCTTCGGCGACCCTCACCGTCAACTCGCGCATCATGCGAAATTCCTTCACGTCGGCGATGAGCGGAATCATGATCTCGGGGATAGCCTTGATCTTCTGCTTGGCCACCTGACAGGCGGCCTCCATGATGGCCTGGACCTGCATCTCCGAGATTTCCGGGTACGTGATGCCGAGACGGCATCCTCTGTGCCCCAGCATGGGGTTGAACTCGTGCAGCGCCTTGTTGCGCGCCTGCAGTTTCTGGAAGGGGACGCCCAGATCCTTGGCGATCGCCCTCAGTTCCTCATCGGTTTTCGGCAGGAATTCGTGCAACGGCGGATCGAGGAGACGGATGGTCACCGGCAACCCGTCCATCACCTTGAAGATCGCGATGAAATCCTTTCGTTGCATGGGGAGGATCTTCTTGAGGGCCTTTTTCCTCCCTTCCGTGTCGTCTGCCAGGATCATTTCGCGCACCGCCTGCACCCTCTCCGCCTCGAAGAACATGTGCTCCGTGCGCACGAGTCCGATCCCTTCCGCACCGAATTTGAGCGCCATGCGGGCATCGGCCGGCGTATCAGCGTTGGCTCTGATCCCGAGCTCCCTTGCCTCGTCGGCCCATTTCATGATGGTGTGAAAATTCTCCGTGAGTTCCGGTTCCACGAGGGGAACCTTCCCCAGGATGACTTCCCCCGTGGTCCCGTTGAGGGTGATGGTATCGCCCTCCTTCAGGGTGTGCGGCTCCAGGGTCATGGTCTTCTTCTTTTCGTTGATGTTGAGCGCGGAGCAGCCGGCGACACAGCACTTGCCCATCCCCCTTGCCACAACGGCCGCATGGGACGTCATCCCTCCCCGGGCAGTGAGAATCCCCTGGGCCGCATCCATGCCCCCGATATCTTCGGGTGAGGTCTCGGTTCTCACCAGGATCACCTTTTCTCCCCTTTCGGCCCGTTGTTCGGCGTCTTCCGCGGAGAACACGACCGTGCCGACCGCGGCGCCGGGCGATGCGGGAAGACCCTTGCCGATGACCTTGACGGGAACCTTCGGGTCAAAGGACGGATGCATGAGCGTATCCAGCTGGCCGGGGTCGATCCGCATGATGGCCGTTTTCCTGTCGATCAGCTTTTCCCTGACCATGTCGATGGCGATCTGCAGGGATGCGGCGGCCGTCCGCTTTCCGACCCGGGTCTGGAGCATGTAGAGCTTGCCGTCCTGTATGGTGAACTCGATGTCCAGCATGTCCTTGTAGTGCTTCTCCAGCTTCCGGTAGATCTTTTCCAGTTCGTTGTACGCGGCGGGAATTTTTCTCTTCAGTTCATCGATGTGAAGTGGCGTCCTGATCCCCGCCACGACGTCCTCCCCCTGCGCATTGGTGAGGTATTCGGCGAAGAATTTCTTCTGGCCTGTGGAGGGGTCCCGGGTAAAGCCGACGCCGGTGCCCGAGTTCTCTCCCATATTCCCGAAGACCATGGCCTGGACGTTGCACGCCGTTCCGAGATCCTGGGAAATATTGTTGAGCTTTCTGTAGGTGACCGCCCTGTCGGCGAACCAGGAGTCGAACACGGCATTGATGGCGAGCTTGAGCTGCTGGAGAGGGTCCTTCGGGAAACGTTTCCCGGTTTCCTTCTCGAAGACTCTCTGGAACTTCCCGACGAGGTCCCGTAAATCCTCCACGGTCAGATCCGTGTCAAGACGGACCTTCCTGCTCGCCTTCTTCGCTTCCAGAACCTTTTCGAAGAGCTGCCGGTCGACCCCCATGACGGTGCTTCCGAACATAGTGATCAGTCTCCGGTAGGTGTCGAGAGCGAAACGCTCGTTTCCCGTCTTCGCGACGAGAGCCTTAAGCGTCGTGTCATTGAGTCCGAGGTTCAGCACCGTGTCCATCATCCCGGGCATGGAGAATTTCGATCCCGAACGGACGGAAAGGAGGAGAGGATTTCCCGCATCCCCGAACTTCGTCCCCATCGCCTTCTCCACCTTCTTCAGGTTGGCCAGAACCTGGTCCCACATGCCGGGTGGATATTTCTTCCCGTTCCCGAAGTACGTGTTGCACGCCTCCGTGGTGATGGTGAATCCGGCGGGAACGGGGATCTTCAGGTTCACCATATTCGCCAGGCCCGCCCCCTTTCCGCCCAGCAGGTCCCTCATCTTTCCCGTTCCGTCGGCCTTTCCGTCCCCAAAAAAATAAACATACCGTTTCGCGGCTCTCGGCATCAGCGACCTCCCGAAAAAACATGGAATTGGGAATGCGTTGGAAAAAAAAGCCCATGGGCCAAGTACCATGCCCTGGTGCTGATCGGCGGTCATTATAATGAATCGGCAGTTCGGTTTTCAACCGAAGACTTTTCTCGCGCGGCTCTTTCCGCCCGACAGACAAACGCCGTCCGGACACCGACTGTCGGCAATCCTGTTTATCCGCTCCGTCCGATGGCGTCTTCACCTGCCGATATAGTCGCGCACCTTTTCCAGGAATTCGGGAGGGACAGGCTTGACGCGGCCTTTCCGGTAGTCGTACATCACCTGGACCGTCTCCGCCTCCGTGTAGACCCGCCCGTCGCGGGGATCGAACAGCTCGGCCCGGAACCGGAAGGAACTTCGCGTGACGTCGGTTATATGCATGCGAACCCGCACGTGGTCCTGAAGCAGGATCGGGAGTCGGTACCGCACGGTGGCCTCCGCCAGAATGAACTCGAAGTCCTCGATCCTCCTCACCCCCATCACCCCGGCGAAGAACTTCGCCCTTCCCAGCTCGAAGAGCGTCATCGTCACCGCGTTGTTGACGTGCCCCATCGCGTCGATGTCCCCGAACCGCAAGGGGATGTCGGTTTCGAACTCCTTTGCGGGGGCGGACGGAAGGGAAGCGGCGAGCGGATCGCCGAAGCGGCCCCGGAAGGCGATCTTGCCCGTTTCCTTCCGGGTGCGGGGCTTCTCGTCCTTCCTCCGGGTCTCCTCGTCCACGTCCTCGTGCTTCCCCGCATACCCCACGGCGATTACGGCGATGGGACGGAAATCGTCCGGCAGGCGAAGCGCTGCTGTCACGAGTGCCTCTTTCCACCCCGCCATCGGGTGGACAAGGAGCCCTTGGTCCACCGCCCGGTGGATAAGGCTCATCGTGGCCAGTCCCGTGTCGTGCAGGAAATATTCCCGGCTCTCCACGACGGCGCCATCGGCCTTGCGCGCCCCTGTCACGATCAGGACCGGCGCCCGCTTCGCCCAGGCGTTCCCCGGATCGAGCGCTTCTTCCAGGGATGCTCTCGCCGGCGATTCCCTGTCCACGATCACGAACCGCCACGGCTGCCGGTTCGCGCAGGAGGGAGACCAGCGGGCCGCTTCGATCATCCGCTCGATCTTCTCCGGCTCCACGGGCCTGTCCGAGAATGCCCGCAGGCTCCGCCGCGCCGCAATCACCCGGGAAAAATCCACGTTACCGTTTCCCCGCCTGGCACACGAGGGCGTCCGATTCCGTTGAAAAATCCGATCCGGCGAAATCCCCGAAAAAACGGATCCCGGAGAACCCGGCCCTCTCCAGCATATCCCAAAGCTCATCGGGATAGATCGGGTACAGGGGAATGTCGTTCCTCACGATCCGGGGCTGGGCCCCCTCGGAAATCCGGAGCACCGTCTGGAACCGCACCTGCCGGTCCCCCTCCCACACGTAGCCCCGGCGGAATTCGATCGCACCCTCCTCCGCCTGCATGAGGGGCAGCGTCGTTACCTTCCCGAGAAGCAGACGCTCGTAGTTGAGGATCTGGAGCAGAATCTCCCCTCCCCCCGTGATCGCCCCGGCGGCGTCCCGGAGAAAGCGTGCCGCCTCCTCCTGCGGAACGTGGACCAGCGAATTGCCCAGGCAGAGGATGAGGTCGGCCGGCGGGGAGACGATGCGGGCGACGTCCGCAAACCCGCCGGTCTCCACGCACGCCCCGGGAAACGGGGCAAGCTTCGCCTCTGCCCGGGCGACCAGGGCCGGATCGGGATCGAAGCCCAGGCA
>JBAVJZ010000175.1:0-31599 GCA_049688015.1 Candidatus Deferrimicrobiaceae bacterium | reverse complement strand
TACGGCAACGGAATTCGGTTGAAACAGTTCCTTGGGGAGAGGCATCGAAGCAATTATATATGAACCGATCGGACGGGTATGTCATAAAAAACGTCCACAATATTGCATCCATGACCGGGTTTTCCCCGAACAACCACAAGACGACAGGAGGAATTTCATGAAACGACGCTGGGCACTGACTCTTGCCGTGGTATTTACCGCCGGCTTGGCCGCCGGATGTTCCTCCGCGACGGCGCTTAAGAACGCCCGCACATCCTTCGACAAAGCAAGTGCTGCCGGCGCGGAGACCAAGGCTCCTTACGAATATTACAGCGCCGAATCGTATCTCGGTCTTGCGGAGCACGAGAAGGAAGAGGGCGACCGCGTCGGGGTACGCGAATTTTCGGAAACATCCGAGAAGTTTTCCGCCGAGGCACTCAAGAAGGCGGGGGGAGGGGCAAAATGAGGAACCGGAATCTGATTCTCTTTTCGTTGCTCGTTCTTGCGGTCGCCTTCGCCACCGGCTGCGCCAAGCGGGGAATGACCAAGAGTGACATGGACCGCGGCGACGCGATCGAAGCCAAGATCGCCCGGGCGGAAAAAATGGGGGTAAAAAACTGCAACCCGAAAGAGCTTGCGGCAGCACAAGCCACGCTCGCCCATGCGCGTCACGAGGCGAGGGAGGGTCATTATAACGATGCCGAGATCGCGGCGTATTTTGCGGCGGCGGACAAGACCGCGGACGACCTCATCGCGCTGATCGGCCCGTGCATGGAAAAGATGACGCCCAAACCGCTCGCCATGGCCGCGGCCCCGACGGTAACCCTGACCACCGAGCCGGGCACAATCGAGAAAGGGGCATGCGCCGTCCTTACGTGGTCGTCGACCGAAGCCACCGGCGCGACGATCGATCAGGGAATCGGTGACGTGGGAACCAGCGGCAACCGGCAGGTGTGCCCGCCCGCGACTATCACGTACGCAATCACCGCGAAGGGGGCAGGCGGGACGGCAACCTCCTCCGCAACGGTGAACGTCATGCAGCCCGCGGCCATGTCGATGCTGGAGAACATCCATTTCGACTACGACAAGTCGTTCATCCGGGACGACGCGAAGCCGGTGTTGCGAGAGGTTGCCGCGTTCATGAAGAAGAACCCCGGTGCGAAGGTTCAGATCGAGGGACACTGCGACGAGCGCGGCACCCCTGAGTACAACTTGGCTCTCGGCCAGCGCCGGGCGGACTCGACGAAGAAATACCTGGTGAATCTCGGCATCGACGGGAGCCGGCTCTCCACGATCTCCTACGGGGAGGAAAAACCGGCGGATCCGGGCCACAACGAGGCGGCGTGGGCGAAGAACCGCCGGGCGGTCTTCGACATTCGCTGATTTGGCATGACACTACCCCGGGGGGCTTCTCTCGCCCCCCGGGGTTATTTATTTTCCGGCGCCGTCACCCGGATGTGCAGTTCCCGCAGCTGTTTCGGGTCGACCGGGGAGGGGGCGTCGGTCATCAGACAGGTGGCCTTCTGGGTCTTCGGGAAGGCGATCACGTCCCGCAGGGATTTCGCCCCCGTAAGTATCATCGCGAGCCGGTCCAGCCCGAAGGCGATCCCCCCGTGCGGAGGCGCCCCGTACTCCAGCGCCTCCAAAAGGAACCCGAATTTCCTGGTCGCATCCTCCGGCCCGATGCTCAATAGTTCGAACATCTTCGACTGCACGTCCCGCCGGTGGATACGGATGCTCCCTCCCCCGATCTCCGCCCCGTTCAGCACCAGGTCGTACGCCTTCGCCCGGGCTTTTCCCGGATCGGTGTCCAGGAGGGGGAGGTCTTCGTCCAGCGGCGCCGTGAAGGGATGGTGCATCGCCACGTACCGGCGCTCCTCCGGATCCCACTCCAGCAGAGGAAAATCGGTTACCCAGAGGAATTCGTGACGGGACCGGTCGATGAGGCCGGTTTTCTCGCCTATGTGCAGCCGAAGGCGTGCGAGGGAGTCGCAGGCGATGCGATACTCGTCCGCCACCAGCAGTACGAGATCCCCGGGCCTGGCGCCGCTCCTGGCAAGGAGCGACTCGTGCTGGTCGCTCCGGAAATGCTTCGCGATCGGCGAGGCGAGGCCTGATTCGGAAACCTTCCACCAGGAAAGCCCCCGCGCACCGCCGACCTTCGCAACCTCCTCCAGTGCCGCCAGTTCGGAACGGCTGGCTTCGCCGAACCCCGGCACGGTGATCCCCCGGATCACCCCTCCTTTCGCCACAATGTCGGCGAACACGCGGAAACCGGTATCCCCGAGTTCCTTCGTATAGTCGGTGATCTCGAGGCCGAAGCGGGTGTCGGGCTTGTCCGCCCCGAACCGGTCCATCGCCTCCCGGTATCCCATCCGGGGAAAGGGGAGAGGAATATCGACCCCGAGCACGTCCCGGAACACCCGGGCCATGAGACCCTCCATCATCTGAAAGATATCCTCCCTGTCGATGAAGGACATCTCGACATCGATCTGGGTGAACTCCGGCTGCCGGTCTGCCCGAAGGTCCTCATCCCGGAAACACTTCACGATCTGGGCGTAGCGGTCGTACCCGGCGACCATAAGGATCTGCTTGAAGAGCTGCGGGGATTGAGGGAGCGCGAAGAACATCCCGGGCGAAACCCGCGAAGGGACCAGATAGTCCCGCGCTCCTTCCGGCGAACTCTTGGTGAGCACGGGAGTCTCCACCACGAGAAATCCGTTTTCGAAGAGGTAGTCCCGTGTGGACCGGGCCAGAAGGGAGCGCCGGCGGAAGGCTTTCTGGACAGAGAGACGCCGCAGGTCGAGGTATCGGTACCTGAGCCGGACATTTTCCGCAACATCGGTATCGTCCTCGAGGGCGAACGGAATGGCCTTCGATTCGTTGAGGATAGCAACGGAGGACGCGACCACCTCGACCTCTCCGGTGGGCAGGTTCCGGTTCTCCGTCCCGTCGGGACGCCTGCGCACCGTGCCGCGCACCGAAAGGACGTACTCGGCACGAAGGGCGTCGCCCTTTTCGTGCACATCGGGAAAGGAGTCGGGGGAGAAGACGATCTGGGCAATCCCTTCCCGGTCGCGCAGGTCCACGAACGCCAGTCCCCCGTGGTCTCTTCGCCGGTGCACCCAGCCGCAAAGTACGACCTCTTTCCCGATATGCTCGGGGCGCACCTGCCCGCAATAGATCGTCCTCTTGTGCTCAGGCAGAAACACGTCCACCGCTACTCCTCCTTGTCGTCCACCAGGCGGTCAAACCGCCGGAACGCTTCGTCTTTGGAAAGTTCCTCCTGCACTCCCTTCGCCATGTCCCGGACCACGACGTTTCCCCGCTCGGCCTCAGACTCCCCGAACACCACGACAAAGCGGGCCCCCGCCCTGTCCGCGCGGCGGAACTGGCTCTTGACACTGCGGCCCTCGTAGTCCATCCCGGTCCGGACCCCCATGCCGATCAACTCCATCTTCCAGCGAAACGCATCGGGGAGGAACCGGCTGCCTGGGGTGACGAGGTACACGTCCAGGGCTGGGTCCGGGGGCTTCTCCTCCCCGAGGAGCATCAGGAGACGCTCGACCCCGATGGCGAATCCGATCGCCGGAATCCGTTCTTTTCCCCCCAGGATCTCCGCCAGCCCGTCGTAGCGCCCTCCCGCGGCAACCGTGTTCTGGGCTCCCATGCCGGGGATGATGAATTCAAACGTTGTCCGGCGATAGTAGTCCAGGCCGCGGACCATGCGCGGGTTGCGGGAGAAGGGGATCCCTGATTCACGCAACGCCCCTTCCACCGCCGAGAAGTGCGCGCGGCATGGATCACAGAGGAAGTCCAGTACGGACGGGGCGCCGACAGTCGCGCGTATGCACCCTTCCGCCTTGCAATCCAGCACGCGGAGGGGATTCTGTTCGCGGCGCCGGCGGCAGTCATCGCACAGCCGTTCTTCCCGGGAGGACAGGAAGTCCGACAGTTTCCGATGATAGACGGGACGGCAGTCCGGGTCCCCCAGGGAGTTGATCTCGAGGGAGATCCCACGGAGTCCCGTCTCGTTCAGAAAACGGTGGAGGAACGTGAGGACCTCTGCGTCCGCAAGCGGCGAGTCGGTGCCGAACATCTCCGCCCCGAACTGATGGAACTGGCGGAGCCGGCCCTTCTGGGGTCTCTCGTGGCGAAACATCGGCCCGGTGTAGAACAACCGGACGGGCCACTCCCCCAGGGCGGCACGATGGGCTTGCAGCGCCCGCACGACCGAAGCGGTCCCCTCCGGCCGCATCGTGAGGCTCTCCCCGGAACGGTCGGAAAACGTGTACATCTCCTTTTCCACGATATCGGTCGTTTCGCCGACCGAACGCGCGAAGAGTTCGGTCTTCTCGAGTACGGGGGTACGGATCTCGGAAAATCCGAAGCGGGTCGCGCAATCGCGAAACGCCGCCTCCAGAGAGACCCACTTGGCGGACGCCGGGGGAAGGATGTCCTTCATCCCCCGGACGGGAGGGATGGTCATGGGACGTTCTGTGGATGGGCGAGGTAGACCACGTTCCGTGTGGAGTCTTTCCCCCTGTACATCGCCTGGTCGGCCAGGTTCAGCAGGTGCTGCTTCGTCGTCGCGTGCTCCGGGAAGGCCGCGATGCCGATGGAGATCGTCAGACGGATGTCGAGGCCACTCTCCCGGCCGAACAGCTTCTCCTCGATCATCTTGCGCATCCGTTCCGCCACCAGAATCGCCTCTTCGGCCCGTGTCTCCACAAGAAGGACGACGAACTCGTCTCCCCCGTACCGTACCACGGTGTCCGTCTCGCGAACGCAGGAGCGCAACACGCTTCCCGCCTCCACCAGCACCCTCGTGCCGACCAGGTGCCCGTGCGCGTCGTTCACGCGCTTGAAGAAATCCAGGTCCATGAACAGGACCGAGAAGAAATTTCTGTACCTTTCCGACCGTTTCAGTTCCCGATCCAGCACCACGTTGAGATACCGGCTGTTGTAGAGTTTCGTCAGGTCGTCAATGTAGATCAGGTTCTGCGTATGCGTCCCGCGCTCGGCATTGAGGAGGGCGAACCGGACCTGGCGATAGAAGAAATTGAGGACCGTGCTTCCGAGCACTTCCGCGCCGGGCACCCCCCTCAAGGCGAGAACGGCGAACATGCTCGATCCGGGGGAAAGGTCGAAACGGAGGGAGAAGAACGTCCGGTTCTCTCCAAGTATCACCTCGTCCTCCGGGGTGAGATTCGCCACGTTCTCGGTGGAGAACACGGCGGGGACGGGCGAGGAGAGTTTCGTAATTCCCGCGCCGAACCGCAGAAGGAATACACCCGCCATCGAATCGTCGGGAAACCCTGCCGTCGCCAGGACGGAGAACCCGGTGCCCCTCCCCTCCTGCTCACGGAACAGGATCCCGAAGGAGGCCCCGAGAGATTCCTTGAACATCTCGATCACCGTGTAGCTGAGCAGGTCCATATCGGTCGTCGTGATCACCGGGAAGCAGTAGTCGAACAACTCGTCGAGGGACAATTTTCGGAGGAGTCCATGCCCGAGAAAGAGGTACTTTTCCAGGGTCGGAAGTAGCTCCCGCTCGAGATTCTCCTCGAAAAGGATCTCCGACGCGCCACCCCGCAACCCTCCGAGAACGGAGGGTCCCCCCTTTTTCGGAAGGACCAGGATGAGGGGAGTCTTGGGGGCGAGCGACAGGATGTCCTGGACAAACGCCTCCGCCGACTGCGATTTTCGGAATTTCCGGGCGACGATGACCGAGAAATTCTCCCGGGAGAGGGCGGATATCCCCTTTTCCCAGTCCTCGTGAACGGTGATATGGACCCCGGCCAGGGAGGCATCCCGGATCCGGCTGTCGATCGACTTCGAATCGGGGGAGAGGATCAGGACTCGCTGTTTCGCCATTTCATCTGCCGGGTAGTTTCATGCGTCCGCCTGATGCTGACCTTTCCGAGGGCAAGCGCAAAAGGAGTTCCCAGAGGTTGGGTCGGCTGTCTTGCTCGATGAAAAGCATGTTCCCGTCGGACCGCATGATAACCGCCCCATTTTCCAAGAAGAATGACAAACCCGAGGGTACCAGATTCTTTTTTATCAAACAATCGCTATTTTGGGAAATGACGGCGTCTGGGGACGCCGTCCGGATCCACTCCTCCGGCTTTGCCATGGCCGATCCGTGATGCGGCAGGAAGAGGACCGTTTTCGCCCCTTTCCCCGTGCGGAAGTCCTCCCCCCAGGCGGAAGGTCCCAGCTCCACATCGCCTGGCAGCCACGCGGAGAAGGTCCCGTTGCGGATCTCCAGAACCAGGCTTTGTTCGTTGGCCTTTCGCCGTTCGGCCGGCTTCCCTGTCCCGTGAACGATCACCTCCGCCCCGCCCGACCGGTACCGGTCCCCCCGGGATTTCCACCGAACCCGGTCGGTCAGCTCCTGCACCGCCCCCCCGAATGCGCCCGGAGGAATCCCCTCGGGAATCCAGATCTCCCCTACGGGCACAGAAGACAGAACGGCCGCCGCGCCGCCGTAATGGTCCTCATGGGGGTGCGTCAGGACGAGCACATCGATCCGGCGGATCCCCCTGCTCCTGAGGTAGGGGAGAACGACGGTCTCTCCTTTGTTCCCGCGCAGACCGCTTCCGCAGTCGACCAGCATATGCCCTCCTCCCGGGAAGGAAAGAACGTGCGCCGCTCCCTTCCCTACGTTCAGAGCGGCAAGCGTCAGGCGATGGTCGGGCAACGCGGCATACGGGACGTGGATCCATGCCAGGAATACGGTACTGGCGATCGCCACCGAGGGCCACGGCTCCCTTCCGCGGGTGCGGAGCCAGAGGGAACCTGCGGCCGCCGCCGCGGAACAGACAATCGGTGCGGCGATCCCGGTGGGAGGGAGCGGATACCAGAAGGACCCGTTCCCGGAAATGCGAGCCAGTAACGTGATGGAGTAACTCAGGAATTCGGCGGCGATGCGGACGGGAGCCCCGAAGAGTTCGACTGAAAATACGCCCCCCGCTACGCCGAGAAACGCACCGGCCACGCCGACGGTCCCGAGCACGGGCACGAACAGGGTGTTCCACAGGATCGCTCCTGCCGGGAGCCGCCCGAAAAATGCCGCGGACACCGGTAGCGTCCCGAGAAACGCCATGGCGGATCCGACCACCGCGGTTCTTGCCCAGAAGGCCGCGACCCGCAGGAGAGGCAACTTCCGGGATTCGGTTCTTCTTTTCCCCCCGAAGGCGGCGATCAGGAAAAAGGAGGCTCCATAGGAGAGAAGGAACGAAGGGGAAACGATACACGACGGCGCGGACACGATCGTGATCAGGAAAAGGACCGTCCATGCCGCGCCCGATCCGCGAACCCCCAGGAGATGCCGGAGGAAAACGACTACCGAGAGCATCCCCGCGGCGCGGATCGCAGAAACAGGGGACCCGGCCATCAGGGCGTACAACCAGCAGCCAGGCAGAGAAAGGAGGGCGGCCATCCTGTTGAGGTCCGGAACACCGTGCCTGCGGCGAAGGACCCACAGGGCAAACCGGATCAGGAATGACTGAACCGAATAGAAGAGGACAACGTGCAACCCCGATATGGCCAGCAGGTGGCCGAGACCCGTTCTCCGCAGGAGGGTTACCATCGGGTGGGAAGATGGGGGGGCATTCCCCGTCGCCACGGCGCGGAGATACAGGGCGCCGTCGGAATCGCCGGCGTGCGAGGCAAGCCACCGCTCCACCCGGGCCCGGGCGCGTTGGAACACGCCCACGCCCCATCCACTTCCCTCCGGCATCGGAAGAAAGACGGAGCGGGAAGGATCGGTGAAGAACCGGTACTGGACGCGAAGCGCAAGCGCGGTCCACTCCCGCGGGATCTCCCCCGGATTCCCCCGGCTCTTAATGGCGTAAAGTCGTCCCGTCGCCCGGAGCTCGGCCGGGAACGATACGGAGGCGACCGGGTTTCGAACCGAAAGCAGGACCCGACCCGGTCGAATCGATTCGACCCCGTCCAGGGACGATACCTCGGCCCCTTCCACGATGCAGGACCAGCCTGTATCGGTGTGGCGGACCTGGAAAACGTTCCCGCGAAGAGCCACCTCCCCCCCGAGGAACGGCCGGACAAGATCCGGATCGAGAAGAGGGAGCCGTCCCGCGGCGAGGGTGCCGCACAGGGCCGTGACGGCAAACGCGGCTGAGACCGGGGACCGCCGGAAAACAATCAGGAGGAGGGAGAGAAGGAGAAAACACGCCGCAACGGCGACACGGCACGGGCCGGCGGAAAGACCGAGGAAAAACCCGGAGAGGAAGGGCAGGGAAAGGAGCAGGGCGGGACCCGGATTCCGGAACGGATGATCCATGCCGGGGCCGTTGCAACCCCCGTTCCGTAGCGTCTCCGTCGCGGGGGCGACTGTGGCGGAGCAGCCGAGGAAGGGGGTTCCGACCGGAGCTTATCGGGGAGGAAGGGCGAGCGCAGACTTGCAGGTGTATCGCAAGTCGAGCGACTTCGTCAAGGGGCCCCCTCCGAGGATGCGGAAGCCGTTCGTGGCGCCCCCGTTTCAGGAGCGCCCCGGCGGGAAACCTTATAGAACGTCCCTTAGGTTTGCCCGGTATATTGCTTCGCCCGTCGCGCCCGGTGATAGGAAAGCGCGAACCGGTGCGCCTCGTCCCGAACCCGCATCAGGAGAAGAAGCACCGGATCGTTCGCCGGAAGGACCACGGGATTCTTCCGGCCGGGAAGAAAGATCCTCTCGCGGAAGACCGTTCGCCCGCCCCGGACGCGCTCCTTGGCCAGCGAGACGACCGGAACGGATCCGTACCCCGCGGCGTTCATTGCGGCCAGGGCGGAGGAGAGCTGCCCCTTTCCCCCGTCGATCAGCACGAGATCGGGCATCCCTCCAAAATCCTCGTCGTGCCCGAAGCGCCGCCTCACCACCTCCGCCATCATCGCGTAATCGTCCTGTCCCACGGATCCGCGCACCGCGAACTTCCGGTACCACTTCTTCACTGACTTCCCCCCGATGAACGTCACCATCGAACCTGCCGGTTCGGACCCGGCGATATTCGAGATGTCAAACCCCTCGATGCGCACGGGGGGTCCGGAGAGCCGGCAAAGGGAGGCAAGTCTCGCCGACAACCGCTCGTAGTCCGCTTCCTTTTCCTTGCGCATCCGGTTCGCCTCCTCCGCATTCCGGTTCGCCAGCTCCACGAGGCGGGCCCTCTCCCCCTTTGCGAGAGTCCTGACAATGACCGGTTTGCCCGAACGCTCCACGAGAAGGGAGGCCAGCGGCTTCGAATCCGGGATCTCGAGGGGCAGCAGGATCTCTCCGGGAAAGTAAACCCCCTCGGAGTAATGCTGGAGCAGAAAAGAGGTTACCGCCTCCCGCTCTTCTCCCGCCACGCGGAAATGATAGGAGTGGGCATCCGAGAGCCGTCCCCCACGGATGTGGAGAATGGCCGCCGTCGCCTCCTCCCCTTCCCGCATCCATCCTACGGCATCCACGTCCCCCGGTACCGCACGGACGACCCGCTGTCGGACAAGCGTATTCCGCACGATGTCGATCCGGTCCCGCATCCTTGCCGCCTCCTCGAACCTCATGTCCCGGGCAAGCGCCGTCATCTCCGATTTCCAGCTCTTCAAAAGATCCCGGTAATTTCCGCGGAGAAACCGCACGGCGTTGTCGACGATGGGCAGGTAATCATTTCGGGAGATCAGGCCGGCGCACGCCCCGACGCACCGGCCCATCTGGTAATTGAGACACGGCCTCTTGCGGGAGGAAAACTTTTTCCGGGAGCAGGAGCACAGGGGGAAAAAGCGATAGAGGATCCGGAGCGTTTCCCGGATCCCGCGGGCGGAGGAAAACGGCCCGAAGTACATCGCCCCGTCCTTCGCCACCCGGCGGACCAGCTCGGGCCGGGGGTATTTTTCGTTCCGGTCGATCCGCAGGAGGAGATACTCCTTGTCGTCCCGCAAGAAGATGTTGAACGGAGGCCGGTGCTCCTTGATCATCGTGTTTTCGAGGAGAAGAGCCTCTTTCTCGGAGGAGGTCACGATGCAACGGACGGCGGCTGTCCGATGCAGCAAATGGGGAATCTGGGGACGGCCGTCACCACCTCCCCCCGCATACTGGTGGAGGCGGGCACGCAGGTTTTTTGCCTTCCCGACGTACAGGACCCTCCCCCGCGCGTCCGCCATCAGGTAGACACCCGGAGCGCGAGGGAAAGTTTTCCATCCGGAGAGGGGATCCAGATCCACTGCCTACCTCGCCTTCAACTCGACGCGCTCGAGCGCGAGCATGCGATCCCGGATCTCGGCCGCCCGCTCAAAATCGAGTTTTCTCGCCGCCTTCTCCATTTCCTTGCGCAGCCTGCGGAGATGGCGGGCCAGTTCCCCGGCGGAGGCGAAATCCCACGCCTCCTCCGGGATGACAGTGACATAGTCGGCTTCGCACGCCTGCCCTATCGGCTCCGCGATGTTCTTCTTCACGGTCTCGGGGGTAATGCCGTGCTCTTCGTTGAACGTCAGTTGCTTCGCCCGGCGACGCTCCGTCTCGGCAATGGCGTCCCGCATCGACCCCGTCATCCGGTCAGCGTAGAGGATCACCTTTCCCGACAGGTTCCGCGCAGCCCGCCCGAACGTCTGAATGAGGGAGCGGGTCGACCGGAGAAACCCCTCCTTATCGGCGTCCAGGATGGCCACGAGGGACACCTCCGGGATGTCCAGTCCCTCGCGGAGAAGATTGATGCCGATCAGGACGTCGAACTTCCCGAGGCGCAGGTTTCGTAGGATGTTCACTCTCTCGACCGTATCAATGTCGGAATGCAGGTACTGCACCCGGACGCCCTGCCCCTCGTAGTACTCGGTCAGGTCTTCGGCCATCCGTTTGGTAAGAGTCGTCACCAGAACCCGCTCCCCGGCTTCGGCCCGCGCACGGATTTCCCCGAGCAGGTCGTCCACCTGACGGGATGCGGACCTCACCTCTACCTGCGGATCCACGAGGCCGGTAGGCCGTATGATCTGCTCCACCACGGCTCCCCTGCTCTCCTCCCGTTCATATTCTGCCGGCGTCGCCGAGACGAACACCGTTTGCCCCACTCTGCGGAGAAACTCCTCGAACCGAAGCGGCCGATTGTCGAGGGCGGACGGCAGGCGGAATCCGAACGCAACCAGCGTGGACTTCCGCGAGAAATCGCCGTTGTACATCCCGTGGAGCTGCGGCACGGTGACGTGCGACTCGTCGATGAACATGAGGAAATCGCGCGGAAAATAATCGAGGAGCGTGTACGGAGGCTGGCCGGGCTCCCTGCCATCCAGATGCCGGGAGTAGTTTTCGATCCCGCTGCAAAACCCCATCTGGCGTATCATCTCAAGGTCGTACGTCGTGCGCTGTCGCACCCTTTCCGCCTCCAGCACCTTCCCCTCCCGGGTCAGCTGGTCCCGCCGCTCTACCAGTTCCGCTTCAATCCCGCGAACAGCCCTGTCGAGGTCTTCCTTCGGCGTTACGTAGTGACTGGCCGGGAAAATGACCGTCTCGGAAACGTCGTACAGGCGCGTCCCGCGCAGGGGGTCCACATAGCGGATCCGCTCGACGGTGTCCTCGTCGTATTCGATCCGCAGGACCCGGTCCTCCTCATAGGCGGGAAAAAGCTCCACCGCGTCGCCCCGCACGCGGAAGGTCCCCCGATGGAAATCGATGTCGTTCCGTTCATACTGGATGTCGATAAGACGCCTGATCAGGTCGTTCCGGGGGAACGCGGCGTCCCTGGTAACGCGCACCGTCGCCCTGCCGTAGAACTTCGGGGAACCGAGTCCGTAGATGCAGGAAACCGAAGCAACGACGATCACGTCGCGCCGGGTCATGACCGACCGCGTGGCGCTGTGGCGCATCTTGTCGATCTGCTCGTTGATCGAGGAGTCCTTCTCGATGAAGGTGTCTGTCTGCGGGATGTAGGCTTCGGGCTGGTAGTAGTCGTAATAGGATACGAAATACTCGACGGCGTTGTCCGGGAAAAGATCCTTGAATTCCGCGAACAGCTGGGCCGCAAGCGTCTTGTTCGGCGCGATGATCAGGGCCGGTCGGTCGGTCCCGGCGATGACGTTTGCCATCGTGAAGGTCTTTCCGGATCCGGTCACCCCCAGGAGCACCTGGTTCCGCACGCCGCGGGAAAGACTGTCCACGAGACTGCGGATCGCTTCCGGCTGGTCCCCTGAGGGCGAAAACGGCAACTTCAGATGGAACCGCTTCTCCAACGCGTCACCCCTTCACAATTATATGTCGACACAAGCCGCCTGTACCGTCGAGCGGGGCGCCCGGGATTGGCTCCGCAGCCTCGGAGGGGAGCTCCGTTCGTGGCTCGCCGTGCGATGAACCTGCACGGCTGCGCTTAACCTCACTGCGCCCCCCTCCTGCGGCTGCTGCGCCCGGTATCCGGCGACCCAAGGCAATGCGGGGGGTTCTCCACAGCGGGTTACGGAGCGATGCGGAAATTGCATCGAGTGGAATGAAAGCGAGCGGACGCCGGTCGCGAGCGTAGCTACGTCTTGTACTTCCAGGTCGTGCCGGTTTTCGAGTCCTCCAGGACGATCCCCAGCGCATCGAGTTCCTTGCGGATCCGGTCGGCTTCCGAAAAATCCTTCCTCGCACGTGCGGCCTTACGCGCCTCGATCCGCCGCTCGATTTCCCCATGGGAAATCCCGGGCTGGCGGTCAACCTCTGATGCTGCGCCAACCGTAATTTCGGGGACTTCCCCCCGAAAGTATTCCTCCGCGGATGAGGCAAGCAACCCGAGGATGCCGAAGAGCGGTTCGATGACCGCGTACCCCGCCAGGAACTGTCCCGCCCGTTCCGTTTCCCCTGCGATGTCGACAGGCGCCAGCCGGTTCAGCACCCGCACGGCGTCAAAGAGGTGGCCCAGCGCAGCCGCGGTATTGAAGTCATCGTCCATCGCCTCGGTGAACCGTTTCTCGACGTCCCGGAGAGCGGTGAAATCGTCCCCGTCCGGCACGGAGGTCGCCTCGATTCCGGTGGATGAGCACGCCTCCGCCTTCTCCTTCACCCCGTAGAGGCGGGTAAGACCCGCCTTCGCCTCGGACAGGCTCCTTTCGGTGTAGTCGATCGGGCTCCGGTAGTGGCTCGACACCAGGAAGAAACGGAGTACGTCCGGCTTCACCTTTTCCAGCACGTCCCGGAGGGTGAAGAAGTTCCCGAGCGACTTGCTCATCTTCTCGCTATCGACGTTGACGAATCCGTTGTGGATCCAGTATCGCGCGAACGGCTTGCCGGTGGCGCCTTCCGACTGGGCGATTTCGTTCTCGTGGTGGGGGAAGACGAGATCTTTTCCCCCGCCGTGGATGTCGAAGGTCTCTCCCAGGTGTTTCATCGCCATCGCGGAACACTCGATATGCCAGCCCGGCCTCCCGGAGCCCCACGGGCTCTTCCATGCCGGCTCCCCGGGCTTCGACGCCTTCCATAGGGCGAAGTCGAGAGGATCCCGTTTCCGGTCGTCCACCTCGACCCGGGCCCCGGAAAGCAGATCCTCGGTGTTTTTCCCAGAAAGTTTCCCGTACTCTGCGAAACCCCGGACCGAATAGTACACGTCGCCGTCAACGGCATAGGCCTTCCCCGCTTCGATCAACCGTCCGACGAGGTCGATGATCTCGGGGATATGGTCCGTCGCCCGGGGCTCCACGTCGGGGCGGACAAGACCCAATTTGTCGAAATCCTCGTAGAAGGCCTCGATGTACCGGTTCGATATCGTGAGATAGTCTGTTTTCTCCCGGTTGGCGCGCTGGATGATCTTGTCGTCGATGTCGGTGAAATTGCGTACGAACGTCACCTCGTATCCGCGGTGCCGGAGATAGCGAACGATGATGTCGAAGGTGACGTTTGCGCGGGCATGCCCGATATGGCACAGGTCGTAGACCGTCACCCCGCACGCGTATATCTTCACCCGCCCCGGGGAGACCGGAACGAATTCCTCCTTCCTGTTTCCCAGCGTGTTGAAAACGGTCAGGGCCATCAGGTCGTTCTTCTTTCCGTCATCGGTACCGATCCCCTGAGAAGGGCCACGGCCCAAGCGGATATCCCCTCTTTGCGTCCCTCGAATCCCATCCCCTCGGTCGTCTTGCCTTTCAGATTCACCCTTTCCTCGGAAAGGGCAAGCATTCCCGCGATGGCTGCACGGATGGCCGGGACGAGGGGAGCCATCTTCGGCTCCTCGCAGACGACAACGGCGTCGAGCCCCACCAGCCCGAACCCTCGCTCCATCATCCTCCCGCGGGCGTGGGCAATGATGCTCCGGCTGGCGATTCCTTCCGTTTCCCCCCGGTCCGGGGGAAAGTGCTGGCCGATGTCCGCTTCCCCGAGGGCTCCGTATATCGCGTCCGCGATGGCGTGGAGGAGAACGTCGCCGTCGGAGTGGCCAAGGAGCCCGCGTTCGTGCTCTATCCGGACCCCACCCAGCCAGAGTTCCCTGCCCTCGACCAGCGAGTGCGCGTCGCCCCCGATCCCGATGCGGAAGTCAACCGGTTCGCGGAGCAGTCCCTCGGCTATGCGGAGATCCTCCGGGATGGTGATCTTGACATTCGCTTCCTCGCCCGGCAGCGGAATGACGGGATACCCCGCTCCCTCGACGAGGGATGCGTCGTCGGTCCCCTCCCTCCCTTCCTCCCGCGCCCTCCCGTAGGCGTCCCGCAGTATTCCGGCGCGGAAGCCCTGGGGAGTCTGCGCAAGCATCAGTTCAGACCGGTCCCGGGTGCAGAGGGTCTTCTCCGCCCTGTTCCATTGCTTGACCGTATCCCGAACAGGCACGACGGGCACGACCGCCCCGTGTTCCCGCGCGAGTTCCTCGCACCTATCCAGAAGATCCTGGGACACGAAGGGCCGTACAGCATCGTGCACCAGAATGATTTCCGCTTCTTGGGGGACTACCGCCAGGGCATTCCTCACCGAATCCTGTCTTTCCGCACCTCCATCGACAACGGCGATGACCTTCGCCACCTGTTGGTACGATTCCTTCACCTCGTTCGAAAGAGCGGGGGGAAGGGCGAGGACGATTCCGTCGATCCGCGGGGAGCTGGTAAAGACCGACAGGGATCTGTCGAGGAGGGGTCGCCCTGCGAGAGGGAGAAACTGCTTGGGGAGATCCCCGCCCATCCGTTTGCCGCCCCCCGCGGCGACAATGATCGCCACTACCTTAACCATCACCCCTCCGGGGTCATCGAATGGCGGGGTTCCGGCCCGCAGACCGGAAGAAACGGACGCACGGGAGAAGGGAATCCGGTCAGAGTTTCAGGAAGCGGCGCAGATCCGCCTCGACCACTTCCTCCGTAACGGACCTGGCGATCGAGATCTCCTTGACCAGGAGGGAGCGCGCCGTGTCGAGCATCTTCCTTTCGCCGAAAGAAAGAACCTTTTCTCCCTTGAGACGAAGAAGGTTGCGCAGAACCTCGGCGATTTCGAAGGGAGACCCGGACTTGAGCTTGTCCATGTACTGGCGGTACCGCCTGTTCCACGGCTGAGGGTCAACGCCTACGTCGCGACTCTGAAGAATCTTGTAGATGGACCGGACGGATTTGGAGTCCATGATTCGCCGGAGACCGACCTGCTCTACGTTTCCCATGGGAATCATGATCGTCACGCCGGTATCGAGAATTCGAAGAACGTAGAAGGATTCCTTCTTTCCCCCGGAAATCGATTTCGCTTCGATCGCCTGCACCATTCCGATGCCTTGGGCCGGGTACACAGCCAAATCCCCCACTTTGAAGTTCATTGGAACAGTTCCTCCGAGGAGCAAGCAGGAAGTGAAATATTCGTATATGAGTAATGTATTATATGGGATTACCTCAGGTCATGTCAAACGGGAGGAATCTGCATGCAGTCGACAGTATGGAATACCGACCTGTGCGCCTCCCCGGGAAGGAGCCTGATCGACAAGACGGGCGAACTCCTCCGGGCGGCGGGTATCTCCGGAAGGATCGGTCCGGGGGATCTCACGGCCGTGAAGCTCCACTTCGGGGAGAGGGGAAACGTCTCGTTCGTCCGGCCGGTGTTCGTGCGGAAGATCGTTGAGGAGATCGCTGCGGCAGGAGGGAGGCCGTTTCTGACGGACACCAATACGCTGTACGTCGGCGGGCGCAGCAACTCCGTCGACCATCTCCGGACGGCCATCGCCAACGGCTTCGCCTTTTCGGTGGTAGACGCTCCCCTCCTCATCGCGGACGGTATTCGGGGCGAGAGTTCGGTGCGCATCCCCGTGGAGGGGAAGATCTTCTCGGAAGTGGCGATCGGTGCGGATATCATCAACGCCGACGCCATCGTGGCGGTGACCCACTTCAAGGGTCACGAACTCACCGGGTTCGGGGGGACGATCAAGAACATCGGTATGGGGTGCGCCGCGCGGTCGGGAAAACTCGCCCAGCATTCCACGGTATCCCCAAGGGTCGACCCGGCGAACTGCACAGGGTGCGAGACGTGTGTCGTACATTGCCCGGCCGGCGCCATCGAGATTGTCTCGCAAAAAGCGCTCATTTCCCCGGGGACGTGCATCGGGTGCGCGGACTGCATCGTGGTGTGCCCGGAGCACACCGTGATGATCGACTGGAACGAAGCTGCCCCGGCGGTTCAGAGGAAAATGGTGGAGCACGCGGCGGGCGCATTGCGGGGGAAGAAGGAAGCGTGCCTCTTCGTATCCTTCGTCATGCAGATATCTCCCTATTGCGACTGTTACGGATCCAACGATCGCCCCATTGCCCCGGATGTCGGAATTCTCGCCTCCGCCGATCCCGTTGCGCTTGACCAGGCCTGCGCCGATCTCGTCATCCGCTCCGCCGGGAAGGACCCCTTCCGGGAAACGCATCCGGGGATCGACTGGACGATCCAGCTCGCCTACGCCGAAGAGATGGGAATCGGGACAAGGAACTATCACCTGGAGACGATATGACATCGGGAAAGATGATCTTTGCGGGAATCGACATCGGTTCGCTTTCCACCGACGTCGTCCTGCTCGACCGGCAGGGGGAGATCGCAGGGGCTGCCGTCGTCCCGACGGGGGCCTCCTCGATGAAGGCGTGCGAAGAGGCATTCTCCCGTGCTCTCGCGGAAGCAGGCGCCCCCGCTTCCGCCATCGTCTTCACGGTCTCCACGGGATACGGCCGGGAGCGGGCGGCGTCCGCCGACCTGAAGGTCACGGAAATCACCTGCCACGCAAGGGGAGCGCGCCACCTCTTCCCCGAGGCCAGGACGGTGCTGGACATCGGGGGACAGGACAGCAAGGTCATTCGCCTGACTCCCGATGGGAAAGTGGCCGACTTCGCGATGAACGACAAGTGCGCAGCGGGCACCGGTCGATTTCTCGAAGTCATGGCGCGTACCCTGGAGATGGACCTCGAGGAGATGGGGCCCCGCTCCCTGCGGTCGCTAAGGACGGTGCCGGTAAGTTCCATGTGCACGGTGTTTGCCGAGTCCGAGGTGATTTCGCTCATCGCCTCCGGGACATCTCCCGAGGACATTGCCCGGGGAATCCATCTCGCCATCGCAGACCGGATCGCGGCTCTCGCCGATAAGGTGGGGATGGTCGGACCCGCCGTCATGACGGGCGGAGTGGCGAAGAACCCCGGCGCGCGAAACGCGCTCGAGGCGAAATTCGGCATTCCCCTCCTCGTCCCGGGGGAACCCCAGCTGGCGGGGGCGCTCGGCGCCGCCCTTATCGCCCGGGAGAAGAGTCAGGACAACCACTGAAGGGTCCGGCGCCGTCCCACGGGCCGCCGCGAACCGATTCCTCCCTGGGGCTACAGCTCCTGGTGCGTTTCGTAGATTTCCCGGAACCTTTCGGTATTCGCACGGAAGATATCGAGGATGTCGGGGTCGAAGTGGTCGGGGGTCGTCCGGCCGTCTCCTTCCGTGATGATCCCCACGGCCGTTTGGTGATCGAAGGCGGGCTTGTACGGACGCCGGCTCCGCAGCGCGTCGTACTGGTCGATGAGGTTCAGGATCCTCCCTTCGATGGGGATCTCCTTGCCTCTGAGTCCCTGGGGATACCCTTTGCCGTCCCACCTCTCGTGGTGGTACAGGGCGAACTTCTCGGCGGAGCGGAGGTAGGGACTGTCCGAACCGCGGAGAATCCGCGCGCCGATCGAGGAGTGGGATTTCATGATCTCGAACTCCTGCGCCGTCAGTTTGCCCGGCTTGAGGAGAATCGAATCGGGGATGCCCACCTTCCCGATATCATGCATCGGGGCGGCGTAGAACATGACGTCGGCGTCCTGCGAGGGGATGTCCATTTCCTTCGCGATGACCTCGGTGTAGTAACTGATCCGCTTGACGTGGACGTAGGTGTCCTCGTCCCGGTATTCCGCGGCGAGCGTCAGCCGCTGGACGGTGTCGATAAGCGCCTCCCGGAGCTTTTTCGTCCGTTCTTCCACCTGCCTCTCCAGGATCCGGCTGTGGTCCTCGAGAACGTCCTGGTACTTCTTAACCTTCAACAGGTTGTTGACCCGGACCACCAGTTCCGTGCTGTCGACCGGCTTGCCCAGAAAGTCGTTCGCCCCCGCCTGAAGCGCCGTTATCCGGGAGTCCCGGTCCGCCTGGGATGTGAACATCACGACGGGGATCCCCTGCGTTCCGGAGCCGTTCTTGAGACGGCGGCACGTCTCGAAGCCATCCATGTTCGGCATCGATATGTCCAGGAGGATGATGTCCGGGGAACCCTCCATCGCTCTCGCCAGACCCTCGAGTCCGTCCGAGGCCGATTCGACGACGAACCCCTGGTGCGTCAGAATCGCCCCCATGACGTCCACCACCTCGGCCTGGTCGTCGACGATCAGGACCTTTGCTCCCCGCGAGGAGTCCATTGCGCCTTCCCCTTGCCTTCGTTACTGCTCCCCTTTTCTATCGGAAATACAAGTCGCCTTCTTTATTCTTTTTTTTCGGATCCTTCCCCGGCAGCCTCCTGCGCCCTGACTTCCTCCACCACGATCTCGAAGAAACGGGCTATTTCTTCGGAAGTATTATAGAAATGAGGGGAAATGCGTATTCCTCCATCACGCGGGGAGCATACCGCATTCCGCGAAAGGAGCGCCTTCCAGAGGCTCTTGGGATCGGATCCGGGAACCCGGAAGGTCACGATCCCGGATCGCTCCTCGGGATTGCACGGAGATACGACCTCATACCCCGCCCGCAGTGCCGATTCGATCGCCTCTTCGGTGAGACGCCGGACCCGCTCCCAGATTCGTTCCACGCCGATCGACAGGAGGAGGTCAAGCGATGCGCCGAACGCGGCCAGCCCCACGCTGTTGAAGCTCCCCGGTTCGAAACGGCGGGCATCCGGCGACAGACGGAAATCGTAATGTTCGAAGTCGAACCGGTTCCGGACCGAATGCCAGCCAAGCACCACCGGCTCGATCATCTCCATCACTTCCCGGGAGATGTAGAATCCTCCGATCCCTTCCGGGGAAAGCATCCACTTGTGTCCGTCCGCGGCCAGGGCGTCGATCCCGTAGGCCTTGACATCCATCGGGATGACGCCGAGGCTTTGGATCGCGTCCACGAAGAAGAAAATTCCCTGCTTCTGGCAGTACTCCCCGATCCCCGGAAGATCGTTCCGGCACCCGTTGGCGAATTCCACCGAGGACAGAGCGACAAGTCGGGTCTTCCCGTCGCAAGCGGAGATCAGGTCCTCCCTTCGGACGCGACCCTCCTTTGCCTGCACCATGCGAACCTCGATATTGCGCGGTTCGAGGCGCAGCCAGGGATAGATGTTGGCGGGGAACTCGACGTTTGCCGTCACGAGATTGTCCCCCTCTTTCCACGGAAAGCCCGCGGCGACGAAGGAGATCCCCTCCGACGTGTTCTTGATGAAGGCAACCTCGTCGCTCGAGGATCCGATCAGCCGGGCAAACCTGCTGCGGACCGCCTCCGACTCTTCCTCCCACTTGCGTAGCTGAAATGCGCCCTCGTCCCGGCATCGCTGCAGCAGACGCACGCCTGCCGACGCGGAAGATGCGGGAATCGGTGAGACCCCTGCATGGTTCAGATACAGGAGACGGGCAGTCACGGGAAACTCGGCGGTACGGATGGCTTCGACGTCGATCGGCACGGACTTCTCCCTCCTGCATTGGATGCGGAACCCCCATGTTACCAAGGATGCCGCGGGTGTATGGGGTATAATAATCGGATGATATTGACCGACGGAAACATGCTGCGATACAGCCGGAACGTCCTGATCGAGGAGATCGGTACCGAGGGGCAGGAGAAGATTTTCGGTTCTTCCATCCTCGTGGTGGGTGCGGGCGGCCTGGGGTCCCCTGCGCTTCTGTATCTTGCCGCGGCGGGTGTCGGCCGGATCGGAGTGGTCGACCGGGACCGGGTCGAGATATCGAATCTCAACCGCCAGGTGATCCATCGGGAAAAATCGGTGGGGCGCAGGAAGGTGGAGTCGGCGGGAGACAGCATCCGCGCGCTCCGGTCCGAGATCCTGCTGGAAGAGCACGGATTCGCCGTCACGGTGGAAAATGCCGTGCAATTGTTCCGACGGTACGACGTCGTCATCGACGGGAGCGACAACTTCCCGACAAAATACCTGTGCAGCGACGCCTCCGTCCTGACGGGGGTTCCGCTCGTGCACGCGGGAGTCCTTCGGTTCGGGGGTCAGATGACGACGGTATTGCCCGGAAAGGGGCCCTGCCTGCGCTGCCTGATCCCGGATATTCCCCCCCGGCGGGACGCGCCCGCCTGCGCCGAGGCGGGGATCCTGGGGGGCGTTGCAGGGGTCGTCGGGGCATGGCAGGCCGTGGAGGCGATCAAGGTCGTTGCCGGGGTGGGAGAACCGCTGGCGGGGAGGCTGCTCTCCCTGGACACCCTGGCCGGAACCGTTTCCGTACATGCCGTTTCCCGGGATCCGCAGTGCCCCGCATGCGGGGAATCTCCCCGGATCCGGCTGCCTCTCGAAGCATCCGAATACGAGCAGGAACGGAGTTGCGCACTATGAGAGAAGCAGCGAAACTCCATTCGAGGCGGGCCGTAATGCTCCTGTCCGGAGGATTGGACAGCACGCTGGCCGCCAGGATGATGCTCGACCAGGGGGTGGAACTCTTCGCCCTCCACTTCACATCCCCGTTCTGCACCTGCGCGAAGGTGCCCGGGAGCGGCTGCCACTCCCAGGCGCAGATTGTCGCCGGGCGGATGGGAATCCCGATCAAAACGGTCTCGAAGGGAATCGAATACCTCGAGATCATCCGGAACCCGAGACACGGCAGGGGCGCGGGGTTAAACCCTTGCATCGACTGCCGGATATTCACGTTGAAAAAAGCCCGGGAGTACATGGAACAGGTCGGTGCCTCCTTCCTCGTGACCGGGGAGGTGGTCGGCCAGCGCCCCATGTCCCAGCGCTCCGACGCCTTCCGGATCATCGAGAAGCGAAGCGGATGCCAGGGGCTGGTGCTCCGGCCCCTCTCGGCGAAGTATTTCGAACCGTCCATCGCCGAACGGGAGGGGTGGGTCGACCGGGAACATCTTCTCCACATCACGGGACGATCCCGCAAGGAGCAGATCCGGCTGGCGGAAGAGTGGGAGATCGGCAATTACCCCTGTCCGGCAGGGGGATGCCTCCTGACCGACAAGACATTCTCCCGCAAGGTCAGGGATCTCTTTGACCACTGCGCGGATCCGGACATGACGGATATCCACCTGCTGAAAATCGGAAGACATTTCCGGTTCCCCGACGGAAGAAAGGTGATCGTGGCGAGGAACGAGGAAGAGAACCGGAAACTGGAAGCGCTCGGCAGGGGAAAAATGCCCGTTTACGTCGCGATCGGCTTTTCGGGACCCTCGATCGGGGTCGAGGCGAAAACCGGAGCGGTCCCCGAAGACCTTCTCTCCCGGCTGTTTACCCGTTACAGCAAACCGGGAACTCCCTCCCCTTTCCCCGTTCGGGAATTCACCTCGGGGGGCGAGAGAGATATGTCCCTCCCTTCCCGGGACGATTTTTCGGAAGTGGAACGTGCGCTCCTCTGCTGACTCCTTGCATTCCGGCGAGCTTCCCCCGGCTCTCGCGACAAAATGGGAGTCCCTGCTCTCCTCGTTGCGTTCCCTGGGATCCTCCGTAATCGCCTTCAGCGGGGGTGTCGACAGTACGTTCCTCCTGTACGCCGCTCTCCGGGCACTCGGGGAAAAGACCCTCGCGGTAACCGCCACATCCCCCACCTACCCGAAATCGGAGCGCGACGAGGCGGAGAGGATCGCCCGCGTATGGAATGTCCCCCACCGTTTCGTGGAGTCGAACGAACTCGAGATCCCCGGATTCTCCGAAAACCCCCCCGACCGGTGCTACCACTGCAAGAAGGAGTTGTTCGGCATCCTGTCGGAGATCGCCCGGGAGGAAGGGTACGCGGCGGTGTTGGACGGCACGAACAGCGACGACACCAACGACTTCCGTCCCGGGAGGAGGGCCGCAAAGGAGCTGGGAGTGCGCAGCCCCTTGTTGGAAACCGGGGTAACGAAGGAGGAAATACGGGCCTTGAGCCGCCATTTCGGCCTGCCCACGGCGGACAAGGGTGCATTCGCATGCCTTTCCTCTCGGTTTCCGTACGGGACTGCAATCGACGCCGAAAAATTGCGGCGGGTAGAGGCCTGCGAGGAGATCCTCCGGGGATTCGGCTTCCGCCAGTTCCGCGTGCGCGTCCACGGGAACGTAGCGCGGATCGAGGTCGGGCAGGAGGAAATTCCGCGCCTGTTCCAGCCGGAGATTTCGGGAACCGTACACGGGGGATTCCGGGAAAACGGGTTCCTCTACGTGGCCGTCGACCTTGCGGGATACCGGACCGGGTCGATGAACGAGGGGGGGCTCGTGGCGGGACTTCCCCCGGACCCCGACCCCTGATACCCCCTTAGTACTCCGCTTCATAAATACGGTGTCGCATCGAGAACGTCGATGCGCCGCGCCAGCGAGGCGCGCGACTGAGGCGTACTCGTAGCAGTACGGCGCAAGGAGCGCAACAAAGCTGGAGCGGATGTAGCGGCGCTCGAATGCAACCGTATTTGTGAAACGGAGTACTTAGACCGAAATGCGGAGCAGATCCTCGGCGAGAATGACCTCGCCGGAGAATGTTTCCCGGCACTGGCCGAGAATGTCCGACCCCTCGCACTCCGGGTAGAAATGGGTCAGAACCAGCCTCTTGACCCGTGCTTCGGCGGCAATTTTCCCGGCCTCTCCGGAAGTCAGGTGCCCACCGACCTTGCCCTCGTCGGGAAACGAGCAGTCGAAAAAGGCCACATCGGCGTTTTGGGCCGCTTCGACAAGCCCCGGACATACATCCGTGTCTCCGGAAAAGGCGACCACTTTTCCCGTTGCCGGGTCCTCGACCCGAAAGGCGACACTTTCCGGCGTGTGCGACACCGGGATTGCGGTCAAGTGCAGGGATCCCAGGGATACGGGCCCGGCGGGCGTCTCCTTTACCAGGAGAGGATATTCCCCCCCTTCCACCCAGGATCCGTAGAGCTGGCGCAGCCGCTCATAGAAATCGCGGAATCCGGGGGCGCCCAGTAGGGTCAGGGCCTTCCTGCGGCCGATCCCGGGGTTTCTGAGGCTGAAAAGGAGCGGAGCCAGTTCCGCCGTGTGGTCCAGGTGAAGGTGGGTGAACGCCACCGCATCGGGGGCGGCAAGGGATACCCCGAGAACCGCAAGCTTCTGGAGCGTCCCCAGGCCGGCGTCGACCAGGAGTGTGCACCCGCCATGGCGAACCAGGTACCCGGCGGAACCCCTGCGGGGATGGGGTACGGCGGTCCCGGAGCCAAGAACGATGCATTCCATTTCAGTCGCTCCTGCCTCTTCCGCGGAAGGTACGGTCAGAACCGGCGGACCGCGGCACACCCCCACACACGCCGGAGCCTGTCCGGACCGCCTTTTTTCCCGCCCGCATGACTACTTGAGAATGTTCGATTTGAAGATGAGTTTTTCGTGGTCCTCCCCGTCTTCGGGGAAGCCGGCGTGTCCGAAGCGCACATCGACCTTGAGATCCTTCATGCTTCTCCGGATCTCCTCCACCTCGTCGAGAATCGACTTCTTGATCCGGGGAATCGCGCTCATCTTGCCGTCCTCTGCCTCCGGAAGGATCATCCCGAACTTCCACTCGCTGATACGGGCCACGACGTCGTATCCCCGGAGGGCGGTCCGTATGACCTTCGCCAGCCGCTTGATCACCCACTCCTCCCTGTCGATGGCGGAAAATCCCCGTTCGGGGATCCGGGGGGTCACTTCACAGATCATGAGCACGAGCCGGCGCCGGAAGCGCCGTCCGCGGCTCAACTCGTGGAGGAGGCGGGATTGGAAATACTGCAGAGTAGGGAGGCCCGTGGACTCGTCGAGATTTTTGAGCTTTTCGTTCCTTTCGAAGATGATCGCATTTCCGATGGCCTTTTCCACGTACCGGATGTACTTCTCGAACGTTCCCATGTCGTCGCTGTTGAAGGATGCCGGATAAAACGTCTTGTGCGGGAACTTGTCGAACAGGGCGACGGTGCCGATGATTTCGCCGTCGCGGTTCAGGGGAAGCAGGATCATGGTGCGCGCCACTCCGGAGAACTCCTTCCACTTCTCCTCGGTAGCCGTTTCCCGTACGAGAACCGAGGACCCGCCCCTCAGCACCTCGGTGACCCCCTTCATGTCCATCCGGAAGAGGTCCTGCTGGTCCGCCTCCCCCTTCATCCCGTAGAACTCACGGATCCTGTATTTACCGGTCTGGGGGTCGAGCAGGCGAAAGATGCAGGACTCCGCCTCCATGATGAGGGAGGCGGACGTCGCGACCAGGTGCAGGAGGCGGGAGATGTCCAGGGTGGAGATGATGTTGATGCCGGCCTCGTTGATCGCGGCGATCTTCGTCATTCGCTGTGCCGTGGTTTCCTCCCGGAGGGATATTCCCACGGAATCGGAGAGCAGGAGCGCGGCCTCCCCCAGAACCCCGACCTGCTCCTCGGCCACCCCGTTCTGCGACACCGACTGGACCACGAGGACCCCGAGCGGGACATCGGCCGATATGAGAGGGAAGAAGAACATTTCGCCCCGGAAGCGGCTGTCTGCCGACCGATGCACCTCGCAAAGCGTGATCGACCTCCGCTCGCGAAGAGCCAGATCCTCGATCGTGCCCGCGGAGGAATGGTGGACGATCTGGGCTGCCGGAGAGGTGCGAAGCGTGGTCATTCTGAGGTAGAAATCTTCGGTATCCCCGTCGAATAGCAGGATCGAGGACACCGCACCGGGAAGAAATTCTCCCATCGCCTCGCAGAATTCCCGGAGCCTGTCCTCGATCGGTTTCCCCGACCTGAGGATTTCCCCTACTTTCCGCAAATAGTCGGCAGGCATGTCACTCCCGTCCCTCCTCCATGGAGATGCGGATGCGAATCTGCACGGGATTCCCCTCCGCATCGAGAAATACCGCGGGCAACACGGCGTGCCCTTCCGGGGAAACGAACACTCCCTCGAACTTCAGGAAGGTAAGGCCCTCTCCCTTGATTTTGAGGGAAATACCGGGATCGGAGACTTGGCGATCGGCGGGATCGTCGAACGTCTCGGGAATCTCGATCTCGATCTCGTCGGGAATGTCCCCCATAGGGGAAACCGTATCCTCCTCCGCAGGCTCCTCCCGGCTTTCCCCTCCCCCGTCGGACGCTTCTTCGGGGTAAGGGGCCGGGGAAACTTGTCTCGGCGGGACGATCATCTCCACGCCTTCCGGAATCTCCGTCGTCTCGGGGATCTCCCGCACCGCGGGAATCTCCTCGAGCTCGGGGATCTCCTGCACCTCGGGGATCTCCTCGATCTCAGAGATCTCCTCGAGCAGATCCGCCCCCTCGGGGGATGACTGTTCGTCCGCAGCAACCCCGGGGATTCCGGCGATCTCCTCTGCCTCGACCGCATCGCCCGGCAGAAGGAGGGTCTTGCGAAGGTTGGCGAACACGAGACGCGAGATGCCCACCAGCGTCTCCGTCACGCCCAGCCCGTCCTTTGCGACTCCCTCGTAGACGGGAACGGCCATAGCGTTCAATGCCTTGCTCATCTCCTGCACGGAAGTGATGTTTTTCAAGTCCCGCTTGTTGTACTGCATCACGAACGGAAGCTCCGCGAGCTTTTTCCCGTAGGTGGAAAGATTCTCGTGCAGGTTCTTCAGGCTCTCGATATTGCTGCCCATCATATCGACCTGGGAATCCGCCACAAACACAACACCGTCAACGCCCTGAAGGACAAGCCGCCTCGTGGCGTTGTAAAAGACCTGGCCGGGCACAGTATAGAGGTGAAACCGCACCCGGAATCCCTTGATCTGCCCGAGGTCCAGCGGCAGAAAATCGAAGAAGAGCGTCCGGTCGGTCTCGGTGGGAAGGGAGATGAGTCTGCCCTTCTGTTCCGGCTTCAGGAGCTGATGGACCATTTCGATGTTCGTGGTTTTGCCGGAAAGGCCCGGGCCGTAGTACACGACCTTTGCGCTCAGCTCTCTCGTGGCATAGTTGAAAAGTGCCATCCGGCCTCCCTTACTTTCGGTTCTGGATCACTCGCCTTTTCGCTTCCCGGCGGATGATCATCGAGACGTTCCGGTTGCGGGCCAAAATGCCCAGATCGCTGACGGAAAGGTGCCCGAGGAATCGCAGAGCGACGGCGGGGGGCGTCTTCGGGTTCGAAACCAGAAGGAGCTTCACCCGGATGCTCTTCGACCATTCCCGGTTTTCCGCGATTCCGCGAAGAACGTCCTCGTTCGTCTGGGCGGACCCGGCGTATGCGACCACATCGGTATCCGAGACCCGGGGGCTGCTCACCAGCGCCTTGGCGACCAGGCTGCTCGGATCCCGGGAGAGAATCAGCCGGACCTCCCTGTTCCCCTTCGTGGTCAGTTCCACCTTCTGCGGGACCGTCAGTCTGGCGATGTACGACTGCAGGGACGTCCGTACGGTTTCGTCGACCACATGGTCTTCCGTCAGGCTGACCCGGACTTTCCGCGCGTTGTCGCTCATCATTCCTCGACTTCTTCCCCCATCTCCTTCCTGGCCTCGGCAATAACCTTCTCCGCAATCGCGGAGGGCACCTCCTCGTAGGAGGACATCCTCATGGTGAACTGTCCCCTGCCCGAGGTGATCGAGCGAAGATCGGACGAGTACCGCAGGATCTCGACCAGCGGGACGAACGTCTTGACGATCTGGCTCCGTCCCCGGGCCTCCACACCCAGCACGCGTCCACGGCGGCTGTTCAGGTCGCCGATGATGTCCCCCACGTTCTCCTCCGGCACGACGATTTCCATTTCCACGACAGGCTCCAGAAGCACCGGCTTCGCCTCGAGCGCCGCCTTTTTAAAGCCCATGGATCCTGCGATCTTAAACGCCATCTCGGAGGAGTCGACCGTGTGGAACGAACCGTCGAACACGGTCACCTTGGTGTCGACCACAGGGTATCCCGCGATCACCCCCTTGGATATCCTTTCGACAACGCCTTTCTCGACCGCGGGGATGTACTGTCTCGGAATCGCGCCCCCGACGATCGCGTTGACGAACTCGAAGCCGGCACCGGGAGGAAGGGACTCCACGCGAAGCCAGCAATCCCCGTACTGGCCACGCCCCCCGGTTTGCTTCTTGTACTTGCCCTGGGCCTCTGAGGATCCCTTGAGGGTCTCCTTGTACGGAATCTTGGGGGTGCGAAGCTCCACCTCGACGCCGAACTGGCGGCGGAGCTTCTCGACGGACACCTCGAGGTGGATCTCCCCCATTCCGGAAAGGATGAATTCCCGTGTCTGCGAGTCCTTTCCGAATTGCAGCGTCGGATCCTCCTCGATCATCCGGGAGAGGGAGCTGCCCAGCTTGTCCTCGTCGGACCGGGTCTTCGGCCGGATCGCAAACGAGATCACCGGCTCGATCACCGGGGGCGGTGCGAAGAGGATGGGATGCTTCGGATCGCACAGCGTATCGCCCGTGGACGTCTCCTTGAACTTGGCGACGGCGACGATCTCTCCCGCGGAGGCGGACCCGACGGATTTCTGTTTTTTCCCTTCCAGCCGGAAGATCTGGCCGATCCGCTCGGTGGTGTTCTTCCCGGGATTCAGGGGAGACATGTCGGGAGTAAGCGTCCCGGAATAGATCTTGAAGATGGAGAGCTTGCCCGCGTAAGGGTCGGCAAGGGTCTTGAACACCATGGCGGAGAACGGGGCATCGACGGATATCGGTCGCGTCTCTTCGGTCTTCGACTTCGGGTTCGTACCTTTTACCTCCTTGCGGAAGGAGGGGTCGGGCAGAACGAAGTTGATCATGTCCAGAACCGGGTGGATGGCAATGTTGCGAAACGCGGATCCGCAAAGTACCGGAAGGATTTTCATCGCCCGGACGCCCGAGGTAAATCCTTTGCGAATCTCCTCCTCCGTGAGGGAGGCTTCCTCGAGATACTTCTCCAGCAGGGAATCGTCGGATTCCGCCGCCGCCTCCACCACCTTCTCCCGCCCCTTCGCAGCAGCGTCCTTGAGGTCCGGAGGGATATCGGTCACCTCGAACCGGCCGGACTCCTCCTTGTAGATGTTCGCCTTCATCCGGAGCAGATCCACGACACCGCGGAACCCCGCTTCCGCGCCGAGAGGAAGCTGGATCGGAACGGCGTTGACCTTCAGAATGTCGGAAATCTCATCGACCGCCTTTTGAAAGTCCGCCCGCTCGCGATCCATCTTCGAGACAAATGCGATCGTGGGAACTCCCGTATCGCAGGCCAGGTGCCACATCTTCTCCGTCTGCACTTCGACGCCGGAGACCGCATTCACCACCAGGACCGCGCCGTCCAGCTGGCGCAGGCAGGCATGCGTGTCGGCCTCGAAGTTGATGTAGCCGGGGGTGTCGGCTACGGTCACCTCGACCTTGTTCCACTGGTAATGATGAAAGGAAGTGCTGATCGTGATCTGTCGGCGGATCTCCTCCGGGTCGTAGTCGAAGTTCGAGCTGCCGTCGTCGACCCTCCCCATTCGCTCCGTTGCCTTCGCGTTGAAAAGAAGAGCTTCCGCCAATGTTGTTTTTCCCGCACCGCCGTGGGCGATGATCCCCACATTTCTCAGTTGATGGATGTCCACGTCCCGCTCTCCCTCCTGCGAAAATCGCTTCCCGTCATGTCCCGGGCGTACGGTTCCTCTCGTATATAATACGCAGTCCCTCAAGAGTCAAATTCTCATCAATTACCTGTATTTTGGCGGACTCGCCGGCGATGGCTACGGCCAGACCGCCGGTGGCGACGACGATGGGATCCGTTCGTACTTCCTTCCTGATCCGGTCGATGATCCCCTCCACGAGGGAGAGATAGCCGAAGAACAGACCGGATTGCATGGCCGACACCGTGTTTTTTCCGATCACGGTCGGCGGTTTGGCGATCTCGACCTTCGGCAGTTTCGACGCCTGCCGGAAGAGCGCCTCGGCAGAGATACTCGCCCCCGGGGCGATGACCCCGCCCATGTAGTCCCCCCCCGGCGAGATGTAGTCGAACGTGGTCGCGGTGCCGAAGTCCAGTACGATGCATGCGCTCTTGTACTTCGCAAACGCCGCGACCGCGTTGACGATCCTGTCCGCGCCGACCTCCTTAGGGTTGTCCATCTTGATGGAGATTCCGGTCTTCACGCCGGGCCCGACGACGAGAGGCGTGATGCCGAAGTAGCGGGCGCACAGCTCCACGATCGTCGGTGTGAGAGGCGGAACGACGGAGGAGACGATGATTGCATCGACCTCCCGGGAGGAGAGATGACTCCCGTCGTAGAGGTTCCGGATGAGAATCCCGTACTCGTCGCTCGTTTTCTGCTGATCGGTCCAGACGCGCCAGTGGTGCAGGAGGTTCTCCCCCTCGTATACTCCCAGGACCGTGTGCGTGTTCCCCACGTCGATGACGAGCAGCATGGTAAGGCCCTCACCTCTCGAACTCGACGATCTCCCCGCTGTGGATCCGTTCCTCCCTGCTCACACCGTCCTGCCGGAAAAGGAGCATCCCGGCCTCGTCCACGCCTGCGGCGACACCGCGCATGTCCCCTTCCCGGCAGCGCACCACCACCCGCTTTCCCGTGAGCAGGGACCGGCGGTTCCATTCCGGAAGAAGGGGGGCAAGCCCGCCGGAAAGAAAATCCCGGTACGATTCCGCAAAACTATCGAGAAAACGGGCGAGAATCTCTGCCCGCCGGAAGCTCTTCCCGGTAGCCAGGCGAAGCGATGTGGCGCCGCAGCGAAGGATTTCCAGGAAGTGGGACTCTTCCGCGTTCACGTTCAGCCCGACTCCGATCACCACGTGACGAAGGCGGTCCGCGTCGGTGGACATTTCGGCCAGGACCCCCGCCGCCTTCTTCCCTGCGAGGTAGAGGTCGTTGGGCCACTTCAACCGAGCGGGAATTCCTGCCGCCTCCTCAACCGCCTTCGCCAGTGCCACCGCCGTCACAAGGGTAAGTTGCGGTGCCTGTCGGGGATCGATCGGCGGCCGAAGGAGAAGCGACAGGTACAGGTTCACCCCGGGGGGCGATTCCCAACGGCGGTCGAAGCGGCCCCGGCCGCCGGTCTGGGCGTCCGCGCACACGACCGTCCCGTGAGGGGCTCCTTTCTCGGCCGCTTCCGCGGCTCGGCTGTTCGTGCTGTCGGTGACGGGGAAAAACGCGAAGGAATGCCAGAACGACCGGGAGGAAAGACGCGAGAGAACGTCGGTCTCCTCGATCACGTCGGGGCGCCCGAGAAGCCGGTAGCCGGCCCCCCGGGCCCCTTCAATCCCGAAGCCTCGGCGTCGCAATGTCCTGATCTGCTTCCAGACCGCTGCGCGGGACGTTCCCAAACGCCGCCCAATATCTTCGCCGGAAACGAACCGCCCCTGGTGTTCCTCGAGTATGCGCAGGAGCAGATCCCCCATGCCTCTCCTTCGGAAAACAGTGAAAAACCCTTCGTTCCATTAAGCATTTAACGTACGAGGAAATCAACCGAAAGATGGAAGCAAAACGACATTTCCCTGCGTGGGGACTCCCATCCTCCTCATGGAAACAATCCCGGTCTGTCCGCTCAACCGATTCTCTTCCCCTAATGAAACAATTTCTCGCGTGTGGCGGGAAATCCCTTACATTATTTGCTGGGCAGAGGAATCCCGGCAGGGTCGGGAGGTACGCGAAAACAGCATGAATCGAAACGCGATGAGCGGAACGGCTTTTCGTTACTGGGTGCTCTCCCTCTTCTCCGCGGCCTACCTTTTCCTCTTTCTCCGGGTATTATGGCGAGTCGGGGACGAGGGTCTGGTGGTCTACGGGGCACAACGGGTAGCGGAAGGTGCGTTGCCGTATCGTGATTTCGTGGAGGTCTTCGGGCCGGCGTCGTTCTACTGGCATGCCCTTTTCTTTTCATTGCTTGGGACGAAATGGATGGTCGCACGAGGGGTGCTTCTTTTCACGGGGACCGCATCCGCAGTTCTTATCTACTGGATGACGCGGCGTCTGTACCGCGGCCCTTTTGAAATGATGCCGGCCCTTTATTATCTTGTTCTCGGTATTCCTCTTTGGCCTGCCAGCACCCACCATTGGGACAGCAATCTCTTTGCACTCCTGGCCGTGGGGGTATTTCTTCTCTGGCAAGAGAGAAAAGACGTAATATGGCTCGTCATGTCCGGGGTGATCGCCGGAATCACCTCCTGCTTTGTTCAGCAAAAGGGGTTGCTCCTGCTC
>JBAVJZ010000174.1:0-6101 GCA_049688015.1 Candidatus Deferrimicrobiaceae bacterium | reverse complement strand
GGTGTTGTGAGGGCTCTCCATCACGAATCGACCGATTTCCTCGCACACCCGCCTATCCATGGTTTTCCATAATAAGAAGTATTCCCCCTGAACACAAACCCTACATTTCGACCCCCCCATCCCCCCTACCGGCGAACCACCGTTGGGCCGGGACTGCCGCGCGCTATCGTTCCGGGTTTGTGCGCAGGAGCGGTATCGCTCCTCGGGCGGTCACGGACCCCAGGATGATAAGACCGCCCAAAAGGGCCATCCGTCCCGGGACTTCCGCAAGGAACAGGAACGCCCACAGCGGGTTCAGGACCGGTTCGATCATGAGGATCAGCAACGACTCGACGGCGGAGACGTGCCGGATCGCGATGGCGTACAGGATGTAGGGAAGGCCGAGCTGCACCACTCCCAGAAGGACGAGCCCGATCCAATCCGATGTCCCCGGGACCGAACCGAACATGAAGGGCAGACCGGCGAGGGCCGCGAGAACGTTCCCGAGAAATACCGATTCCATGGGGGATCCGGATTTCTGCCTGCGCAGGAAGAGGGCGAGCCACCCGTAGCTGAGACCGCTTCCCAGGGCGACGATGTTCCCCCAGAATCCCGCGGTTGTCAGGTGGTCGAAGAAAAAGAGCGCCATGCCGGCGAGGGCGAAAAGGATCGTCGCCCAGTCGAGGCGCGACGCCCGCTCCCCCAGGAACCATGCCCCGAAGAGGGCGGCGTGGATCGGGGCGGTATACTGCAGCAGGATGACGTTGGCGGCGGCGGTCATCTTGTTGGCCACGACGAACGATAGGACCGTGCACGCATACGCGACGGCTCCGCCCACCTGGTCGAAGGACCACGTGAAGGACATTTCGCGGAAAACGACGCGGATCAGGACGGCCGCGATGGCGCTGCGCATGCCGGCGATGGCCATCGGGTGCCAATGCACCAACTTGATGAGGGTTCCCCCCAGGCTCCACAGGAACGCCGCGAGGAGGAGCAGGACCAGGGCGCGGGGGCGCCGGTTCGGCTTACCGGTCGTCAGGTACGCAAATCCTTGCATGGCCTCCGCTCCGTGACCGGCGTCTTTCCGGGAACCTGCACGCCAGTCGGGACGGCATTCTCATCCGTCAGATTCACCTCGACGGGGATATCGGAGGAGGTTCGAATGCTTACGGATGGGGTGTGCCTTTCCTGTTACGGTTCTTCCTTCCAGGGCATGAAGATCTTCTGGAACTTCTTTTCGTAGAAGGCTTTCAGTTCGGGAAAGCGATCCGTGTTGGGCGTGAACAGGTTTCCCCCCAGCGCGAATACCCCGAAGACGATGAGAAAGGCGAACGTGACAAAGGCCGTCCAGAACGGTTTCGATTTTCCTTCCATCGCCCAGCGAGGCAGCCTGACGCCGAACACGCCGAGAGAGAGGAGCGTCCCGTGTATAAGGTGGAATGCGGCGCTCACCCCGTAGGCCAGGAGATAGGGGTAGAAGAACCAGGGCCAGTACGTGATGCTGAAATTGACGAACGAGAAATCGGCCGGTAATCCCTCCAGCAGGCCGGGCACTCTGGTACCGGAAATATGGCCCGGGATGATCAGGAGGATGATGTACCCGCACCACCGGTGCAACCGCATCCGCAGGGGGAGGACGAAGCGCTGGGCCTTCGGGTCGAAATATTTTTTCGTCCTGCGCCAGATACGTAAAAGTCCCGCCCAGGCATGTACCGTCGCCGAAACGAGGACCACGATGATCTCGACGGGGGGGAACTGGTAATACCACCGTATCGTGTTCTGAAAGGAGTCGTAGGTCGTCTGTCCCGTGCTTGCGAGAATGGTGTTCGAAAGGTGAAGAACGAGAAACGTGGCGAACAGGAGGCCCGAACCCGCCTGGATGCGGAGCAGCGTCAGATCCGGGATGGCTGTTCTTGACCGGGGACCAGACATCCTTTCCTTATAGTCTCCGCCGGCCAAAAAGAGAAGCAAGGAACCGCTCCGCGAACCGGGGATCCTGCCGATCCGCTACGGATACAGCTGCGTTGCCGCCCACCCATCGGGCGTACGACCATACCGGAGGCGGTCGTGGAGGCGGTTTTCGCGGCCCGTCCAGAACTCGAAGACGCAGGGGACGACGCGGTAACCCCCCCAGTGGGGCGGGCGGGGGACGGGGTCTCCCTCGTGCCGTTTTTCGATACCCTGCACCCGTGCGGCAAGCGTCTCCGTGGAGGGTAGGGGGCGGCTCTGCTCCGAAGCCCACGCGCCGAGCTGGGCGCCCCTCGGTCGTTTCGCGAAGTAGGCGTCCGATTCTTCCGGGGATGTTTTTTCCGCGACTCCCTCGATCCGGACCTGGCGGTTCAGGGGTTCCCACCAGAAGAGAAGGGTCACCCGGGGGCAAGCCGCGATTTCCCCTCCCTTGGCGCTTTCGTAGTTCGTATGGAAGACGAATCCCCGCCGATCGAAGGAACTGAGGAGCACCATCCGGCTCGCGGGGGTTCCGCCGGCACGTACGGTCGAAAGGCACATCGCGTTCGGGATCCCGAGGGAGGAGCGAACCGCCTCTTCGTACCAGTCGCGGAACCGCTCGAACGGATCCTGGTTTTCTCCTTCGTGGTCCATGCTCTTCTCGTTCCTCCTTCCCGGATTCCGGGAAGGCTTGCGCCGTTTTGTTCCATCCGGGGGCGAACCGGCGCATTTTGCTACCGCCGGGCGAATGCCGCTTCCGCTTTTTCCCTGCCGAAGTCGATGAGTTCGCGTGCGCGGTACATTTCGTACGCGCTGCAGACGTCTCGCGGAATTTCGATCACCACGTCGGGTGCGTAGGTCGACAACTGGAACCGGGCGATCATGTTCTGCATGATGTCCATCGAACGGAACATGATATCCATCAACCCCATGTCTTCTTCTCTGACATGCCTGTGATGGGTGAGATCGGCGATGAACGCGGCGATCCGTTGGCGAAGGCCTCCTCCCTCGTCGTCGTCCCGAATCGCCTCCCAATCGGGGGACTGCAGTTCACCCGCAGGCTCCGCGCTTGCGTTCACGGCAACCGTCAGATCCGTATGAACGTGGAGGGTCGGCGCGACCGGGACGGGATTGACAAGGCCGCCGTCCACGAGTTGCCGGCCATTCAGGGTGTGGGGGGTAAAGATCATGGGAATCGCAATCGAGGCACGGATCGCGTCGAAAAGGGGACCCCGAGAAAGCCAGACCTCCTTGCCGCTCTGGATATCCGTGGCGACCGCCGTGAAGGGAACGGGAAGGTCTTCGATGTTGCGGTCCCCGATCAGCTCCTTGAGCGCGCCGATCACCCGTTCGCCCTTGAACAGCCCCGTGCTTCCGAAGGAAAGATCCAGAAGACGGATCACGTCCAGACGCTCCAGACGGGTGACCCAACGGGTATAGTCCGAAAGCTTCCCCGCCGCAAAGACGCCGCCGATCAAGGCACCCATGGAGGATCCGGCAAGGGAGCCGATTTGGTAGTCGTTCTTGACGAGGTAGTCGATAACCCCGATGTGGGCAAGCCCTCTGGCACCACCGCTGCCCAGCACGAGCGAGACGGTGAGTTTGGGGTGTGCCATCTTTATTGTCTCCCGGCAACGGCGACGGGAGAAATCTCCTTCCGAAAACCGGATGTCGTCGCAGGACGCCCGGGTTTGCCCTCGCGGTGCTTTCGTTGGGCAAATGATATCGCATTCCGGGCATGTTCTGTAGGGGAATGGCTCCTTCCATGCCGGGAACCCCAAAGGTTCGTCTGCGGTTTTGTACTTTTCGTTTGTTGGGATTATGATTGACGGGGATTGCGGACAAACGGATCAAGACGGCATGGGGTTCCGATCGGGAACACCTTTCGTTGGGGAGAACCGTCAACGCTTACGGAGGGGAGGAGATCATGAAAAAGCTGGCTGTTCTGCTGGTTGTCGTTGCTCTGGTCCCGGCGGCATTCGCATCGGATCTCTCCAAGGCAAGGGAGGAAGGGAAAGCCAACTTTTACGCCAATATCACTGCGGTGGAACCGATCATGGAGGCGTTTACCGCCGCCAGGGGAGTAAAGGGCGTCTACACGCGAATCTCCACCTCCAAGTATCTTGCCACCGTGCTCACCGAGTATGCCGCGGGCAAGCTGGAAGCCGACGTGCTCCAGGGTCCATTGCCGATCCTTCAGACCCTAAAGGAGAAGGGGGTGCTCGCCGCGTACCGGTCCCCCTCTGCCTCCGGGTACCCCGACTGGGCGCGGGGAGACGATACCATCATGCAGTTCGGCATCGAGTATGTCGCACCGATTTACAACAAGGATCTGGTCAAGCCCGGGGACGTTCCCAAGAGTTACCAGGATCTGACCGACCCGAAATGGCACGACAAGATCGTCATGCCGGATCCGTCCTCACACGCCACCACCATCAGCTGGCTTGTGGGTTTGAAGGAAGCGAAAATTTTTGCAACCGACGAGGAGTGGATGAATTTCGTCAAGGGGCTGGCGGCGAACAAGCCGATGTTCGTCAAGTCCTTCGGCCCCACTCCGGCTCCCGTGGAAAGCGGCGAGAAGCTTCTGGCCATTTCCATGCCCAAATACGTCATCACCCATGCGCCGGCCCCGCTGGACTGGGCCAGGGTCGGCACCCTTCTTGGCACGCCACGCGGCGTGGCGATTGCCGCCAAAGCGCCTCATCCAGACGCCGCCCGGGTATTCATGGATTACTGGTTGTCGAAGGACGCCATGAAGCTCCTTGCGGACAAGGTAGGCGAGTATGTGCTGGCTCCCGGCGTTTTTCCTCCCATCGACGGCATCAGCGAGGCCAAGGTTCTCCCGATTCGCGAACTGTCGGATGAGGAAATCCGTTCCTGGGGGGAGAAGTTCAAAACGATTTTTTTCGCCAAGTAAGCCGGGTACCCGCGTCCGGATCGCAAAGGAATCGCTGTGCTCCCGGGGCCGGTCAAGCACGGTCCCGGGAGTTTTCGGGTTGAGGGAAGCATGGAGATACGGATCAAAGGGCTGACCCGGGATTTCCATTCGGAGGGCAAGCGGATCCGGGCCCTGGACCACGTCGACCTCACCATTCCCGCCAACCAGATATTTACCCTTCTTGGCCCGAGCGGTTGCGGCAAGACCACGCTTTTGCGGTGCATAGTGGGGTTGGAGTCGCCCGATTCGGGCGAGATCGGCATCGGGGACGAGTTCGTATTTTCTCGGGAGAGGTCGATCTTCGTGCCGCCGGAAAAACGGGGACTGGGGATGGTTTTTCAGACCTACGCGATCTGGCCGCACATGAACGTTTTTGACAACGTGGCCTATCCCCTGAAAACCCGAAACACGCCAATGGAGGAAATACGGACCCGGGTAGCCAAGACTCTTGCCTTCGTGCAGCTTACCGGATTCGAGAACCGTCCGTCGACAAAGCTCAGCGGCGGGCAGCAGCAACGAGTGGCCCTGGCACGGGCGCTGGTCGCCGAGCCCAAGGTCATTCTCTTTGACGAACCCTTGAGTAACCTCGATGCCAAGCTCAGGGAAGAGACCCGAAAGGAACTGCGCCGGTTTCTCACCGAGCTGAAAATCACCGCGGTGTACGTGACTCACGACCGGGTCGAGGCGCTGGCCCTCTCGGACCGGATAGCGGTCATGCGTGCCGGCAGGATCGTCGAGGTAGGAGACCCCAAGAAAATCTATTTCCGCTCCGACAGCCGGTTCGTGGCCGATTTCATCGGTCGAGCCAACCTGATCAAGGGAAGGGTTGTGACTCTCGAGGGCTCGCACGCCGTCATCGACACGGAAATCGGAGCGATCGTCGGTCTGAACAGCCAGAGGATCGGGCCCGGCCAGGAGGCGATGTTGTGCGTGCGTCCCGAGTTCATCAAGCTGGCGGCAACCGACGAGGCGGGTGGGAGAAACGTCTTCCGGGGGAAGGTGGAAACGCTTCTCTTCACCGGTGAGGCCTATGAGGGTGAGATCCGGATAGGCGACACGCCGGTCACCACCACGATTTCCCCCACCGTCAATGTCGTGGAAGGAGGCGAACTGTATCTCTCCTTCGACCCCGACCACTGTTTCCTGCTGCCGGTCTAGTGTACCGTCTCGTAAATAGCTTGACGCACCGAGAGCGTCGATGCGCCGCGCCGGCAAGGCGCGCGACTGAGGCATACCG
>JBAVJZ010000173.1:0-4173 GCA_049688015.1 Candidatus Deferrimicrobiaceae bacterium | reverse complement strand
CCCCCGTGGGCGGAATCAACCAGGCCGAGATATTGCGAAACAGGATCCGGATGCGGCGGACGATCCGGCCCGGCAACAGATGACGGCGAGGGACGGATCCGGGCGGGGGGTACGGGGGAAACCGCTGAATCGGATCGTCGAAACGGCCGATATGATAAGTAATACGGCTTGTGCGGACTCCGGACATCATGGTATAAGCGACCGGGAAATTTATATTTTTGTGAAGTGATGGCAAAAGAAACCACTCGCGAAGCCAGAAATTGGCTGACAGAAACTCTTTATGGCCCCGCCGGGGAACTCCTCCGTCACCGGGGGCCGGTGAAGTTCTTCCTTCACTTCGCCATTTTCGTTTCGGCGTACTGCCTCGCCTACCTGATCCGGTTCGATTTTTCCATTCCCCGCGAATACCTCGACGTCATCCGGGTGACGATCCCGCTGGTTCTCGTGGCGAAGGGACTCGGATTCCTCTCGTTCGGGGTTTTCCACGGCTGGTGGCGTTACGTGTCGATCCGGGATATCCTTCCGATCGCCGGCGGCTGCACCCTCGGAACCGTCCTGTTCTTCGTTTTCGAAATCCTTTTTCTCAAAGACGCGACCGTTCCCCGTTCGATCTACCTTATCGACTGGGGCAACACCCTCGTTCTCGTTCTCGCCGGTCGCTATGTCATCCGGATGAGCAGGGAGACCTTCGGGCGGCGGGACCGGGCGACCGACCGGCGCGTCCTGATCGTGGGGGCCGGAGCCGCGGGGCAGATGATCGCCCGGGAGATCCACGAAAACAACGCACTCGGGATGACCGCGGTAGGGTTCATCGACGACGACAAGGCGAAGCTCGGTGCGAGGATCCAGGGGATCCGCGTGCTCGGGGGGCACGAGCAGCTCGAGGAGACGACGAGCGCCTACGAGGTCAAGGAGATCATCATCGCCATCCCGTCCGCTCCGGCCGCCGTCATCCGCCACATCGTCGAACATTGCCGTGAGGTCCCCGCCCGGTTCCGGATTCTCCCCGGCGTGGGCGAACTGATCGACGGGAGGGTGAGCGTGAGCCGGCTGCGGAACGTGAACCTCGCCGACCTGCTCGGCCGCAGCCCCGTGATGCTCGATACGGATCTTCTGCGCCGTGACATCACCGCACATACCGTCATGGTCACGGGAGCCGCCGGCTCCATCGGGGCGGAGCTTTGCCGACAGGTGGCCCGGCTTTCCCCTTCGAAGCTGGTGATGTTCGAGATCGCGGAGACCCCGCTGTTCGACCTGGAGAACGAGCTCAGGGAGCAGTTCCCCGCCCTCCCCCTGGTTCCCGTGATCGGGGACATCCGGGACCGGGGGCGGATTGAGGAGACGATCGCCGCCCACCATCCCGTGGTCATCTACCACGCCGCGGCCTACAAGCACGTGCCCGTCATGGAGATGCATCCGGTCGAAGCCGTGAAGACCAACGTGCTCGGGACGCGCATCGTCGCGGAGGCGGCCGCCCGGCTGAACGTGGGGCGTTTCGTCCTCGTCTCGACGGACAAGGCGGTGCGCCCCGCGAACGTCATGGGGGCGACCAAGCGGGTGGCGGAGATCATCGTCCAGAACCGGAACCGGAAAGGGGGCGGCACGATCTTCGTCGCGGTCCGGTTCGGAAACGTTCTGGACAGCGCCGGAAGCGTCGTCCCGATCTTCCGGAGACAGCTCGAGACGACGGGCCGGCTGACGGTGACACATCCGGAGGCCTCGCGGTTCTTCATGCTGATCCCGGAAGCCGCCGGCCTCATCCTGCAGGCGGGCGCGATGGGCGAGGGCGGGGAGGTCTTCGTCCTCGACATGGGGCAGCCGGTGAAGATCGCGGATCTTGCCGCGAACATGATCCGCCTGTCGGGCAAGGAACTCGGGGTCGACGCGGAGATCGTCTTCAACGGGCTGCGGCCCGGGGAAAAGCTCCACGAGGAGCTCGTGATCGAAGGGGAGGATGTCACGCGCACCTCCCACCCCAAGGTCATGAAGATGATCGGCAACGGGGGATTGAAAGCGGACTGGCTTGCGGCGCTCGAACGTCTGCTCGATTCAGCGGCCCGGGGGAACCGGATGGGCGTCGTCCGGGGTCTGGACACCCTCGTGAAGGGATACCTGCCCGACTATACGTTTCATGAGGGGCTCCCCCTGTCTCCGCCCCGGCAGGAAGAACGTCCGGGTCTTTCCCGCCCCTCCTCTCCCCCCTCCAAGGCCATTCATTAGAAGGATTCCGATTTTCGCGACGACTACTTCTCCGGCCGGATGAGGCCGAGCAGCTTGTCGGCCGGCATGTAGCCACTGATCAGTCTTCCGTCCGGGAGAACGATCGCGGGGGTACCCTGGATGCCCAGACGTCTGGCGATCGCCGTCGTCTCCTCGACCGTCTTCGTCTGGCAACCGGGGGCGGGGAGTTTCTTTCCTGCGAAGGCGTCATCGAGCAGTTTCGCGGCATCCTTTTTCCCGCAGACGATGGAGAGGGCTTTCTTGACGGATGCCGGGTTGTTGTTGCGCGAATAGACCCGGATGAAGAAGGCCACATCGGGGTCGCGCGCCACAATCTGCTTGATCTCGCCGTGCAGTTTCCTGCACCAGGGGCAGTCCGGGTCGTCGAAGACGATGACCCTGTATTTCGCCCCGGGGTTGCCCAGGACGATCGCGTCGGCAAGCGGAATCGTGGAGACGTCGATACGGTTCAGGTCGGTGTACCGCCGGGAGGTGAGGTTCTGCCTGTCGTGCACCCGGATGATCTGCCCGTTGAAAATGTAGCTGCCGGAGTAGTCGAGGTAGACGGGGTATGTTTTCCCCGCCTTCTCCACGTCGATCTCCCAGATGCCCGGGAATGGACCCGGCAGTACGGCGACGACGTTGTCCACGGTCCCCCCGAAGATCTTTTGCGCCTCGTCGACGGTGAGGGTATGGCACTCCCCGCATTCCTTCCGGGGGGCGGAATCCTTCTGGAACGCCTGCGCGGCCGGGGCGGAGGCGAGGAGCAGGCATATCGAGGCGGCGATCCACGGGCAGAGGGGGAGCTTCATCATGTCTCCTGATTTTTTTTATTGAGAGTCCGAAAATCGATGGTATATTGTATACCATTTTGAAGTTGGTATATTGCATACCACTTCGAAAGCGATACGGTGATGCGAAGACCCCCGGCAAGTCCCTCTTTTCGCCGGGAAATCTGCTCTTGTTGCTGTGACAGGGGGCGGTGTCGGCCACATTGCTGTAATCCGCCTGCAGGTTCCAAAGACACTTACCGACGGGGGAAAACGATGCGAGATGCCAGACTCGGGGTGGACCCGCGCCTATGGACGGGCCTGTGTTGTGCGGCCCTTCTTCTCCTCCTCCCAGCCCTTCTTCCCGCCCCTTGCCAGGCCGCCGACATCACCCTCTCCTCCCGGTCGTACCTTCTCTATTACCAGAGGGACGTAACGGGCGGGGACGACAAGGATTACGCCCCTCTGTACGAATATCTCTCGGCGGACGCGAGCAACCTGGGCGACATGCCGGTTTCCTTCCATTTCTACGGGTGGGGGCGCCTCGACCTGGCAGACGACACGAATGACGACAATGGGTACAACGGCGATCTGGGCAGCGCCTACTTCCAGTACCTTCACCCCACGGGGAACGCGGAGATGCGCCTCGGCCGGTTCTTCTTCACGGAAGGGACGGCGGCGGAGATCATGGACGGGATCTTCCTCAAGGCGCGGACCCCGGTGGGGTTTGGCCTCTCTTTATTCGGCGGGGTTCCCGTCGAGCGCTCCATCACCTCGACGGACACGGGGGATTCGATCTACGGAGGGCGGCTCTTCTTTGCCCGGTCCGGGTTTACTGAGATCGGGGTCACCTACCTCATGGAGAACGGCGATTTCCAGGGGGACGACCGGGAGATGGTCGGTGGGGACCTCTGGGTCCAACCGTTTAAAGGAGTGGAGCTTTCGGGCCGCGCCTCCTACAACGTCTCCACGAGCGCCCTCGCCCAGCAGCGGTACGTGCTGCGCCTGACATCCATTTCCCGACTGGACGTGGCGGCGGGATACGAGGAATACAAGTACAAGGACCTGTTTCAGACGGCCCTCAATTCCGCCTTCCTTTCCCCGTCGATCGACCCCGGCGACGAGGCGCAGATCGTGTTCGCCACCGTCGACATCGAGGTGGCATCCGGGTGGACGGTTGAAG
>JBAVJZ010000172.1:0-4983 GCA_049688015.1 Candidatus Deferrimicrobiaceae bacterium | reverse complement strand
GTGAGAAGCGCGATCTGCACTTCGGGCGATCCGGTGTCCAGTTCATGGAGCCGGAACTTGTCGATGACGTCCTTCTTCTTCTCCATTACAACGCTCATTTCTCCCCTTCCTTTTCCCATGATCACGCCCGTCAACTATGCGGATGATTTTCCTAATTTATACCATATCCCCGGGGGAGAAGTAAATTCATATGCCCCGTAAAATCCTCCATGTGCCGGAGGCAAGCCGCTCCACCAGCGCAACGGGACCTTCCTCCCCTGAAGTGAGAAGAACGACTCCGGTTTCCCGCCCCTCCTCTTTCCCCTCGAGCCACGGAGCAGGCGACCGCCCTTGTCGTACGGCCGCCGCTGCCTCCGGCGGGATCTCCCGCCGGGAAAATCCTTCCATGGCACGCTCGATCGAAACCAGGGCGCTTTCCGCATCCCCCCGCTTGCCGGACGCAACAAGATCTGTGAGCAGGATCGAATCCTTGATCCGGAACGGGCCGCTCCTCAGGCGACGCAGCTCCGAAACGGTCATCGGAACGCCCAGGACGCGCCCCAGATCCCGCGAAAGCGCACGGACGTAGAACCCTTTCGTGCAGTGCAGGAAAACCCGGAACCCCTCCTCCGACCACGAGAGGACCCTTGCCTCGTACACGCGTACTTTCCTGCCGGCGAGTTCAACGCTTTTCCCCTGGCGCGCAAGCGCGTAGGCCCGCTTCCCGGCCACTTTGATCGCCGAATAGGCCGGGGGGACCTGTTCCCACTCCCCCACGAGTCCGGCGATTGCAGCCCGAACGGCTTTCTCCGTTGCGATTCCCCCCGGGGAGGCGCCGGTCTGCCGTCCGGCCGAGTCTCCCGTGTCCGTTTCGACCCCGAACCGGAAAAAAACGTCGTATTCCTTCTCCTGAACGGCGAGATACCCGGCGATTTTGGTGGCCCTGCCCACGCAGACGGGCAGCACACCGGTAGCGATCGGGTCGAGGGTCCCTGCATGGCCGCATTTCCTCTTTCGGAACACCCGCCCCACCCGCTCCACGGCCTGGAAGGATGTGATTCCAGACGGCTTGTCCAGAACGATCACACCGTCAGCCGGCGTCACGGGAGAGCATCCTCCAGCAAGCCGAATACCCGTCTTTTGGCCTCGTCAAGGGATCCCGGGACCGTGCATCCCGCGGCATTGCGGTGCCCTCCCCCTCCGAGCGCGGAGGCGATGGTGGACACGTCTACCCTCCCCTTGGAACGCAGGCTCACGCGGAACTCCCCCTCGTCCTCCTCGCGGAACGACACGGCAACCTCGACGCCGGCGATAGAGCGGGGGTAGTTGATGAACCCCTCGAGATGGTCCTTCGTGGCGGAAAATTCGCGGAGATCCTTCTTCCTCGCCGTGACCGCGGCCACCCTGCCGCCCGCGGCAAGTTCCAGGGATCCAAGGACCCTTCCGAGCAACCCGAGTTTTTCGGCCGTCTGGGTCTCGTACACCTTTTCCGCCACCTCCCACGGGTCGATTCCGATCCGGACCATGTCTCCGGCGACGTAGAAGGCTTCCGGGGTGGAGTTCGAGTAATGGAAGGAGCCGGTGTCGGTCAATATCGCCACGTAGAGGTTCATCGCGATGTCGTGGTCGACCGCCAGCCCCAGTGCGGAGAGAATGCGGTGCACCAGGATCCCGGTCGCCGGCGCGTCGGGGTCGATCAGACAGAAATCGCCCTGCGCGTCGTTGGTGGCATGATGGTCGATATTCACCATGACGGAGCACTTCCGCAGCTCGTTCCGGACCCGCCCGGTCCGTTCGGGCGACCCGCAGTCGACGACGACGGCCACCTCGTGGGTCGAACCGTCCGCCTCGAAAACGATCGTGTCGACGCCGGGAAGGAAAACCAGGTTCTCGGGAATGGGGTCCGAGTTCAGCACCGTCACCGTCTTTCCCATCTTTCGTAGGGCAAGGGCGATCGCCAGTTCCGACCCGATGGCGTCTCCCTCCGGGTTTTCGTGACAAGCGATCAGGAAACGGTTTTTCTCCCGGAAGAGGCGGCAGATCGCCTCCAGGTCATTCCTCACGGGAAATCTCCTCCGCCGCCTTCCGGAGAAGGATGTCGATCCGGGCACCTTTCTCGAAGGAAGCATCGTAATGGAAGGTCACGTCGGGGGAGTATCGCATCTGCAGGGCTCTGCTCAGCTCTTTCCGGATGTATCCCCGGGAGCGCCGGAGCCCGTCCCGGGCCGCGATCCGCTCCTCATCCCCTCCGTGAACAGAGTAGTGAATGCGGGCGATCTTCAGGTCGCCGGTCACGGTGACGTCGGTGACCGTAATCCCTCCCAGCCCGGGATCCTTTGCCCTGTGCTGGAGGATCAGGGAGACCTCTTCCCGGATCCTCGCCGCCACCCGCACCGAACGGTCTCCTCGCCCTTTCATGCTTCCCCGTCTTCCATCCGGAGAAGTTCGATGCGGCGCCCGGAAAGTTCAATTTCGCCGCCCCGCCCCAGCATGTCCGAGATCCGATCCAGGATCGACTGGGCCAACCGGGCATCCGTCGAAACGAGAGCCACCCCGATGCGTCCCCGCTGCCACAGGTCCTGGAGTCCGACCTCGGCCACGGAGACCGGGAATCCCGACCGGATGCGGCCCGTCAGGCTGCTCAGCCGCCTGCGTTTGTCCTTGAGGGAATCCGCTCCGGGAAACAGGAGGTCGGCCACCAGAACCGCGACCAGCATTCCCCCGCTGCTCCGTCCCACTGCAAGCGTCTACAGAAGGGTCTCGGCGACCCTTTCCATCACAAACGCCTCGATCTGGTCGCCTACTTTGATGTCGTTGTAGTTTTCCAGCCCTAGCCCGCACTCGTACCCTTCGACCACCTCGCGGACGTCGTCCTTGAACCGTTTCAGCGAGGCGAGTTTTCCCTCATGGACGACCACGTTGTCGCGCAACAGCCGGATCGTTGCGTTCCGGGTGATCTTGCCGGAGAGAACATAGCACCCCGCCACGGTGCCCAGCCGGGAGATATGGAACGTATTCCGCACTTCCGCGCGGCCGACCGACATCTCCCGGAACGAAGGATCGAGCATCCCCTCCATCGCTTTCCGGATATCCTCCACCACGTCGTATATGACCGAGTAGAGCCGGATGTCGACCCGTTCCCGTTCGGCGAGATCCTGACCCTTGACCTCCGGGCGAACGTTGAATCCGATGATGACGGCCGTGGAGGCCGATGCGAGCATCACGTCCGACTCGGTGATCCCGCCCACCCCGGCGTGGATGACGTTCACCTTGACCTTCTCCCCGGAGAGCTTGTTCAACGAATACAGGAGCGCTTCCAGCGAGCCCTGCACATCCGTTTTCAGGACGATGTTGAGCTCCTTCAACTCGCCTTCCTCGATCCTGCGATGAAGCTCCTCGAGGCTGAACCGGGGACGGGCGATGACTTTCTCCCGTTCCTTTTCCATGCGGTGCATCGCGATCTGGCGGACGGTCCGTTCGTCGCCCAGCACGGCGAACTTCTGCCCGGCCGCCGGGACGCCGTTGATTCCCTGGATTTCCACCGGGGTCCCCGTGGTGACCTCCGTAAGCCGCTTCCCCTTCTGGTTGATCAGGGCACGTACGCGTCCGTAGTGGGTCCCGGTAACCACCGGATCCCCGACCTTCAAGGTGCCGTCCTGCACCAGAACCGTGGCGACGGCCCCGCGCCCCTTCTCGATTCGTGACTCGATCACCGTGCCCCGTGCGAGTTTGCGCGGATTTGCCTTGAGTTCGAGGATGTCCGCCTGGAGGAGGATGAGCTCGAGAAGAGAGTCGATGCCGGTCTTCTGTTTTGCCGAGACATTCGCATACAGTGTCTGCCCACCCCACTCCTCGGGGAGCAGCCCGTGCTCGGAAAGCTGCTGCCGGATCCGGTCCGGCTGCGCGCCGGGCTTGTCGATCTTGTTCACCGCGACGACGATCGGGACGTTCGCCGCCTTGGCGTGATCGATCGCCTCCACGGTCTGCGGCATGACACCGTCGTCCGCCGCCACCACCAGCACAACGATATCGGTGACCTGGGCACCGCGTGCCCGCATGGCGGTAAACGCTTCATGGCCCGGCGTGTCCAGCATGACGAGGGGACGGTTTTCGTGTTCTACCTGGTACGCCCCAAGGTGCTGGGTAATCCCACCCGCCTCCTGGTCGATCACGTTGCTCGCCCGGATTGCGTCCAGGAGCAGAGTCTTTCCGTGATCGACATGCCCCATGATCGTAACCACAGGGGGCCGGGGGACGAGATCTTCTTCCCGGTCTACCTCCTGATCGATGAGACCTTCCACCTCGGGGGCGACGTTCTCCACTTCGAATCCGTATTCCTGGGCGAGGAGGCCTGCCGCATCGGCATCGAGGAGCTGGTTCACCGTGGTGGGCATGCCCATCTCAATCAGCCGCTTGATCACTTCGCCTGCCTTGATCCCCATCCGGTGGGCCAGATCCCCGACCGTGATGACCTCCTCGATCTTGAACACGCGCTTGCTTGCTTTCGGCGGAACGCTGGAAGGGGCCCTCTTCTCCCGTACGGGCCTTCCCCCTCTCCTTTTCTGGACGCGGACCGGCTTGAACTGCCGCACCACCGCAGTTTCGACCGGTGGGGTCTCCCCGGCGATGGGGGGGCCTTCCGGCTCCTCGACGATTTCCTCGATGATGTGCTTCTTCAGCACCCCCTTCTGCACCTTTTTCTCGTGAGGCTTGACCTTCTTCCATTTCTTTTCCTTCTCTTTCCTCTCCTCATCGGCCTTCGAGGGAGGCGGGGCTTCCACAACGCGGATTTCGGGGTCCGCGACCTTTTCCTCCACCTCCGGCAAGACCTCCGGCTCTGCCCGTACCTCGGGAACTTCTTCCTCCGCGGCGGTGGATGCCATCGCCTGTTCCTCCGCTGCGGGAGCTTCTTCGTGGGATGCGGGCTGCGGTTCGGCCGGCACTTCCGGTTCGGGTGCGCTTCGCCGCAATACCACTCTTCGCGACTTGCGCTCGAGCGATCCG
>JBAVJZ010000171.1:0-21485 GCA_049688015.1 Candidatus Deferrimicrobiaceae bacterium | reverse complement strand
AGTCCCTTGGCGATGCAGGAGCGGACTCCCTCCTCCGAGATCTCGATGCCGCGGCCGGTCACGCCTTTCTGACGAACGAGCTTCTCCAGGAGGGAGCCGTCGCCGCAACCCAGGTCCAGGATCTTCGCCCCCGACGGGATGAAACCGAGGATGACGCTGTGGTCGATCCGGGCCCCTTCGGCCATCACCTGGACGCGGCCTCCCGGATCCCGTTGCTTTCCGCGACGTTGGCGAGAAAGTTCGTGATGATCTTGGACATCTCCCCCTCGTCGAGCAGGAAGGCGTCGTGCCCGTACCGCGAGTCGATCTCGCAATAGGTCACGTCGATCCCGTTGATCATCATCGCCTTGACGATTTCCCGGGCCTGGTAGGGGGGATAGAGCCAGTCGGACTTGAACGAGATGATGAGGAACTTCGCATTCGTCCCCTCGACCGCCTTGACGAGTGAGCCGTCCGGGAGCGACAGGTCGAAGTAGTCTATCGCCTTGGTGATATAGAGGTACGAGTTGGCGTCGAAGCGGTGGACGAAGATGTCGCCTTTGTACCGCAGGTAGCTTTCGACCTCGAAGTCGACGTTGAAGTTGTAGCCGAAGGACTTCTTCCCCCGGAGTTTCCGTCCGAACTTCTCGTGCATCGAGTCGTCGGATAGGTACGTGATGTGCCCGATCATCCGTGCAAGGGCGAGACCCTCCCGGGGAATGGTCTTGCCGTAATAGTCCCCGCCGTGGAAGTTGCAATCCGCCATGATCGCCACCCGGCCCACCTCGTTGAAGGCGATCCCCTGGGGGGAGAGTTTCGAGGTCGTCGCGATCGGGATCGACGCGATCACGCGGTCCGGGTACGAGACCGCCCACCGCAGCGCCTGCATCCCCCCCATCGAACCGCCCGTTACGGCAAGGAGCCTGTCGATCCCGAGGTAGTCGATCAGGTGCACCTGGGCGCGCACCATGTCATGGATGGTGATCATCGGGAAGGAGAGGCCGTACTCCTTGCCCGTCGCGGGATTGATCGAGGGCGGCCCGGTGCTTCCCTGGCACCCGCCGATGACGTTCGAGCAGATGACGAAGTACTTCTCGGTGTCGAACGCCTTGCCGGGCCCGATCGTGTTGTCCCACCACCCCGGGTGCTTGTCGCTCTCGGAATATCTCCCGGCCGCGTGGCAGTCGCCCGAGAGGGCGTGCAGGATGAGGATCGCATTCGACTTGTCCCGGTTCAGCTTGCCGTAGGTCTCGTAGGCAAGCGTGATTGGTCCCAGCTTCGCCCCCGATGACAGCTCCATTTCGTGGGGAGGCTCGCAAAAGGTATAAAACTGTTTCTTGACCAGGCCGATGGAGCCTGGCTCATTCCCGTGGGGCACCGTTCCCCCCCTTGCGCCTTCCGGCGTCCGTTTCGCTGTGGAAAAGTAATTTTTTATTCTATGCCGGCAGAGGAAAACGTGTCAATGGAGGGGCGTTTCCCCCACCAGCTCCGCCAGCCGGTGGAGAATCCTGGCCGTGGCGCCCCAGATCGTGTGCGGCCCGTAATCGAAGAAGTAGACCCGGTATTCCTCCCCCAGGAACGTGGTTTCCGCGTACCGGTACCGGTCGTACTCCGCGAAGACCGACAGGGGTACCTCGAAAACCTCTTCCATCTCGAAATCGTCGAGGGAGAACCTCGTCTCCCCGAGGATTTGCACGACGTACGGCTGGATGAAAAACCCCGTCACCGTCGGAACCGGCTCCATCGCACCGATCAGTTCGACGTTTTCCCTGCGGATTCCCAGCTCTTCCCCGGCCTCCCGCAACGCCGTGGCGAACAGGTCCGCGTCGCCGGGATCCCGGCTGCCCCCCGGAAAACAGATCTGCCCCTTGTGGTGGGGGACGCGTTCGGACCGGCGCGCCAGAACCACCGTCACCTCCGCTCCCCGCTCGCACAGCGGAACGAGGACTCCCGCGGGCCGCAGGCCGTCCGGGGACGCCCCGGGGGCGCCGTTTTGCGCAAGAACTCCCTTCAGGCTCTGAAAGAACAGGGCACTCACCTTCCTGTATCCTCCACGCCGATCATTCCTCTTCCCCCTGAGAAACCTCTTTGTCCAGGATGATGAACTCCGACCGCTCGAATCCCAACGTCCGGAAAAAGGAAACCAGACCGCCGTCGTTCCAGTTCACCATGGTCATCACCCGTGCCACGTTGTGATTCCGGAAATAGACGTGGAGTTTCTCGATGAGCGCCCTCGCGACTCCTTTCCCCTGGTACTCCGGATCGACGCCGACGATCTCGATCCAGCCGCTCTTGGGGATGGCGAATTCCCATCCCCGGATGTCGCCGAAAATGAAGCCGACGACCTTTCCCCCCGCCTCCGCGACGAGACACCCCAGCGGGTTTCCGGAAAGATGGTCGATGATCTTGGACTCCCATTGCGCCTCGTGCGGCGTCCCGGTGATTTTCTCGTTTATTCGCAGAACGGCCTCCGCATCCTGTGTCCGCATCCTTCGCACCGTGACGCTCATGACCTTCTCCTCTTCCGGTCCGCGACGTAGTTCCGGACCACGTCGGCAAGAACGTGGGGACGGGCATACTGACGAAAGATGTTCCGGAAGGAATCGTGCCCTGAGACCGCGTTGAACAGGGCGTCGTGCACACCCTGGTCAACCTGTGCCATCGACACGACCGTTCCGAGCGTCCCCGCGATCTCCCCCACCTTGCACAGGTGACGCATCCATGTTCCGTAATGATAATCCTCCCGGAGCTCCCTGGTCCTCTCCTCGTACCGTCGGAAGGAGGCAGCGTTGCATCCGGTCTCCACCATCGTCTCGGCCGCCAGGATGCCGGTATGGATCGCCAGGTTGATCCCCTTCCCCTTGAAGGGGCGCATCCATCCGGTGGCGTCGCCCACTACGAGATACCTGTCGCCTGTCGCTCCGCGCGCGGGCTTCCCGGGAAACTTTCCCCGGTACACCTCCTGGCTGTCCAGGGCAAACGAAGGCAGGTGTTCCCGCACGATATCCAGCGACAGGAAGGCGAACATGTCCTCCACCGTGGCGCGTCGCCCCGCAACGTTCACGATGATGTGGTCCCCCTTCGGTGTGATCGCACCGAAATCCAGGTTGGGGATCCCGGGAGGAAAGAGATACGCGTAGATGATGCTGCCGAGCTTCTTCTCGATGAAAGCTCGGTCCGATGGGACCTTCACCACAAAAGTGTGCATGTACTTTCCCGGCCTCCGGTAGCGTCCTCCGGTGGCCGTCTCGAAGACGCTCATCATCCCGTCGTCCAGCCCGAACGCTCCCACAACGACGTCCGCCTTGAGCATCCCCCCCTCCGTGTACAGGTATACGCTGTCACGCCCCTTGTGGGGGAAATCGATTGCCGTCACGCGACTGTGGGAAACCTCCGCTCCCGCCTTCTCCGCACAGGACAGGAAGAACCGGTCGAAAAAAACCCTGCGTACGGTGTATGTGGCGCCCCCCTTGTGCTGCCCCACCAGGAGAATCTGCCTGTTCCCGGCGTAGAGGCGGTATCCGAAGATCTGGCGTTTGAACGTCTCGTACGGGAGATCGACGTCCAGGCGGCACTGGAGGAGCTCCTCGATGGGCGGGGAAAGGACTCCGGCGCATTGGTTGTAGTGTCGCTCGAAATCCTTCCCTTCGAAGAGAACGACGCGGAGGCCGAGGTTACGCTCGCGGGAGAGCTGCAACAGTTTGATGGCGGTTGCACAGCCTCCCGGCCCGCCACCGATGATCGCCACCGTCTTCCCGTGGATCTCCCCGTTCGCCAATATCCCTTCTCCCGGAGACTATTGTAAATCAGGCACGGCGGGGGGGAAACGAGCCGCGTGCGATCGGTCCGCGGTCGCCTGAGGAAGGTCTTCCGGAGGGGGGACCGCCTCCCGTTACCCGATATCCTTCCCCGTCAGTATCCTCATCGCTTCCCGGTATTTCTCCGCGGTATTTGCGATCACGTCGGCGGGAAGCTTCGGCCCGGGCGCGGTCTTGTTCCACGGAAGCGTCAGGAGATAATCGCGGACGAACTGCTTGTCAAAGCTCTTCTGCGCCCCCCCCGGGCGATAGTCTTCCGCGGGCCAGAACCTCGACGAGTCCGGCGTCAGAACCTCGTCGATCAGGATGAGCTTTCCGTCGGCCACCCCGAACTCGAACTTGGTGTCGGCGATGATGATCCCCCTTCCGCGGGCGTAGTCCGCCGCCCTGCGGTAGATCTCCAGCGATGCCGCCCTTGCATTCTCGGCCATCTCCTTCCCGACGATCTCCGCCATCCGGGCGAAGGGGATGTTCATGTCATGCTTTCCCTTCTCCTCTTTGGTCGCGGGGGTGAAGATCGGTTCCGGGAGACGGGCCGACTCGGGCAGTCCGCTGGGGACCGGGATTCCGCAGACCTCCCCCTTTTCGCGGTATTCCGCCCAACCGGAACCAGCGAGATATCCGCGGACGACGCATTCCACGGGAAGCGGCCGGGCCTTCCGGCAAAGCATCGCGCGCCCCGAGAGCATCTCCTCGTGATTTCTCGCCGCGGGAGGAAAGTCCATCACGTCGACCGAGATCATGTGGTTGGGGACGATGTCCGCGAGTTTTCCGAACCAGAAAGCGGAGATCTGGGTGAGCACCTTCCCCTTGCCGGGAATCCCGTCCGGGAGCACCACGTCGAACGCCGACAGCCGGTCGGACGCCACCAGCAGGAGTTTTCCTTCCACCTCGTAGATGTCCCTCACCTTGCCCCGACCAAGGAGGGTCAGGTCGGGAAGATTCGTCTCGACTACCGTCTGCAGAGCCATATACGCCGCCTCCGGAGGAAGGTGAAAAAGATATCGTAGTATAGATGAGCCGACGGAGTACACTTTTTCCGGACATGCGCCTTCCCACCCCTTGAGCGGAATCACCGCCTCGCGAACTGGAGGCTGAAAAGCCGGTGGTAGATCCCGCGGGCCGTGAGGAGTTCCTGGTGGGTGCCGGTCTCCCGGATCTTCCCCCGGTGCATCACGAGAATCCGGTCTGCCGACAGGATGGTGGAGAGGCGGTGGGCGACCACGAGGGACGTCCTCCCGGCCAGGATCTTTCCGAGGGCACCCTGGATCTCGTGCTCGGTGACCGGGTCGACACTGGATGTCGCCTCGTCCAGCACCAGGATCTTCGGGTCGCGGGCCAAAGATCGCGCGAACGACACGAGCTGCCGCTGCCCGACGGAGAGCCGCCCACCGCGCTCCCCCACCTGCGTGGCAAGCCCCCCCTGCCAGCCGGAGGAGAACCGTGCGACGCCGGTCGCCTCCACAGCCCGTTCAAGCTCCGCGCCCCCCGCCTCCACGTTCTCCCGGATCGTGCCGGAAAAGAGATACGGGTCCTGAAGGACGAGGGAGATCATCCGGCGCAGTTCCCCCCGGGGAATTTCGCGTATATCCCGCCCGAAGAGCCGGATCTCGCCCCGGGAGATTTCGTAGAACCGGCACAACAGGTTGAGGATCGTCGTCTTCCCCGCGCCGGTGGCGCCCACGATCGCCCCGGTCTCTCCCTCGGCAAGAGCAAAGGAAACGCCGCGCAGTACCATCTCCCGCTTTTCTTCCTCTTCGTCTGTCGCCTTCGGATAGGAAAACCAGACATCCCGGAACTCGATCGCCGGCGGGGAGGAGTCCCTCGCGCCTCCCCCGTCCCCGTCTTCCGCCGCCTTGGGCGATGGCTTCCTGCCGGGGGCGGAAGGCAGGTACTCGGGGGAGACTTCCCTGTCGAGTATGTGGAAGATCCGTTCGCTCGACGCGAGGGCCGACTGGAGAATGTTGTACTTGTCGCTTATGTCCTTGATGGGGCTGAAGAACTTCTGCGCGTACTCGAGGAACGCCACGAGGGTTCCGAAGGTAACGGCCCCCGCGATCACCCGGATCCCTCCCTGCCAGAGAAGGAGCGCCACCGCAACGGATGCGAACAGCTCCACTCCGGGGAAATACACGGAATAGAAGTTCGTCAGGCGGATGCTCTCCGCGGCGTATTCGTCGTTGCAGGCGTCGAATCCACGCCCCGATTTCTCCTCTTGGACGAAAGCCTTCACAACGGCCACCCCGCTCACGTGCTCCTGGAGGTAGGCGTTAAGCCGGGCGAGCTTCCTCCTCATCTCCCGGTTCGCCTCCCGGATGAATTTCTTCAGGAGCTCGACGAAGAGAAGGAGGGCCGGGAGAACAGCGAAGGTGACGAGGGCCAGAGCGGCATTCATCCAGAGAAGGACCGCCGATATCCCGACCAGGGTCGCCACGGAACCGACGGTGGAGACAAGTCCGGAAGAGATCAGGTCCTGGAGCGCCTCCACGTCCGAAGTGAGACGGGTCATCACCCTGCCCGTGGGAGTGCGGTCGAAATAGGAGACCGGCAGGCGCTGGAGATGGCCGAACATCTCGGTGCGGATGGTAAGGATGACCCTTTGCCCGATGATGGAGACCGTGAACATCTGGAGGTAGAGGAACCCCATCCCGCCGGCGAGCGCGGCGAGATAGAGGGCGATACGCCCGGCCATCCCGTCGAGGACCCGGGGGGTGATGTTCCTGTCGATGACCAGCTTGATGATGTACGGTCCGACGAGCTGACAGGCCGTGCCGAGCACGAGCCCCGCCAGGGCGATCGCGATCAACGCCTTGTGGGGCGCCAGGTAGGACAGGAGGCGGCGCAGCAGCCGCATATCCATCCCGCGGGATTCCACCCGGTCCTCGTAGAAATAGAACTCGCTCCCGTTGCTCACGGCGCCGATTCCAGTTCCCGGGCAAGCATCTGCCGGGAATAGAGATCGTAATATGCTCCCGCGCGGGAAAACAGCTCGTCGTGCGTCCCCTGCTCCACGATCCTTCCCCCTTCGAGAACCAGGATCCTGTCGCACCGGGAAAGGGAAGCCATACGGTGGGTGCTGAACAGGACCGTCCGGGAGCGTGAAGAGAGGACCTCCCGGAAGATCTCCTGCTCCGTCTCCGAGTCGACCGCGGAAAGGGCGTCGTCGAGAAGGAGAAGATCCCCTCCGGCAAAAAGGGCACGGGCGATCGTTGCCCGCTGCTTCTGGCCGCCGGACAAGGAGATCCCCCTCTCCCCGATCACCGTGTGCACGCCATTCGGCAGATCCTCGATTTCCGCCCGGAACCGCGCCATGGAGGCGGCGCGCAGCGCTCCCTGCTCGTCCGGGACATCCCTCCCGAAACCGATGTTCGCCAGGATCGTGTCGGAGAACAGAAAGGGATCCTGGCTCACGAGACTCACCGCGCGCCTCACCTCGTCCAGGCCGAGCCGGCTCACGTCCCTACCCTCGAGGAAGATCGTCCCCGGCGGGACGGAATACAGCCGCAGCAACAGGGAGAAGAGGGTGCTTTTCCCGCTTCCCGTCTGCCCCACCAGGCCGACGATCTCCCCTTTCCGAAGGGAGAAGGTGATTCCCCGCAGCGCCTCCCCCCTGCTCTCCCCGCCGTAGTCGAACGAAAGGTCCCGAACCTCGAGGAACGGGGCATCCGGTATTTTCTGCGGCGGAAACAGGACGGGTCCCCACGGTTCCGTGGGGATCCGCAGAAACTCATTGATGCGCCCCACCGCGCTGCCGCCCCTCTGGAAGAGGTTGATCACCCAACCAAGCGCCATCGTCGGGAAGGAGAGCATCGCAAGATAGGCGTTGAAGGCGACGAATCCCCCCAACGTCAGCCTCCCCCGGATCACCAGCCATCCCCCCATCAGGAGGACGATCGCCACCCCTACTCCCGCCAGAACCCCTATCGCCCCGTGAAAGGCGGCGGAGGTCTTCGAAACGGAGATGCTCTGCCGGTAGTACTCGCGGCAGGTGCGGTAAAATCGTTTCTCTTCCTGTCCCTCGAGCCCGTAGGCCTTGACCAGCCGGATTCCGGTGACGTTCTCCTGGACTGCGGCGTTCATCGCGGCGAGGGACTCCTGCGCTTTCCGGTGATGGCGGTGAAACGCCTTGCCGTACTCCCGGGACGTGTACACGATCACCGGTGCCAGCATGAGCGAGGCGAGGGTCAGCATGATGCTGATCCGGGCCATGAAGAGGAGCGCCAGGACGTAGGAGATCGCGGTTCCGACGAGGGTCAGCATGCCGGGGCCGAGCAGCAGCCAGACCGCCGAGACGTCGTTGGTCAGCCGGGACATGACATCGCCGGTGGGGGTCCTGCCGAAGAACGACAGGGGAAGACGGATCACGTGGGAAAAGACGTCACGCCGGAGGCGCATCTCCACCCGGCGGGCATTGACGAGCATCCCCCGCCGGCCGAGATACCGGAACCCCCCGTGAAGGGATGCGAAAAGGACCATCCAGGAGACGGCGCGGACGACTCGCGCGCTTCCGTCCGGGGTGGAGATCCCGTCGATCGCATCCCGGATCATCCACGGGACAAGAAGCCCGAAGAGGCTCGAGACGAACAGGACGATGACGCAATAGAGGTACGCCGACCGGTGACGGTCGAGGAAGGGCCGCAGGGAGAGAAGTTCGCGGATGTCCCCCCCCTTATACCGGAACCGGGTTGGCCGTAAAGCAGAGCAGGAAAAGGAGAGCCGCCGCAATGCCGATGCGTCGACGCCCGGGGGTCAGGGGAACCTCGTCGAAGAGGGGCCGGGGATGCTTTGTTCCCAGGACCAGAAGCATGATCGACCAGATGATCCATCCCCCCCAGAGGAGTCCCATGGGGAGGAGGAGGAAGGGCACGGCGCGCGCGATTTTCGCGTACCTGCTGCCGAAGAGCGCGTAGGCGATGTGACCGCCGTCGAGCTGCCCGGCCGGAAGCAGGTTGAGGGCCGTGACGAGAAGGCCGATCCACCCGGCAAACGCCACGGGGTGCAGCACGAGGTCGTGCCCGTCCGGGACGGGACCGACCACGGCGTACGCGGCCGCGCGGAACAGGATCGATTCCCCGAGGGGGATTCCCGCGGCGATCCCGGTGGTCTGGCGCACGGCCGACAGTTTGAGCCCGATGAGGAGGACAGGGATTGCCACGATGGCGCCCGCGATCGGCCCGGCGGCACCGATGTCCATCAGGGCGTTCCGGTGGGGAACGGGAGACCTGATCTTGATAAATGCGCCGAATGTTCCGATGAACGAAGGGGCAGGGATGAAGTACGGGGGGGTCACATCGACTTCGTGACGCCTGGCGGCCGTATAATGTCCCAGCTCGTGGACCCCGAGGATGGACAAAAGCGGGAGGGAAAACATGAACCCGAGCGCCAGGTCCCGGGGGGTCGCAAGCGGGTTTCCCCCGGCCAGGAACGAGCCGGCGACAAGAGTGGTGAAAAATGTAAGGACGAACAGAATGCCGTTGATCACCACACGTTTTCTCCTTTTTTCCTCTGTTCAATTATAAGATAACCGAGACGGAAGGGGGGGTTTCTCCTATGAAGCCGAAAGAGCCGCCCTCGGGAGTGGACAGCGTTCTGCTTCACATCTGCTGCGCGCCAGACGCCTCCCACGGCGTCCCGGAAATGCAGAAGAGGTACCGGGTCACCGGATTCTTCTTCAACCCGAATATTCAGCCGGGGGAGGAGTATGAACGGCGTCTATCCGCCACCCGGGCCCTTGCGGTTCCCGTTCCGTTTCCCCTGGAAGTTGAACGTGGGGGGGAAGAAGAATGGGAGGAGGCGGTGCGGGGACTCGAGGCCGAGCCGGAGAAGGGCCGCCGGTGCGAGGCGTGCATCCGGATGCGTCTGGCCCGGACTGCGAGAGAAGCGAAATCGTTGGGGTTTCCCGCGTTTTCCACAGTCCTGACGGTCAGCCCGAAAAAAGTCGCCGCAATGGTGAACCGGATCGGCCGCGAGGAGGGGGAGAAGGCTGGGGTCCTCTTCCTCGAGGAAAACATGAAAAAAAACGAAGGGTTCCGAAAGAGCGTGGAGGCCACGAAGCAACTCGGGATCTACCGGCAAAGCTATTGCGGGTGCCGCTACTCGCTGCGTCCCTAAGGATACCGCCCCAATCTACCGATAATCAGTTGTATGACGGATGGAATTGATTGGCGGAAGCGTGAGGGAATCGAACCCACCGGAGACATTGCTGCCTCCCGACCGGATTTGAAGTCCGGGGGGGCCACCAGCGCCCCATCCGCTTCCGTCCGACTCGTTTGCCCCGCATTGGATCCCGCCGGCAGAACACGCCCCCGGCCTGTGCGCGGGGGGGGAACCTACTTCTTCTCCCCCTCTTTTCGCCGGCGCTTGGACGCCTTTTCCTTTCTCTTTCTTCGGCGCCGGATTTCCCGTTTGCGTTCCGTCGTCATTTTCGCTCCCTCGTGTCCCCGTGTCGGAATCGAGCGGACAGTATACCAGAAGGCAACGGAGATACGATGAAACGATGGGCCTTCCTCCTCCCCGTCCTGCTCCTTGCTTCCCTCGCCTCCCCCGCGTCGGCTCTGCCGGGCTTCGAGGCGGGCGTCCGTGGGATGTACTGGTTCCCGGATCTTTCCGCCACGGCGCAGACCATCATCGCCGGCATGCCCGAAACGAAGTTCAATCTGAAGGACGACCTCGGGATGGACGACGAGAATTTCCCCTCGGGCGAGGCATTCCTCCGGATCGGTAGGTTTCACTTCCGGATCGGATATATTCGGATCAGCTACGACGGGAGCGAGACACTTTCCCAGGAAATCGAGTTCAACGGCCAGATTTTCCCGGTCAATGACAACGTCATCTCCAGCCTCGACCTCAAGATGCTCGACGCGGAGGTCCAGGTAGACATCCTCCGGCCGGACTTCGTCGCTGCCAGTTTCTATCTCGGCCTGATCGGAAAGGTAAAGTACGTAGACCTGGATTTGGAGCTTGCCAGCACCGCCCTGACGGAAAAAGAAGATTTCCAGCTCCCGGTCCCCATGATCGGACTGGCCATGGGTGCCGGTTTCCTGAACGGCTCCCTGCGGTTCGACGCGCGAGTGAGCGGAATGGCCTATTCGGGGAACCACATCTACGAGGCTGACGCGTTCGCCTCCCTCGTCCCGTTGCCTTTCTTTAGGATCCAGGGCGGTTACCGCTACCTCGAACTGAAGGCGGACGAAAACGACCTTCTGGCCGACGTCGATCTGAAAGGACCATACGTCGGGGCGCAGCTTTCCTTTTGAGGGAAAAATCGCTTGAAGCGTTCGGGGGGATAGGTAGAATAGGAATTCCCGCGGGCGCTTAACTCAGCGGTAGAGTGCCACCTTCACACGGTGGAAGTCACAGGTTCAAATCCTGTAGCGCCCACCAGCGACACGCTCCGGGAGGCCCATCGGGCCTCCCGTTTTTCGTCTGCGGCAATCCCTCGTGTCGATTCCCGCTGCCCGCACCCCGGACCTGCAAGCGTGCGGAATGCGGGACCTCATTCCCTGCACGCGGAAACCAGGTCCCGGCCGTCCTGTTTCGCCCGATACAGCGCCCGATCGGCGCTCTGAATCAGGGCGTCGCGTTCCGTGCCGTCCTCGGGGAAGGTGGCCACGCCGATGCTGACCGTCAGGTTCCCCGACGGCTGCCTCTCCTCCCCCGGAAACGGATAATCCGCAACACGCTGGCGGATATTCTCGGCGACTTTCATGGCCCCGTCCTTCCCGGTCTCGGGCAGCAGGATGACGAACTCCTCGCCTCCGTACCGGGCGATCGTGGACGTTGCCCGCAGCCCCTCCTGGAAAATGCGCGCAATCCCCTTGAGAACCGCGTCGCCCGCCAGGTGGCCATTCGCATCGTTGTACCGCTTGAAAAAATCCACGTCCAGGAACAGCAGGGAAAAGACGCGCCCGTGGCGCTTGGCCCGCGCCACCTCGGTGGTGAGCGTGTCCTGGAAAAACCGGTGATCGTGCAATCCGGTGAGTCCGTCCCTTACCGCCATTTCCCGAAGCTTCAGATTGAGCTCTTCCAGCTCCTCCTTGCTTCGGCGGAGAGATTCGATCAGGGACTGGTTTTCCTGCAGGAGGCAGTTCTTCTCCACCGCCCGGTCCACCACCGTCGTCACAAGATTCAGGTCCTCGAACGGCTTGAAGAGATAGTCGTATGCCCCGTAACGAAGAGCCTTTACCGCCGTTTCCATGGAGCCGTAGCTCGTGATGATCACCACGAGCGAGTTGGGATCGATCTTCTTGATCTCCTGCAATAGCTGGATGCCGTCCATTGCTCCCAGAGAGATGTCCGTGATCACCAGGGGAAAGGGGTCCTCCCGGAAGAGGACCAGCGCGTCCTCTCCGCTCACTGCCAAGGTCACCTCATGGCCTTCCGCCTCGAGAAGCCGGACCATCACTTCCCGGATGGATGCGTCGTTATCCACGACCAGAATGCGCAGGCCGTTCTTCATCTTCCCCCCATCTATCTGTCATCGGTATAAGGACGGCAAACTTTAACGGAGACAGTGCCGCGTTCAGGTGTGCGCCGAGACTATCCCTACCCCCCGGATGTCGGGTTCGCCCCGGGTCACCCGCCGGTACCCGGCTGCCTTGAACATCGCCGCGACCTCGTCCGCCGTGTAGGCTTTTCCCCCGTCGGTCACCGCCACCATGTGAACGGAGAAAAACGCGGGGCCGGGGGGAAACGTTCCGCCCTTCTCCAGAAGGAATTCCTGGACGGCTACCCGCCCGCCTCGCGCGACCGCCTTGCGGACCTTGCGCAGAAGAAACAGGCAATCCTTTTCCGAATAGGCATGGAGGATCTGGGAGATCCAGACGAGGTCGTACGGCCCCCCGATCCGGTCTCTCAGAAAATCGCCCTCCCTCAGGGAGACGAGCCGGGATACGCCCTTCTCCCTCAGGATCTTTCTCGTGACCGAGAGCGTTTCCGGAACGTCGAACACCGTAACGCGCGCACCGGGGTAGCGCTTCGCCCACTCGACCGCGTAGGTTCCGGGGCCGCCCCCCAGGTCGAGAACCCGCTCCCCCTCCCGCAGGGAAATCTGCCTCGCCACGAAAACGGCCCGCTCTCGGGCGTTGTCCTCCATCCCCCGGATGAAATTCTCCTGGTACCCTTTCCCCTTTCCGGGGGCTTTCCTGCCGGCGCGGATCTTTCCTGCCAGGGTCGTCCACTCCGGCCAGCAGTCCAGGTGGTGCAGGAGGATGGATGCCTTGGACAGGGGGCCGTCCGCGAGGAAGCGGTCTGCAATTTCGCTGTTCCGGTAGGAGTTACCGCTTTTACCGAGAAGCCCCACCCCCACGAGGGCGTTCATGAGGATGGAGAGGCGGCGTGTATCCGCGGAAAGACGGCGGGCAAGCCGGGCGGCGTCGGCGGGGCCGTCGGCAAGGGCGGAGAACACGCCGAGGTCGAGCGCCGCGAAAAGGACCATGGAACGCTGGTATCCGTGGGCCATCTCCATGAGGGCGTCGATCGTCCTGACCGGCACAATAGGCTCCTTCTTCAAGGATTTCATCGTTTCGTAAGCCTCGCGGGTTTATCCTTCCTGTCGACTACATCATACCCGGCTTCCCGGATTTTCGCGCGCAGGGCGTCCGCCTCTGCGAATCTGCGCTCTCGCCGGCACCGGTCGCGGCGAAGCGCCAAATCGACCACCTCTCCCGGGGCAACCTCCTCCGGCGGTGATTCTTCCTGGACCGCATCCCGGGATGCCGCCTCGAGAAGCCCCACCCCGAGTAGCTCGTCCCACTCCCCGGCAAGACTCCTCAACAGATCGCCGGGGAGGCCCGATCGGGCCGCCTCGTGGACCACGGCAAGAGCACGGGGTGCATTCAGATCGTCCTCGATCGCCGCGCGGAAGCGGCGTCGATACTCCTTCGTCTCCCCCCTCCCGTCGCCCGCGGCCGCTGATCCCGTTTTCGCGGCAAACATCTCTTTCAGTCGCAGAAGCGCCTTCGAGGACGCCGACTGCGCCTCCCAGGTGAAGTTCATCGGCGTCCGGTAATGCAGGGTGAGGCAGTGGTACCGGAAATCCATCGGGCTTACCCCCCGCGCCTCGAGATCGTCCAGCGTGTACTCGTTCTTTTGCGACTTGGACATCTTCTGCCCATCGACAAGCAGGTGCGCTGCGTGCACCCAGCAACGGGCGAACCGCCCTCCGGTTGCCGTCATCGCCATCGCCCGGGAGTTCTCATGATGGGGGAAACGAAGGTCCACGCCCCCGACGTGGATATCGAATTCCGTACCCAGGTACTTCCCCGCCATGGCCGCGCACTCGATGTGCCATCCGGGCCAGCCCAGGCCCCAGGGGCTCTCCCAGCAGAACTCCCGCCCGGGTTCCGCCGCAAGCCAGAGCGAGAAGTCCTCCGGACGTTTTTTCCGAAGGTGGATCGACTCATCCGTACGGCCTGCCGTCTCCCCCTTCCCCAGGACCGCGCCGGACAACTCCCCGTATCCCTTCGCCTTCGTCACGTCGAAATAGAGGTACCCGTCCCTGCCGTACGTGCTACCCTTCCTTTCCAGTTCCTCGGCCACTTCGATCATCTCGGGTACGTGGGACGACGCCCGCGGGTAGACGTCGGAAGGAAGAAAGTTCATTCTGCCGCAATCCCGGAAAAACGCTTCCGTGAAGAATTCCGCGATCTCGCCGGCCGTTTTTCCCGTGGCCCGCGCGGCGGCGACGACCTTGTCCTCCGTCCGCTCGAGCTGCTCCTCGTGCATGTGCCCCATATCCGTGATGTTCTGGACGGAAAACGGCGTGAGGCCTGCGAACCGGACGGCCCGGAGAAGAAGGTCCGTCAGCAGGTAGGTCCGGAGGTTTCCGATGTGGACGTACCGGTACACGGTGGGCCCGCAGGTGTAAACCCCGACGCGATCCTGCCGGACAGGAGCTAGCGATACCTTCTTCCTGGAAACGGTGTCGTAGAGGGAAAGCATCGGATCATCCCCCGGTTCGCCCAAGCCGTGCCCCGCTGCCCCCCGAACTTCGGGCGGATGCGGACCACCCCGCCGTCCCGGCGCCGCGTCGGTTTCCCGTCGCGGCAATGGCGCGAATGCAAGCCGCCCCTGCGGCAATGCGGCCCTACATCTCCTGATTCTGCTCCCTGTCGATTTCATCCTCGAGGAGCTTCACGTGCTTTTTCTCCTCCTCCGCCAGGAAGGCGAACATCTCCCGGATCGACGGCTCCTCGGCCGTCTTCGCGAATTCCGAATAGTCCCGAACCGCCATCTTCTCGCGTTCCAGTGCCATCCGCATAACGTCAAGGGGATTCGATGTCTTCATTTCTGCCTCCGGGACGGATGATTGCCCTGCGGGGCTCCTACATGGCTTCCAGGTGTGCCTCGATCTTGGCGAGATGAATCCTTTCCTCGGCCTCCAGCTCGGAAAGCATGTCCTGCGTATTCCTGTCCTCGACGACCTTCGCAGCCATGTGGTAGAAGGCAATGGCGTGCGATTCCGCTTTTTTTGCGAGAGAGAGTCCCTTCCGCAGCGCCTCGGGCCCCTCGGCGCCTCCCGCGTCGACCCCCTCCTCCCAGGCGAGTCGATCCAGATCGATGAGGTACGGCAGGCACTTCTCCTCCCAGCCCGCCTCGAACTCGGGGATCCCGTGCTTTGCGGAGAGTTTGCGGATGTGCCCCTGCTCCTCCTCGGCGAGGAAGGCGAACAGGTCCCCCCCCGGCGTGTCCCCCTGATGGCGTGCCAGCCGCTCGTAAAACGTTCTCGCCTGTTTTTCGTGGGCCAAGGCCACCTGCAGGATTTCGACCTCGTTCAAGTCGAGCATCGGGTTTTTCCGCCCCCCTCAGACGGGGTTCTTCTTCCGGTAATCGTCCAGGGCGGACTTCACCGCTTCCTCGGCCATGACCGAACAGTGGATCTTGACTGCCGGGAGCCCGTCGAGGGCGTCGGCGACGTGTTGGTTCGTGATGGCCTGCGCCTCCTCGACCGTCTTCCCCTTGATCATTTCCGTCAGCATGGAGCTGGACGCGATGGCGGCCCCACAGCCGAACGTGCGAAATTTCGCATCCACGATCTTCCCGCCTTCGACCTTGAGATAGAGTCGCATCATGTCCCCGCACGCCGGGTTGCCCACCTCGCCCACACCGCTGGCGTCCTCGATCTCACCGACGTTCCTCGGGTTCATGAAGTGATCCATCACCTTCGCGCTGTACGGCCCGCTCGCCATATTCGTTTACCCTCCCCGCAGGACCTTCTTCTGGTAGTCGAGATAGGTGGGGGACATCTCCCACAGGCGCCGGACGATCCCCGGCAGCACGGACAGGACCTGGTCCACATCCTGATCCGTGTTCTCCTTCCCCATACTGAAGGTGATCGACCCCGTGCAGATGTCGCTCGGGACCCCGATCGCCCGAAGAACATGGGAGGCCACCAGGTCCTCCTCGTCCCGACCTTTCAGGTTCGAGCTGCACGCAGACCCGGAGGCGGCCATCACGCCGTGGAGGGCCAGGAACAGCAGCAAGGACTCCCCTTCCGCGTACTCGACCCAGAAGCTCACGTGGCCAGGAAGCCGGTCGGTGGGGTGGCCGGTGAAGTGAAGATGCTCCACCGAGGAGGCGACGCCGTCGTGCAGCCTTTTCTCCAGCCGGCGCAGACGGAAAGACCATTCCCCCATCTCTTCGGTGGCGATTTTCGCCGCCCGCCCCATCCCGACGATTCCGGGGACATTTTCCGTCCCGGCACGGTAGCCCATCTCCTGGAAGCCGCCGTCGATCTGGGATTCGAGCCTGACTCCCTCCCGCACCACGAGAGCCCCGGTTCCCTTGGGCCCGTAGAAATTGTGCGCAGACAGCGTCACCAGGTCCGCCCCTGCCGCCGTAACGTCGAGCGGGACGTGTCCCGCCGACGCGGTCGCGTCCGTGTGATACAGGACTTCCCGTTCACGGGCTATCCGACCGATCTCTTCGATCGGTTCTATGGTTCCGATCTCCGAGTTGGCGTGCATCACCGAGACGAGTACCGTGTCAGTCCGGATAGCTTTTCGGACATCGTCCGGGTCGACCTTTCCGTCGCTGTCGGCTTTCACGGTGGTGACCTCGTATCCCCGGTTGCGGAGAGGCAGGAGGGCATTCAGGACGGAAAAGTGCTCCACCTCGGATACCACGAGATGCTTCCCCTTCTTGCCCCACGCTTCCGCGGCTCCCTTTATGGCAAGGTTGTTCGCCTCGGTTGCGCCGGAGGTAAAGACGATTGCCTCCGGTTTCGCGTTGACCAGTCCTGCCACCTCCGCCCGGGCGGAGTCTATCGCCTTCAGCGCCTGCTGGCCCTGGTCGTGAATGTGGGACGACGGGTTCCCGTACCGTTCGGTGAAATACGGCATCATCGCCTCGAGCACGCGCGGGTCGATGGGCGTTGTGGAGATATGGTCGAAGAAGATGTTCGCCAACGGCGTTTCTCCCTACTCCTTCACCTTGAAATCCGACATCTTGTCCCGGATGAGCTTGATGTGATTCCTCTCCTCGTCCGCCAGGTACTTGAACATCGCCCGGATTGCGGGATTTTCCGTTTCTTGCGAGGCTTTATTGTATTCGCCGAAATTGTCCATCTCATGCCGGAGCGCCAGGCGCAACACTTCCTCCATCGTCCATTTTGCCATCTTACGTCCCTCCCGGTCGGGATTTGGCTTGAATACGGTTTCGCACCTGCCGCTGCCTTGCTTTTCGATTAGAGCAGCAGGCTTTTCGTTTCATCCTTATATCTCTACAATAACACGGTGCACAACCCCCCGATAAACCCCCGGACGAAACGGGGTCAGGAGCAATTCGCGGAGGTTGCCCGATGAAAAAACCCTTCCTGGCGCTAGCCGGGATGCTGGTCCTTGGATTCACGGTGGCCCTGGTCCTTCACTTGAACACCGACCGGGAAAGACAAACCGACGGGGAAGTGACGCGGGGCAGGCCCCTCCCTCTCAAGGGATCGGTCGCACCGGCCTTCTCCTTGCGGGATGTAAACGGCAACATCGTCCTTTCCTCGCATTTTCTGGGAAAACCCACCGTAATCAACTTCTTCGCCACATGGTGTCCCCCCTGCGTCGAGGAGATTCCGGGATTCGTGGATGTCTACAACAAGTACAAGGACAGGGGATTCGAACTCGTGGGGATCTCCTTTGATACGGACCCCCGGGAGAAACTTCCGGCCTTTGTCAAGACGCACCGGATCGAGTACCGGATCCTCTTGGGAGACCTCGACACCGCGAGGGCTTACGGAGGCGTCTCCTACCTGCCGACCACCATCTTTATCGGGAAGGACGGCAGGATCCGGAACATTCACGTGGGGTACCTGGACCGTAACGCCTTCGACAGCGAGGTAAGGAAGCTTCTCTAAAGGGGACGACGGCCCGGGGAAACGCAACGGGGAAAAACGAAGGGAAGCGGAAAGGTGTTCTTCCGCTTCCCTTCTTCCGTTTTCCGTCCCGGTCAGCGTGGCGCAGGGCTCACCCGGCGTGCCACGGTGACCGTGAATCATTCGCGCGTCCGATCAGGCAGGCACGCACGACGCGGTCGGGCACACCCCCGCGCAGGCTGCACAGTCCGTGCACTTGCCTGCATCGATGATGTAGATGGGATCCCCCTCCGCGATGCACTGTTCAGGGCATTCCGGAACGCACGCGCCGCAGGCGATGCATTCCTCATTGATCCTGTAAGCCATTCCGCCTCCTTGTGTGTGTTGGACTATACGGAGATCACCTGGTCAACCGAGGGAATCTCCTTTTTCAACAGCGCCTCGATACCGTTTTTCAGCGTAACGGTTGCCATAGGGCATCCTCCGCACGCACCGGTCAGGCGCACCTTCACCACGCCCCCTTCGACGTCGACGAGTTCCACATCTCCCCCGTCCGCCTGCAGGGCCGGGCGAATCTTTTCCAGCACCATCTCGACATCCGTTCTCATCCGTAATACCTCCTTCAGCCGGTAACTGCCCGACTGTAGTAAGATGCCTTTCCCGTCTCTCCGGTTCCTTGACCCCGGTCAATCGGCAGAGAGAATATCATACCCGCTCTTCCTGAGTGCCGTCTTGAGCACCTTGTAGTTTTTCGTCTCGATTCGCAGTATGAGGACCTTCCTCTCCGAGTCATCGTGGGAAGTGGTCGCCAAAGACACGATGTTCGCGTCGAAGTCCTTGAGGAGTTTGAGCACCTCGAAGAGCCCCCCTCCCATGGTGGGCAGTACCAGTTCGATCCGGCGCCCCGGTCCGCGGACACCCATCGACTCGATGAACGCGTCGAGGATGTCGGTCTCGGTCAGGATGCCGACGAGCCTCCCCTCCTCCATGACGGGAAGGCACCCGATCTTCTTTTCCCGCATGACCATCGCCGCCTCCTCGATGGGAGCGGTGGGAGAAATCGTGTACGGACGCTTGGTCATGATCTGCTTCACCTTGATCTTGTCGAGAAGGTAGTACACCTCGCGGATCTCGAGAGCCGTGGCGGTAGAGGGGGAGGCCTGTTTAATGTCCGTTTCGGTCAGGATTCCCACGAGTTTTTCCCCTCCCTTCAGCACCGGGAGGTGCCGGATCTCCCGGTCCTTCAGGGTGTCCATCGCCGTCTTCATCGAGTCGTCCTCGTCCAGGAACACCGGGGTCCGCATCATTCTCTTGGCAACGATCATCCCGTGTCCTCCTTTCGGTCCCGCCGGTCCATCCCCCGTCAGGTGAAATACCTCCTGACCAAGTCGAACGCACTCTCCAGGTCGGCCCTCGTCACTACCAGATACGATACCCCCTCCCGCTCCCAGAATACGTAGGCCATTCCGTCCTTCTCCCCGGAGAGAAAATCGGATTGCGAAAACAGGGAATCGGGGGATCCCGCCTTCCCGATCATCTCCCGGCGAACGACGAGAAGGAGGTAGCGCTCCCCCGAGAAGGACAGGCGAATGACCGCCGCCACCTGCCGCCCTGCCTTCTCCCGGGCGACCCCGGTGTACGTAAACAGTTCCTCATCCCGGGGGAGGACGATCGGTGCACCCGTCCATTTTCTGACGAGCGCTTCCACTTCCCCGGGATCCCGGGGTTCCGCCTTCTCCTTTTGCGGAATTGCGAAAGCCCGCTGGGCATCCCGCACCAGAGCATTCACTCGTCGAATCCCCGAATCCCGCGAAATACGGATTCCCACCACGACGACGATAAGCGTCAGGACGAACAGAACAATGACCACACGAGGCTGGAAACTCGCCAGACCAAAGACGGACATTTTCTCGGGTCGCCGGCCCCCCGGGCTATCCTTGCCCACCGCTGCCACCCCGCTGCCCCGGAAACCGGAGAACGTTCACCCACATCTCATCGTACGGCTACCGCCCCACAATTTCCACTCCGATTCCCCTCATCAGTTCTCTCGTGGCGGAGTCCACCTTCCCCCGAACAAGAACCGCCTCCCGGATCTTTCTTCCCTCGAGCCAGTCGCGGGAGGTCAAAAACGTTCCGGTCGCACGAATCTCGAATCCCTTTTCCTTTCCTCCGGCAAGCAGGTACTCCTTTCTCTCCTCGTAGGGAATCCCGACGGCGTCAAGAACTCTCAGGAAGACCGACCTGCCGGGCTCGCTCCCGCCTACGGTGAATACGCTGTACCCCGAGTTCCGCATGATGGTCAGGAGGGAGGCAGACATCTTCCCGGTGTCCACGACAAACTGCTTCCCCCCCGCCTCGAAAATCCGCTCCGGCTGGACGGTCAGGAGGAAGGACTCGTTTTTCCCGCCGATGCGTATTCGTTTCTCGTCCTGGATCGGAATGCCCAGAAGTTCGAGTGTGAAATCGAGCGCCTGGAGGCCGCTTGGCGGGAGCGGGTCCAAGGGACGTACCTCCCCCGCCTCCTGCACCGGGTCGAGCCCCACGAGAAACCCTTCGTACGCGGAAGGGTCGTAAGCAAACGGCAGAACCCGGATCCCGACCTGCTCGGCATACCGCAGGACCATCGAGAGGTCGTGACCCGGTTTTTCGGGAACCTCCTTGATCAGGATGATCTCCCCGTTCAACAGGCTCTGGCTCGTCCGAAGGATTACCCAGCGGGCGGGGAGAGTGACCGACAGATCCTCCCCGATGACGGGAGGGTGGGCGAATCCTTCCCTTACGGAATAGTACCCGGAGGTGTCCAGCAGACGGCCGATCATATCCAGCGCGCCTTGTGTCCCGTCCATCGGGACCACCCGGTAATTCTTCCACGTCTCCGTAATCACCCGGCGAACCTCTTCCGGTAGCCCCCCCCGGAAATCGATCAGTGCATGGATTCCCGCCGAGAAGCGGACGACGGGGTACTCCTCCAGATTGAGCACAACCTCTCCACCCGACGGAATCGGAAGGTAGAGCGTCCCCCGGTCTACCCACTTTTCCCCCAGCCCGCCAACCAGGTCCGAAAGCAGACCGCGGTAGGGGGATTTCGGTTGGGGGAGCGGGGGAAGCGCCGGCTCCCCGGCCTTGCCACCGGTCATCACGGCACCCGAGTCGGCGGGTGGCGGGGAGGGCGCCGCTACCTGGGATTCCGGTATCGCCGGTTTCATCGCCTCGCTGCCCTGCTCCTGCGGTACATCCCGCGTCAGCGCGACATCGGACGTCCCGGTCACGGGGGGCGTCTCGGGCACAACCGGAGCGGGGGCGGCGGCAAGGGGCCCGGGGGGAGCAGGCGGCGCCTCGGCGACTTCCACATCCTCCGCAAAGTATTTTTCCGTGGGGATCAGAAT
>JBAVJZ010000170.1:0-9196 GCA_049688015.1 Candidatus Deferrimicrobiaceae bacterium | reverse complement strand
CGCGAGCATCCTAGGATTCTCCCAGAGAAGACGGATTGCCAGTTATAATGATTCGGTCCTTTAGCGACGCGCACGGAGGTAGTTACATTGAGAGGTGCGCTGGCCGCGGTCTTCTCGCTCCTTGTCGCAATCGCACTCCCGTCGCAGGTTTTGGCGCAGGGCGACCTGCCGCCGGTCAATTTCACGATCGCTTTCATAGGCGACCAGGGGCTGGGTACGAGCGCCGAGGCGGTCCTTAATCTGATCAAGAACGAAGGCGCCGATGCCGTGTTGCACCAGGGCGACTTCGACTACGTCGATAATCCTGCGGGCTGGGACGGGCAGATCAATGGCATCCTCGGCCCGAACTTCCCCTACTTCGCCTCGGTCGGGAATCATGATGCGGCACGCTTCTATGGACCGGGAGGTTACCAGGAGTTCCTGGCAGCCCGAATGAACCGGCTGGGCATCCCCTGGGACGGTGACCTGGGTGTCCGGTCCTCGTTCTACTACGAGGGCATCTTCATTTTGCTTACGGCTCCGGGGACCATCGGCGTGAACCAGGACCTCTACATTCGGGACCGGCTCGCGACGGACAACTCAATCTGGCGGATCAGCAGCTGGCACAAGAACATGCGTTTGATGCAGGTTGAAAATAAGACCGACGATACGGGATGGGGTGTCTACGAGGAATCAAGGAAAGGTGGGGCAATCGTCGCAACGGGCCACGATCATTCCTACGCCCGGACGCACCTACTCAGCAGCTTCCAGAACCAGACGGTCGCAAGCACCGGCAACACGCTCATTCTCGCTTCCGACAATCCAAGCACACCGTCCGACGAGGGGCGAAGTTTCGCTTTTGTCTCCGGGCTTGGCGGGCACAGCATATATTCGCAGACGCGAAGCGGGGCGTGGTGGGCAAGCATTTATACCTCCACTCAGGGGGCTACTTATGGCGCCTTGTTCGGTGTCTTCAACTACCAGGGGAATCCTCGCCTTGCGCACTTCTACTTCAAGAACATCAACGGGACCATTGTGGACGATTTCTACGTCCAGAGCAGCGTCGGCGTGGGCGCCGGAGGAGCGAACCAGCCGCCCGGCGTGTATGCCGGTCCGGACCTGGCGGTGACCCTTCCGGCCGCTGCATCCCTGGACGGGACGGTGACCGACGACGGACTGCCCAACCCGCCCGGCGCAATGACCACTTCCTGGAGTCAGGTCAGCGGCCCGGGGACGGCGACCTTTGCCGATCCGAACGCGGTGGATACGACGGCGAACTTTTCCGGGACGGGGACCTATATCCTGCGCCTGTCGGCCGACGATGGGGAGTTCGTGACCAACGATACCTTGACGGTCACGGTAAGTGGCGGTGGAAGTGGAAACGCAAGTGCAAGTGGGGGAGGCTGCTCGCTGGGATCAAACAATTACTCCGGGTCTAGCTCATTAGGAACTTTGATCCTCTTTTCGATCCCCGTAATCGTGCTCGGGCTGCAACGGAAATTTCAATCCGAACCATGATGTCCGCCGCTTCGATTTCCGGTGCGTCCAGGCAGTACCCGTTCATCTTAATCCCCGTCGGCCCGAAGTAAATCATGCGGATCTGGATGTCAACCTGTTGAAATAAAATGCATTTATTATGTATTAATTTTCCTCTTCCCATGGGGTTACAGTTCATAACCTTCTGACGATTATATTGATTTACGATGGGCATAATTATTGCTTTTTCACCTACAGGTTCGCTTCATGCCTGTGGGATAAAAGTGGGGGATATCCTCTAATTGGAACGGCTATTCTCGGTGTACAAAGTGGAGGGAAAAACCAAAGTCCTGCTTGGAGGACTGGTGGAACGTCGGAAATCCCCACGTAGAAATTCCAATGGAGGCGGGCTCGTGGAATGCGCGAAACGGAAATTCGCGGAATCGCCGGACGAGGATATCAAGATTTTCATCAGGGAGGAAAAATGACCCCGACGATCGAGGATTGCATCGTTTAGCCAGGTACGTGATCAGCTAAAAACAGACACCTATCCTCGCGGGTGGTGCTTCCGGTGGATCTCCCGGAGCCGTTCCGCGGTCACGTGCGTATAGATCTGGGTAGTCGATATGTCGGCATGTCCGAGCATCGCCTGCACCGCCCGCAGGTCCGCTCCGCCCGCCAGAAGGTGACCCGCGAAGGAGTGGCGCAGAGTATGAGGGGATATCGATCCGCGGATACCGGCCTCCCTCGCCCACCGGCCGATCCGGTTCCATAGCGTCTGCCGCGTGATCGGGCGCCCCAACCGCGAAAGAAACAGGAGGTTGCCCGCCCCCTTTTTCCTGAGGAACCGGGGCCGCCCGTTCTTAACGTACTCCTGGAGAGTTTCGAGTGCGGGCTGTGCGACGGGGACGACCCGTTCCTTCCCCCCTTTGCCGACCACGCGGAGAAACCCGGCGTTACCATCCACGTTCTCGAGCCGAAGGGACACGACCTCCGTGGCACGGAGGCCGGACGCGTACATGAGCTCGAGCATGGCCCGGTCCCGCATCCCTTCGGGCGTATCCCGGTCGGGGGCGGACAGAAGACTCTCCACTTCGGAATGGGTCATGTATTTGGGGAGAGGGCGCCCGATCTTCGGCCCCCGGGCGTCTGCAATCGGGCTCGCAGGCAGAAGACCTTCCCGGACAAGGTAGCGGAAGAACGACCGGACCGTGGAAACATGGCGGGCGACGCTGCGCGCGGAGAGTCCCTTTTCCCGGAGGGAGGAGAGGAACGAGAGAAAATCGGAACGGGAGAAGGACGGCAGCCCCCCCCCCGAGGAGAGGAGAAACGAGGCGAACCGCCGCATGTCGAAGCCGTATGCCTCGACGGTGTTGGCGGAAAGCCGCCGCTCTGTCCGGAGATGGAGGAGGAAAGCGTCAGCCAGAGCGTCGATGTCCATGCCCGCCTACCGTATCCGGCGCTGCCGGGGTGCGTCCCCCGACAGATTCCGTCCATTCGCGGCGCCGGGCCGGATTTCGCGGATGCTCGCCTCCATCTTGTCGAAATCGATCAAGCCACAGGTCGCCTTCCCGCTTACGAACCCGCATGCCTCGCCGGGGTTCAGGATCAGGGCCCTCCCTATGCGCATCGTCAGCGGGCGGTGTGTATGTCCGAAAAGGATCAGGTCGAATCTGCCCCCCTCGCCGATCTCCTCCTGGAGTTCGTCGAAGGAATGGGCCATGAGGACCTTACGCCCGGCGATCTCGGGCATGTAGGGTCCCTGATGGAAACCGTTTCCGGAGACGGCCTGCAAACCTTCCTTGTCGACGTCGTTGTTGCCGTAGACACCGATCATCGGGATTCCGCACTCCCGGTATGCGTCGATCGTCTCCGGGCGGCAGACGTCGCCCAGGTGCAGGATCACCTGGACCCCCTCCTCCCGGAAGAGAACGAGGGCGTCTTCGGCAAATCCCCTCTGGTCGTGCGAGTCGGACAGTATCCCCCCCTTCATCATCCGCCCCCGTCAGTCGCCAATCGCCTCGAGGAGCGCCTGGCGGACCTCCTCGACCCGTTCCGGGTCGACGATTTTCGTCCCGTCCCTGTCCATGAGGTAGAAGACGTCGGCCACCTGGTCCGCCTTCGTGGAGATCTTCGACAGGACGATATCGAGACCCAGGACGGCGAGCGTGTGGGTGATGTCGTAGAGCAGGCCGATGCGGTCGTAGGTGAAGATGTCGACCACGGTGAACCGGGAGGAGACCGAGTTGTCGAAGACCACGTGCGTAGGGCGGAACTTGGCCACCTTTTCCCGTGAGAAACGGGCGACCTTCCTCTCGGCGATCAGTTCCCCGACATCGATTTTTCCGATCAGGACGGCAGAGAGTTCGGCGGCCACATGCTCCTTCTTCGGGTTGTCTTTCAGGCTTTTGCCCATGTACGTCACAAAAAAGGTGTCGAGGGCCACGCCGTCGCCTGACGTCGCGATCGTGGCGTTCAGGATGTTGATCCCGCTGGCCGAAATCGTCCCGGCGATCTTGGAGAAGAGTCCTTGCTGGTCGGGGCAGACGACGATCAGTTCCGATGTGCCGAACTGGGGGGAGTCGAACGTCTCGATCCGGGGGGTGGCACCGTCGTAGGAGGACAGGATGCGCATGTGGTCGCCGAACCGATCGTCTGGCGTTCCCAGAAAATACCGGTCCTCGAACCGGGAGAGGTATTCCGAGACGGCAGCGGGCGGAAACTGCCAAAGCAACTCGGCCACCTGTTCACGGCGCTGCCTGGCCCGTTCCGTGAACGGCCGCTTGAGCCTCCCGGTCTCGAGGACGTTCTTCGCTTTCTCGTAAAGCTCGAGCAGAAGCATCGCTTTCCACTGTGTCCACACCTCCGGACCCACGGCGCGCATGTCGGCGTAAGTGAGAAGGTAGAGCATGTCGAGCCGCGCCGGTGTATCCACCACCTCGCAGAAGCGGATGATCAGCTCGATGTCGTGCATGTCCCTCCGCTGGGAATCGTGTGCCATCAGGAGGTGGTGCTCCACGAGAAAGACGAGGTCATCGATCTCGTCCCGTGCAAGCCCCATCCGCATCCCTATGCGCGCCATGATCTGCGCACCGATGCGGGAATGGCCGTGCCCCTTCCCCTTCCCGATGTCATGGCACAGGATCGCAAGCGCAAGAAGGTCCTTACGCGGAATCGACCGGTAGATGGCGAGAAACGCCTCTTCCTCGCTTGTACGCCGCCGGATCCCCGCGAGGCCGGGGAGGATGCTCGCTGCCAGGATGAGGTGAATGTCCACGGTGTAGACGTGGTAGATGTCCCGCTGCACGAGGAAGGAGAGAGAGGCGAATTCAGGGATGAACTTCCCCAGGAACCGGCATTCGTGCATGGCGAGCAGGGTCTCGTGCAGGTAGTGCGGGTCCGACAGGATCGACAGGAACAGCTTCGTCGCACTCGGGTCCCGGGGAAATTCGGGCCCCAGGGACGAAAGGGCCCTCTGGATGCTCTGCTTGGCGTGTGCCGTGGGGACGGCGCGGGTCTTCTGTATGGCCTGGAAGAACTCGAGGATCCGCAGGGGCTCCTTCTGGAACGAGACCCCGGGCAATATGCTGAGCTTCCCCTTGTACAGGACGCCGACCCCTCCGACCTTCTTCTTCTGAAGGGAGTAGAGGGGCTTTCGGAACCCTTCCATGAGATGGCGGTCGACCTGCTCCAGGAGTTCATCGGCCAGGGCCGCCGTGATGGCGGCGTTCATGTAATAGGTTCGCATGAACCGCTCCACCGCCAAGTTCCTTCCGCGGTCCCGGTACCGGAAGACTTCGGCCATGGGGTCCTGGACCTCGAAAGAGAGAACGTCGGTCTTCTTTCCCGTCAGAGAGTGCAGCTCGTTCCGTATCCGGAGCAGGTAGTCCTGGGCGTGCCCGATCGCCCGGACAGTCTTCTCTCCGACCACCCCCTTGTTGCGCAGTTCGTTCAGGTTCCGGCACTTGTATTTGACGCGCGCCACCCACAGGGCAGAGTGAAGGTCGCGCAAGCCACCCTTCCCCTCCTTGACGTTGGGCTCCAGCACGTAGACCGTCTCCCCGTATTTCGCGTGGCGTTTCCGCATCTCGTCGAGCTTCTTCCCGATGAACCGGTCTGCGTCCGAGAAGAAGAGGAACTTCTCGATCTCGCGCGCCGATTCCCGGAAGAACTCTTCTTGCCCTCCGACGAAACGAAAATCCATGAGCGCCGTCCGGATCGAATCGTCCGACGCCGCCATCTTGAACGTCTCCTTGAGGTTCCGGACGCTGTACCCTACGTCCAGCCCCATGTCCCAGAGAGGGTACAGGATCCGTTCGGTCACCGCCTCTACGTAGGGACCGGATTTGTACGAATGGAGGAAGAGCAGGTCGATGTCCGACTTCGGGCAAAGCTCCCCCCGCCCGTATCCGCCGACGGCGATGACCGCCATCCGGTAATTCAGGTCGGACGCGGAGGCCAGGTACTTCGCACGGGCGCGGTCATGGAGGACGCGCAGCACGTTGTCCATGGCGTCGGCGAGCGTATGGCAGGCGAGGTTTCCCCCGACAGTCCCCGTGCGCTGCTCCTCGCGAATCGCGGCGAGCGTCCCGGCCAGATAGGACTTGAGATAGTCGACGAGGTCGCCGTCGGACAGGCCCGGCAGAGCAGTTTCCGAGCGAAAGAGGGGAACGGACACAGGTCCCCTCACGACCCCGCGCGGGCCAGCGCGCCGTTATCCCCGTAGTACCGGATGGCCTCCACAACGCTGTCGGCAATCGTCTCCAGGTATGCGTGGCGGCGCAACCGGTCCTCTTCCTTGGGGTTGCTGATGAAGGATGTCTCCACGAGAACTGCCGTCATCCGTGCTCCCACAAGGACGTAGAAGGGCGCCTGCTTCAGCCCCAGGTCGTGCACGGGGCCGTGCCGGCTGCTGATGTTCCTCACGATGGCATCGTTGACGGTCTTGGCGAGCTTGAGCGACTCCTTTTTCCTTCCATAAGTGGACAGGTCGTCGATGATGAATTTGACCTCGGAGAGCTTCTTCACGGAGACCCCGTTCTCGCGGGCGGCGAGCTCCAGCGCCGCCCGGTCGGTGGCACGGCTCAGCACGTAGGTGGAGATCCCCCGGGCCTTCCGGTTGCGGCTCGAGTTGATATGGAGCGACACGAAGATATCGGCATTGCCCTGGTTCGCCATCGCGGTCCGCTCCTCGAGCGGGATGAACACATCGGAGTCCCGGGTCATTTCGACTTCGAACTGCCTGTACCGGGACAACTTCTCCCGTACCATCTGCCCGATCGTCAGCACGACGTCCTTTTCCTTCAATCCCGTGGGGCCGATCGCCCCCGGGTCCTTTCCGCCATGGCCCGGGTCGAGCATGACGACGATCTTGCCGAACTTGTCCGGGACCGCGGCATGTTGTCCCTCCGCCGGCGCCCCCTCCACGTCCACGATGATCCGTGGCGGGTCGGAAAGGTCGAACACGCGATACCCGCTCTCCCGTTCGAGATCGATAACGACCCGCACCACGTCCGCCCGGAACCGGCCGGCGCGGACGCGGGTGAGAAGTCCGTTGTGTACCTCCGTCGGGTGACGGACGATCTCGTCACGAAGGGACGCCTTCTGGATGTCGATGAAGATCCGGGGGGGCAGGTTTCTTGCGGGGTCGGCGGGCAGGAAATCCGCCTCGTACTTCGCCTCCGCATCGAGGTCGATGACGACGCGAGTGTACTCCCGGTTCGTCCAGTGGCGAATACCCGACACCGCGGCGAAGCGGGCGGGCGATGGTGACACGTGGGGCGGAAACAGCAGGGACGCGGCGACTGCGGCCACGAGAAGATGGCGGGTGAGGGAACTCACCGTTTTCCCTTTGACAACCTCTCTTTCCACGCCGCAAGGTGGAGTAGCGCGTCCATGGGTGACCACCGGTCGACGTCGGCCTTCCGGATCTCTTCGAGCACCTCTTCGTCGCCGGGGGACCCCTTGCGTCCCCCGAACAACTCCATCTGGCCCGAATCCATGCCCCTCGCGGCGCCCGGTCCGGCGATGCTGGGCATTCCGTATTCATTATACTCGGCGGACTCGAGGTTTTTCAAAATATCTCGGGCCCGTGCGATCACTTCGTCGGGCAGGCCTGCCAGCCTGGCCACCTGGATCCCGTACGACTTGCTCGCGCTTCCCTCGTCGATGCGGCGCAGGAAGATGATCTCTCCCTGCCACTCCCGGACGGAAACGTGGAAGTTCTTCGCCCGGGGCGCAGTCCGCACGATGTCGGTCACCTCATGGAAATGCGTGGCGAAGAGCACTTTGGGCCGATGGGGAGACTCGTGGAGGAACTCGGCCACCGCCCAGGCGATGCTCAAACCATCGAAGGTGCTCGTCCCCCTGCCCACCTCGTCGAGCACGACGAGCGTCCTCTCCGTCAGTCCCGATACGATCCGTGAGGTTTCCCGCATCTCCACCATGAAGGTGCTCTCCCCCCGGGAGATGTCGTCGGACGCTCCGATCCTCGTGAAGATCCGGTCGACCACGCCGATCTCCGCCCTCTCGGCAGGGACGAAGGATCCTGCATGGGCCAGGAGAACGATGAGCGCCACCTGCCGGATGTAGGTGGACTTGCCCGCCATGTTGGGCCCCGTGATCAGGGCGATCTGCGTCGCCCCGGGATCGAGCCGGCAGTCGTTGGGCACGAAGGCGTGACGTCCGATGATCCGCTCGACCACGGGGTGCCTGCCGTTCTCGATGACGATGTCCCGGCCGGAGGTGACAACCGGCCGGCAGTAACCGCCCGTGCCGGCAAGGTCCGAGAACGACAGCAGGACATCGATCTCACCTGCGGCCTCCGCGGCCCGGGTGATCTCCGGTAGGTGAACCTTGAGCGCATCTCTCAGCGCGAGGAAGAGCTCCTCTTCCCGGGCGTGGAGCTCCTCCTCGGCCCGCAGCACCTTGGCCTCGAAATCCTTTAGCTCCGGGGTGATGAACCGTTCCGCGTTCACCAGTGTCTGCTTCCGGATGTAGTCGTCCGGCACCCTGTCGAGGTGGGAGCGAGACACTTCGAGGTAGTATCCGAAAACGCGGTTGTACCGGACCTTCAGGTTCGGGATCCCGGTCCGCTGTCTCTCCCGCGCCTCCATCTCGGCAAGCATCTCCTTCCCGTGGGTGAGCAGGTGGGAGAGCTCGTCGACGCTCGCGTCGTACCCGGGACGGATTACCCCTCCGTCCTTTGTCCCGGTGGGTGCCTGCTCTTGGAGGGCCTCGGTGATCTTCCCGACGGCCTCCCCATGTTCCCCCAACCGGTCTCTCACCCCGCAAAGCAGCGGCGAAACCGCTGACGCCAGAAGCTCCCGGATGCCGGGGAGGATCTTGAGGGCGGAGGAGAGCGCAACGACGTCCCGCGGTCCCGACCGGTCCTGGGCGAGCCGGGATGCGAGTCGGGAAAGGTCGGGCATCCCGGAGAGACGGTCGGCCATCTCCCTGCGATCTGCTGGGTGCTCCGAAAGCTCGGCAACCGCCTGGTGCCGCTCCCCGATCCTTGCCACGTCGACCAGCGGAGCGGAGAGCCAGGTGCGAAGCAATCGGGCCCCCATCGGCGTCCGGGTCCGGTCCACGGCCCACAGCAGGCTTCCTTTCCGTTCCCCGGACAGGGTAGAGAAGATCTCGAGGGTCCGCACCGCGGTCTCGTCCATCGCCAGGTACCGCCGCCCCTCCCTTTCGGAGATCCGGGTAACTTCCGCAAGCGCCGCGGGTTGGTGCAGGTGCA
>JBAVJZ010000169.1:0-2026 GCA_049688015.1 Candidatus Deferrimicrobiaceae bacterium | reverse complement strand
GCGCTGCGTTTTTGGGGATGGGTCGATAGATTCCACCCCACCTGGTACTCGGCCGTTCCGACGATGCATCAGTTGCTGCTTGAGCGCGCCGACCGCTACGCCGAGGTTATCCAGGGCAATCCGTTCCGCTTCATCCGGTCCTGCAGCGCACCGCTGCCGACCACGGTAAAGGAACGCATGGAAACGGTCTTCGGCGCGCCGGTGACCGAGGCATACGGGATGACCGAGACCACCCACCAGATGACGAGCAACCCCCTGCCGCCGGGAGTCCGGAAGCCCGGCGCGGTCGGCTACGGCTACGGCGTGCAGGTAGCCATCATGGACGAGGCGGGCGCGCTGCTGCCGTCGGGCACGCCGGGCGAGGTGGTCGTACGGGGTTTGAACGTGGTGGACGGCTACGAGAACAACTGGGAAGCGAACGAGGCCGCGTTCGTGCGCGGGTGGCTCCGCACGGGGGATCACGGAGTGATGGATGCGGACGGCTACCTTACCATTACCGGACGCCTCACCGAGCGGATCAACCGCGGTGGGGAGAAGATCTCGCCGGTGGATATCGACAACGCCCTGCTCCGCCACCCGGACGTGGCGGAGGCCATGGCGTTCGCCGTGCCGCATCGGTCGCTCGGCGAGGACGTGCACGCGGCTGTCGTCCTGCGGTCCCCCGCGACGGAGAAGGAGCTGCGTAAGTACTGCGCCGGGCTCATGGCGGACTTCAAGGTGCCCCGCCGCATCCACATCCTGGAAGCGCTGCCGTACGGAAAGACCGGAAAGCCCCTGCGCATCGCCATGGCCAAGACGCTGGGACTGTCGGAGTAGGAGAGAGGCCATGCGCATCGCAATCGTCGGCGCCGGGTCGATCGGGGGGTACCTGGCGGCAAGGCTTATCCTCTCCGGCCAGCCTGTCACGGTGATCGCGCGTGGCGCCAACCTGGCGGCCATCCGTGCGGGCGGCCTTACGCTGTGCATGCCCGACGGAACGGAAGAGACGGCACACCCGGAGCTGGCGACCGACGATATGGCCGCCGCCGGTCCGCACGACGTGGTCATCGTGGGGGTCAAGGGGCAGCAGCTTCCCGCCCTCGCGCCGACACTGGAGCCGCTCCTGGGCCCCGAAACCGCCGTCGTCCCGGCGCAAAACGGCATTCCGTGGTGGTACTTCCATCGCTGCGGCGGGCCGTTCGAAGGACGCCAGCTGGAGTCGGTCGATCCGGGCGGGGTGCTCTCGGCCCACATCGACCCGGAGCGGGTGATCGGCTGCGTGACCTACCAGGCGGCGGAGCTTGAGGAACCGGGGGTGGTGCGCTTCATTGAGGGGAACCGGTTTTCGCTCGGCGAGCCCGGCGGGGAAAAGACCGGGCGGGTTACGGCGCTGGCCCGGGCGCTCACTCGCGCAGGCCTGAAGGTGCCCGTGCGCAGCGACATTCGCACGGAGATCTGGGTGAAGCTTCTGGGGAACATGACCTTCAACCCGATCAGCGCGCTCACGCGCGCCACGCTCGGTCAGGTCATCGGCTTCGCTCCGACCCGCGAGCTGGTTGCCGCGACTATGGCCGAAGCATCGGAGGTGGCCTCCCGGCTCGGCATCAGGATCGGCATCACAAACGAGAGGCGCATCCAGGGAGCGGCGCAGATGGGGTCCCACAAAACCTCCACGCTGCAGGACATCGAGGCCGGCCGCCCGACGGAAGTGGAGTGGCTCGTGGGGGCCGTCGCCGAGCTGGGCCGCCTGGTGGATGTGCCGACGCCGCGGATCGACGCGCTCTACGCATGTCTCAAGCTTCTGGAACAGACAACGTGCGGCGAACGGCTGTGCAGGTGACGTGCGCACGCGTTTCTTGGATGAGGCAGGTCCGGTTGTGGAGGGACACCGCATAACTTAAGCACCCCGGGGACATCCCCGGGCAAAGGAGCGGGATGATGGCGAAGATGACCGCGATGAACGCAGCCGTGCAGATCCTGGAGAGCGAGGGGGTCAGACACATTTTCGGCATTCCGGGTGCGGGGATCCTGCCCTTCTACCGGTCCC
>JBAVJZ010000168.1:0-8698 GCA_049688015.1 Candidatus Deferrimicrobiaceae bacterium | reverse complement strand
GGATTGCGCGATCGATCCTGTACGATAACGCAGGTTGGTTCTGACGGAAAGGCGGGGCCGGGACGTATAATCCCGGCCCGCCTTTCTTGAAAGCGCAGGAAACGTATCGATGGTCATTTTCATCCAGAACCTGGTCAACGCCCTCCAGTGGGGGTCCTTCTACGCCCTCATCGCGCTGGGATACTCCATGGTGTACAGCATTCTCATGCTTTTCAACTTCGCGCACGGCGACATCTTCATGGTCGGAGCGTACATCGGTTTCGGGGTTTCCATCGCCCTCATCGCGCTTTCCTCCTCGGGCATTCTCGCGATGCCCGGCTGGTTGATCCTGGTGCTGACTATCCTCTTCTCCATGTTCCTGACGTCGTTTGTGGGCGTGATCGTGGAACGGGTGGGGTACCGGCCCTTGCGGAACGCGCCCCGGGCCTCAGCCGCGATCACGGGTCTGATGATCGGCATCATACTGGAGACCGGCAACCTGGCCCTGCTGGGAGCACGGCGGATCAGCTTCCCTTCCCTGATCGATACCACGACCTACAACCTGGGCGGCGTATTCGTCACCAACAAGAAGATCATGATCGTCGTCGTGTCGCTGCTCCTTGCCCTTGCCCTGCACCAGTTCGTCCGCAGGACCAAGTGGGGGATGGCCATGCGGGCGATGGCCTTCGACTTTTCCGCCGTGCCGTTGATGGGGGTGCCGCTCAACACCATGGCTGCCCTTACGTTTGCGATCGGGTCCGCGCTGGCGGCCGCGGCGGGGATCCTTTTCGGCGTCGCCTACCCCGTATTGGACCCGTACATGGGAATTATCATCGGTTGGAAGGCGTTCGTGGCGGCGATCCTGGGAGGCAGGGGATCTGTCCTGGGGGCAACGCTCGCCGGCTTCCTGCTGGGGTTCACAGAAATCTTCGTCGCCATGATCTTCCCCTCGACGCTGCGCGACCTGATCGCATATTCCATCATCCTGCTGATCCTGACGTTTCGGCCGCACGGCTTTTTCGGCGAGCCGTACAGCGCACGGCTGAGGCTCTAGGCGCCAGGCGACATGGAAAGAGAAAGCGGGACGAGGGCGGAACGGGTGAGGCCGGCAAGGCGGTATTTCCGGATGTTGTTTTCCCGGGTTCCCCTGCTTGGATGGCTTGCCGCCATCCTGGTCGCGGTCACGCTGGAACGCCTCGCGGGCGCTCCCCTCGCCCTGGCCCTCGGTCTGCAGAAAATACCGGTTCTGTTCGGTTTCGTGATCATGCTGAAAAAACCCGCCCTGATCCCCGGCGCGGTCCTGTACGTCCTGTTGATCTACGCGGTCCCGGTGGCCGTCACCACGCGGTTGACCCTCTCCCCGGCGAACCGGATCGCGGCCTGGCTGTTCCGGTTTCCGGTGGCCGTTTCCGCATCCGTTCACCTGGTCTTGCTCTACACTTCCCTGCACCTGTGGGCGGACGTCAGTGATTACCGTTCCCTCGTGCTCAAGCTCACCCTGATCGCCGTGATGGTCACCTTGAGCCTGAACGTGATCAACGGGTACATGGGCGAGTTCTCGTGCTCTCACCCGGGCTTCATGGCCATCGGCGCCTACTTCGCATCGGTATTCACGGTGGGACTGTTCGTCAACGATCAATTCTTCGGAGCCGTCTTTCTCTCGCCGGCATGGGGGCCGTTCCTGTTCCCGGTCGCCTTGATACTGGGCGGATTCCTGTCGTCGTTCGGGGCCCTGGCCGTCGCGATCCCCTCCTTCCGGACGAGGGGCGACTACCTGGCCATCATCTCCCTGGCGTTCCTGTTCATCGTCAAGAGCCTGATCGAGAACCTGGAGTTCGTTCGGGGCCCACGTGGCCTGAGCGGACAGCCGGATTGGGCGACCCTGCCGACGGTATTTATCTGGACCGTCCTCTGCGTGTGGAGCATCAACAATTTCGTGCGTTCGACGATCGGCAAGGCCCTCAACGCGGTGCGCGACAACGAAATGGCCGCGGGCGCCATGACCGTGGATACCCGGCGAACCAAGATCGTGGCGTTTCTCTTCGCGGCCTTCTGGGCCGGCGTGGCTGGAGGTCTTTTTGCGCACGTGCTGCGGTACGTGAACCCGTCGACCTTCGGGATTCAAAAGCTCGCGGAGGTCCTGGCCATGGTCTACTTCGGCGGGCTGAACTCGGTGTACGGATCGATCGTCGGCGCGGTCAGCATCAATCTCCTCGGGGAAGCCCTGCGCCCGCTGGAGATTTTCAAGTGGATCATCATTCCGCTCCTGCTCATCCTCGTGATGATCTACCGCCCGACGGGCCTGATCGCGTTCAAGGATCTCGACGTCACGTCCCTTCTCCAGCCGAAGCGGAAACCGGAGGGAGAAGAATGACGACACCGTTCCTCCAGGTCCACAACATGTCCCATGATTTCGGCGGACTGCGCGCCGTGCGGGACTACAACCTGGAGGCGGGATCGGGCCAGATCCGCGGGCTGATCGGGCCAAACGGGGCGGGAAAGACCACCATCTTCAACCTCATCACCGGCATCTACCAGCCCACGGAAGGGGAAGTCCTCCTGGACGGCAAAAAGATAAACGGCCTTTTGCCTCACCGGATCGCTTCCCTGGGCGTGAGCAGGACCTTTCAGAACCTTCTGTTGTGGAGACACATGACCGTCATCGAGCATGTGAAGCTGGCTCGCTACTCGAAGATCCGGTACGGTTTGTTCGCTGCATTCTTCGGGACACCCGGGCACCACCGGGAAGAAGCCGAGATCGAGGAGAAAGCGGGTCTTCTCCTGGATATGATGGGGATCCGACATCTCGCGGATCAGGTCGTCATCAACCTGCCGTACGGCGCCCAGAGAAGAGTGGAGATGGCCCGCGCGCTGGCGACGGAACCCAGGATCCTGCTCCTGGACGAGCCGACGGCGGGAATGAACCCGGAAGAGCTGGCGCAAATCATGGAAATCATCCGCCGGGTCCATGGCGAGCTGGGGCTGTCGATTCTCCTCATCGAACATCGGATGAGGGTGGTCATGGAACTGTGCAGCATCATCCAGACCCTTGACTTTGGTGCCGTCATCGCGGAAGGCACGCCCGAAGAGATCCAGAACAATCCCCGGGTCATCGATGCCTACCTGGGCAAAGAGAGTGCGACCTGATGCTGTTGTCGGTGGATAACCTGGGGGTTTCCTACGATAAAATCAAGGCCCTTCACGGAATATCGTTCCGGATCGACGAGGGAGAGATCGTGTGCATCATCGGCGCCAACGGAGCGGGGAAGAGCACCACACTGCGGGCGATTTCCCGCCTCGTCCCCGTCGAGGCGGGGACGAAAATGAGCTTCATGGGGCTGGATCTGCTCCAATACCCTCCGGACAAAGTGGTCAGCAAGCTCGGCATCTCCCATGTCCCCGAAGGAAGACGCCTGTTCGACAACCTGACGGTCACGGAGAACCTTCGGCTCGCGACGTTCGCACGGAGGGACGGCAAAGCGGTCGCGAACGACAGGGACAGGGTATTCTCGATCTTCCCGCGGCTATCCGAACGGCAACATCAGAAAGCCGGAACCCTTTCCGGCGGCGAGCAGCAGATGCTGGCCGTCGGGCGGGCATTCATGAGCGGCAGGAAGATCATGCTCCTGGATGAGCCCTCCATGGGATTGGCTCCCCTGCTGATGGTGAGCGTGTTCGATTCGCTCAAGGAAATCAACCGGGAGGGAACCTCCATTCTGGTCGTTGAGCAGAACGCCCGAATGGCGCTGCAATTCGCAGGTCGAGGGTATGTGCTGGAGAACGGCAAGGTCGTGCTCGAGGGAAGGTCCGAACAACTTCTCGCCAACCCCCGCGTAAAGAAAGCCTATCTCGGGGGGTGATCGCCGGTCACACGGCTGGTCCGGCCCGCGGGCGGGAGAGGCGTAAAAACCATCGAGGAAAGGGGAGACCTGCAATGGAACATAGACCTCTGGGAAGCGGCGGACTTACGGTGTCAAGGATGGGCCTGGGGTGCATGGGGATGTCGGAATTCTACGGTCCGGGCGACGAGAAGGAATCGATTCGTACCATCCATCGGGCCCTGGACCTGGGTATGAATTTCCTCGATACGGCCGATATCTACGGGATTGGACGCAATGAGGAACTCGTCGGAAAGGCGATCCGGGATCGCCGGGAGAAAGCTGTATTGGCGACGAAATTCGGAAATGTTCGGGGAGCGGACGGGAGCTGGCTGGGCGTCAACGGCAAGCCCGCGTACGTGCGCTCCTGCTGCGAGGCCAGCCTGCGCCGCCTCGGGGTGGACGTCATCGACCTGTATTACCAGCACCGGGTGGACCCCGATACGCCCATCGAGGAGACGGTCGGTGCGATGGCGGACCTCGTGCGGCAGGGCAAGGTGCGGTACCTCGGGTTGTCCGAAGCGGCTCCCGCCACGATTCGCAGGGCATGCGCGGTTCACCCGATCGAGGCGTTGCAGACGGAATTTTCTCTCTGGACGCGAGACCCGGAGAAAGAGGTGCTCCCGACCTGCCGGGAGTTGGGAGTCGGTTTCGTGGCGTACAGCCCGCTGGGAAGGGGCATCCTCGGAGGCCAAATCAAGAGCCTTGACGACCTTGACGAAGGAGACTACCGGCGCACCTCCCCGCGCTTCGTCGGGGAGAATCTCGCGTATAACCTTTCCCTCGTAAAACATCTCGAGGAGATCGCCGCGGAAAAGAAATGCCGTCCCTCCCAGCTCGCCCTGGTATGGCTGCTCGAACAGGACGTCTTTCCGATCCCGGGGACCAAGCGGGTGGAGCGCCTGGAGGAAAACGCCGGGGCCCTGGACGTGGTGCTGACGTCGGGCGATCTCGCCCGGCTCGACGCCGCGTTCCCTCCGGGAGCGGCCAAAGGGACGCGCTACCATGAGCAGGCGATGAAAGCTTTGAATCATTAGGGAATCTTTATTGCCGCCTTCTACCGGGCGCCATTGCCGGTAACGTCCTGACGGCCGGAAAGTAAAGCGGGAGGCGGTTGCCGGGTTTTTTTACACCGGCAACCGCCCTTGCGATAAATCCCGGTAAGCCGAATCCCACGGAATGCGCCCTTCATCCAACGCGTAAAAGCCTGAAAACCTGTTTTATTCGGAGGGCAAATCTTTTTCGGTACTGCCCTCCATGGTGAATCTCATCGGTCATACAAGGGGCAAGGAATAAGGAGGACCGTCATGCCTGCCTACGCCAATATCATGACAAACCGAGGGGATCAATTTCCGGTCAATGAGGGGGAAATCACTAATTTACAGGATGCGTTGCGCGGGGATCTGATCACTCCGGAGGACGCCGCGTACGAGGAGGCTCGCAGGGTCTGGAACGGTCTGATCGACAAGCGTCCGGGGCTCATCGTCCGGTGCGCGGGAGTCGCGGATGTCATCACCACGGTCAACTTTGCCCGTGATAACGACCTCCAGATTACCGTGCGGGGGGGCGGCCACAACGTGGCAGGTACCGCAGTATCCGAGGGGGGGATGGTGATCGATCTCTCGCGGATGCGGAGCGTCCGGGTGGACCCCGAACGGCGGACTGCGTACGTCGAGGGAGGCGCGACGCTCGGGGACATCGATCACGAGACCCAGGTATTTTCCCTTGCCGTACCCATCGGAGTCGTCTCCGCGACCGGCGTCGGGGGCTTTGCCCTGCACGGGGGATATGGATGGCTCCTGCGGAAATTCGGCCTGGCAGTCGACAACATCCTTGCGGCGGACGTTGTGACCGCAGACGGACGGTTGCGCAAGGCGAGCGCCGGGGAGAACGAGGACCTTTTCTGGGCGATCCGCGGCGGCGGCGGGAACTTCGGCGTTGTAACCTCCTTCGAATTCCGTTGCCATCCCGTGGGCCCGCAGGTGTGGTTTACTGCGCCGTTCTATCCTCTCGGGAAGGCCGAGGAGGGTCTGCGTTTCTTCCGGGACTTCATGAAAGAGGCTCCCGGGGAGTTGAGCGCGATCGCCGTGCTCTGGAGCGCGCCAAACGATCCGCACTTCCCGGAACAGGCCCGCGGGGCCCCGGTTCTCATCCTGGCGGGTTGTTACAGCGGTCCCGTGGAAGAGGGGGAGCGTGTCACGCGGCCCCTCCGGGAGTTCGACACCCCGATCGCCGACCTGAGCGGTCCCATGCGCTTCCTGGATGTACAGCGCTTCTTCGATCCCGATTATCCCGATGGGAGGTTATATTACTGGAAGTCCCAGTATGTACCGGAAATGAACGATGCGGTGATCCGCTTGGCGGTCCGGCATGCTGCCGGGCGACCTTCCCGGCTCTCCTCGATCGACATCTGGGCTCTGGGTGGCGCCGTCGCCCGGATGGACCCGGGGGCAACGGCGGTTTCCTGGAGGAACGCACCGTTCCTGTATACCATCGAGTCGAACTGGGACGAACCGCAGGAGACGGAGACGAACCTCTCGTGGGCGCGGAAATGCTTCGACGAGATGAAGCGCCTGACGAATGGGGGGACCTATCTGAATTTTCCCGGTTTTGCTGAAGAAGGAGAGGATCTCGTGAAGAGCACCTACGGGGCGCATTACGGGCGACTGCGGACGGTCAAGGCCAAATACGACCCCGGGAATCTCTTTCGCGGGAATTTCAACATCAAGCCCTGACCGCTCGAGGGGGGGAAATCCTGGGGGGGTGCGTATTCGGCAATCTCCTTCTTCCCGAACCGGACTCCGTCCGTTATGCGCTCCCCGACCTTGACCAGGTCGCCCATGGTGAATCTCCCGCTTTATTTACCGGCTTGTGCCGGTCGGATGTCGACCGCGCGCAGGCGTCGGGACGAAGACCCCGACGAATTCTCAGGGGGCCGTCGGCCGATGCGCGCGCAACTACAGGTTTCCTTTCAATCCGATTTGTCCGGCTACCGGCTTCATTCCCTCGATCGTGTCGGCGATGAGCTCATCTATGGATATGCCCAGCATGGCCGCGCCTTTCTCGATCACCTCCCGGTTCACGCCGGCCGCGAAGGCCTTGTCCTTCCATTTCTTGCGGACGCTTTTCACCGGGAGGTCCAGGATGCTCCGGGAAGGCCGAACCAGAGCGGCCGCGGCGACCAGGCCCGTCAGCTCGTCGATCGAGAAAAGAGTCTTTTCCAGGTCGGTGACGGGCTCGACGTCCGTGCAGATCCCCCATCCATGAGCGAGGACGGCGCGGATGTGGTCCTCGGGCCATCCGCGGCTGCGGAGGATCTCCGGGGCGTGACGCAGATGCTCGTCCGGGTGCTCATCATAATCAAGATCGTGGATCAGGCCGATGACACCCCACATTTCCTCGTCCGCCCCTATTTTACGGGCGATGTGCCGCATGACGGCCTCGACCGCCAGAGCGTGGTGGAGGAGAGAAGGGTTTTTTACGTGATCCGTAAGGATCGTCCATGCTGCCTCGCGGTCCGGACTGCTGCGCGTCATGCTCTTGTCCCCGGCTTATCTCACTTCTTTCCTTCCCGGCTTGCCTGCTTTTTCGGGACGTGGCACATGCCTGTGCACCCCTCCGGCTTCCCTGCCACTTCCTCCTTGTGGCACTTGAAGCAAGCCTGATGGTAGGCGGCCTTGAGTTCCAGCCGCCCCCTGTCGCCGGGAGGGTTGATCACCGCATGACATTCTCCGCAGGGCTTGAGTTTGCCGGCGTTCACGTTGTTCTTGAAGAAGGAGGAATCGATCCGATGGCATTCCGAACAGGCTTGAACCTGCATCGCGTGATGCTGATGGTGGCAATCCTCGCAGCCGTCCGCCATGGAAATGTGCTCCGCATGGTCGAACCGCACCGGTTCGTAGGCCTTGGAAAGGCTGCCCAGCAGGAGAACCTTCGGGACGTTTCCCTGCCCGGTCGTTTCACCTGCAATGGAGATCCCGGTCAATAAGGCAATGGCAACAAAGATGATCATCGCTTTCCTCACGTGTCGGTCCTCCTTGGGTTCGGGATTCCTTTGTCGATAGTACACATCATCGGGCGTCTGATTGCCAAGCGCCTTTTGATGGCGTGAACCGGAGAGGTTTTCTCCGCGTATGGGAAATGCATCCAGGTCAGCGCTCTCTGCGTTCGCCGGCCGGTCGATATTCCCCATTAGTTCTTCCTTTCTTTCGACCCGCGCATGACCTTCCGGATCCCATGGTGCAAATCTTTCCCCTTTTCATATCCCGGCCACTTCAATTCCATGTCTTTCAGAACCTCCAGGGCTTCTTCATATCGTTTTCGCCGGAACAACGCGTAGGCGAGATGCAGGACGAATCGGGGTTCGTACGGGTTCAGCCAGATCGCCCGGCGAAAGGATCGTTCGGCTATCCCGAGCGCCTCTTTGGCGAGGCAATGAACGCCGATCCGGTCGTGGTCGTATCCCAGGTAAGGGCAGGGCCGCAGCAGCTCCTCTCGCGCCCTGTTAGCAGCGGAGCTCCACCGTCTCGGCCTTCGAGAACTTCCGTTCATCCGTCACGTTTCGGGAAGGAGGGGAGCCCGGTCTCTTTCCACAGAAAGTCGATGGCATACCTGGTATGGGAGGGAAAGGATTTCTCCGGTTGACGCTCCGTATCCTGGACGGTGAGGTTGGGCACCGGTCTTCGGGGCAGATCGATCATAGAAAAAAACTCCGGACGGATGGCTCCCTTCAAGCGTTGCGGTTTTTCATTTTCTCGAAAATTGCATAAACCCGGTAGGCAAGATAGGACTCGATGATCTCGAAAATCCCCAAACCGAAGAAAAATCCGGCGAGCAGGACC
>JBAVJZ010000167.1:0-4930 GCA_049688015.1 Candidatus Deferrimicrobiaceae bacterium | reverse complement strand
GTTCGAGGGACAGACCAAGACCAAGCTCGGCAACAGCGAGGTCAAGGGGCTTGTCGATTCGCTCGTCTACGAGAAGCTGTCCTCTTTCTTCGAGGAGAACCCCTCGGTGGCGCGCAAGATCATCGAGAAAGGGCTCGAGGCCGCGCGGGCACGGGACGCCGCACGGAAGGCGAAAGAGCTCGCCCGACGCAAAGGGGCGCTCGACTCCGCCGGTCTCCCCGGGAAACTCGCGGACTGCCAGGAGAAGGACCCGTCCCTGAGCGAACTGTTTCTGGTCGAGGGGGACTCGGCGGGAGGTTCGGCCAAGCAGGCCCGGGATCGCCGGTTCCAGGCCATCCTCCCGCTCAAAGGGAAGATCCTGAATGTGGAAAAGGCGCGCATCGACAAGATGCTCTCGTCGCAGGAGATCCGGACGATGATCACGGCGCTGGGTACCGGCGTTGGCAAGGACGATTTCAACCCGTCCCGCCTGCGGTACGGCAAGGTCATCATCATGACCGACGCGGACATCGACGGAGCGCACATCAGGACGCTGCTCCTCACCTTTTTCTTCCGGCACATGAAGGAACTGGTGGAAGAGGGCAAGATCTACATCGCCCAGCCGCCTCTCTACGGAATCCGGAAGGGGAAAGAGACGATCTACCTCAAGGATGACGGCGCCTACCGGGAACACCTGATCGAACTCGGCGCGTCCGGGCGGCGGGTGACGGGGGGAAACGGAAAGAATGCCCTGTCCGGGCAGAAGCTCACCGCCTGGCTGAGGAAGATCTCCCGGCTGGAGGAGCTCGTCGAACGAGCCGAACGACGCGGGCTGCCCGCCTTCGTTTTGGTCTCGCTGGGGGCCCGGGCAACGGGAGGAAGCGAAGTCCTTGCGAACGAGAAGACGGCGCGCCGCTTCTTTACCTCGCTGATCCAGGACTGGAAGGGGAGCCGCCCGGAGGTGTCCTCCGCCGCCGCCGCGATCGATCCGGATCCCGACGGCGAAAACGGAGGAGTCCGTGCCTTGCTGCGCTGGAAACAGGGCGGGCTTCCGATGTCGTGCCTCATCGACCGCCGCCTCATGGACTCGGCGGACCTCCGGGAGGTGAAGTCCCTCTCCGCGCAGATCCAGGAGACGCTTCCCCTGCCGTACCGGATCGAGGGGGAAGGGAATGTTCCCGAAGCGGACGGCCCCCTGTGCCTCTTCGGCCAGGTGCTGGAAGCGGGGAAGAAGGGGCAGACGATCCAGCGGTACAAGGGGCTGGGGGAGATGAACCCCGAGCAGTTGTGGCAGACGGCGATGAACCCGGAGACCCGCGTTCTTCTTCGCGTGGACGTGCAAGACACGGTCGAGGCCGACGAGATCTTCACGACCCTGATGGGGGACCAGGTGGAGCCGCGGCGGGAATTCATCGAAAAGAACGCCCTCGAAGTTTCCTCCCTGGATATCTGAGCTGACAGGAGCAACGTAAACCCATGGAGTTGTTCTCCCGGCCGGCGGTTTCGCGCACGATCGAAGACGAAATGCGCAGGAGCTATCTCGATTACGCGATGAGCGTAATCGTGGGGCGCGCGATCCCCGACGTCCGGGACGGTCTCAAGCCGGTTCAACGCCGCATCCTTTACGCGATGTACGAGCTCGGCAACGAATACGGCAAACCGTACAAGAAGTCCGCGCGTATCGTGGGAGACGTCATCGGGAAGTTTCACCCGCACGGGGACACGGCGGTCTACGACGCCCTCGTCCGGATGGAGCAGGAATTCTCGCTTCGATACCCGGTCGTCGACGGGCAGGGGAACTTCGGGTCGATCGACGGCGACTCGGCCGCCGCGATGCGGTACACCGAGGTCCGGCTCGCCAAGATCGCGGCGGAACTTCTCTCCGATCTCGACAAGGAAACCGTCGAGATGGTTCAGAACTACGACGGTTCCCTCCAGGAACCGCGCATCCTCCCCGCGCGAATTCCCAACCTGCTGATCAACGGAAGTTCGGGGATCGCGGTCGGCATGGCCACCTCCATCCCCCCCCATAACCTGGGCGAGGTCATCGACGCGCTTACCGCGCTCATCGCCGACCCGGACATCTCCGTCGACGCCCTCATGGGGCACATCCCCGCCCCGGACTTCCCCACGGGGGGAATTCTTTACGGGCTCGAGGGGGTCCGCGACGCTTACCGGACGGGGAGAGGAAACGTCCAGATCCGCGCCCGGGCGTTCATCGAGAAGGCGAAGAAGGGGGACCGGGAGTCGATCGTCGTCACCGAGATCCCGTACCAGGTGAACAAGTCCCGGCTCATCGAGAAGATCGCGGATCTGGTGCGGGACAAGCAGCTCGAGGAGATCACCGATATACGGGACGAGTCCGACCGGGACGGGACCCGCCTGGTCATCGAGCTCCGGAAGGACGCCGTCTCCGAAGTGGTCCTGAACAACCTCTACAAGCTCACCCAGATGCAGGTTTCCTTCGGTGTTCAGCTTCTGGCGATCGTGCAGAATCGGCCGCGGACGCTCACGCTCAAGCAGATGCTCGAGGAGTTTCTCGCCTACCGGAAAGAGGTGGTCACCCGGCGTACCATCTTCCTGCTGGCGAAGGCGGAGGCAAGAGCCCATATTCTCGAGGGCCTGAAGATCGCGCTGGACCGCCTGGACGCCGTCATCAAGCTTATCCGGGCGTCGAGAGATCCGAAAACCGCGAAAGAAGGCCTGGTGGAGAAGTTCGGGCTGACCGAGATTCAGGCGCAGGCGATCCTCGACATGCGGCTGCAGCGGCTGACGGGGCTCGAGCGGGAAAAAATCGCGCAGGAGCTGAAGGAGTGGCGGGCGGAGATCGTCCGGCTGAAAAAGATTCTCGGGGAGGAGAAGGAGCTGTTCCGCGTGATTGGGGAGGAGTTCCGGGAAATCCGGGAGGCGTACGGGGACGAGCGACGGTCCCAGATTATCCGGGAGGTGAAGGAGCTCCGCCTGGAGGATCTCATCGTCGACGAGGAGATGGTCGTCACGGTTTCACACTCCGGGTACATCAAGCGGAATCCGATCAGCCTCTACCGAACCCAGCGCCGGGGGGGGCGAGGAAAGGTGGGGATGGGGACCAAGGAGGAGGATTTCGTCTCGATGGTCTTCATCGCCTCCATGCACTCCTACATCATGTTTTTCACGAACACGGGGAAGGTCTTCTGGCTCAAGGTCCACGAGATTCCGGAGGCAGGGCGGGCGGCAAAGGGGAAGGCGATCGTCAACCTGCTGTCGCTGTCGCACGGCGAGTCCATCTCCGCGATCCTCCCCGTGAGGGAGTTCGAAGAGGGGAAATTCGTGGTCATGGTGACCGCCCACGGCGTGCTGAAGAAGACCGACCTGATGGAGTTCTCCCGGCCCCGGTCGGGCGGAATCATCGCGCAGGGGCTGAAGAAGGGGGATCGTCTCATCGCCACGGAGATCACCTCCGGGAAGGATGAAATGTTTCTCTCCACCCGGCACGGGTTGTCGATCCGGTTCCACGAGGACGACATCCGCTCGATGGGACGGACAGCGGTGGGAGTCCGCGGGATCTCTCTCGCCAAGGGGGACGAGGTGGTGGGAATGGAGCTCCTCAAGCCCGGCGGGAACCTGCTTACCGTTACGGTCAACGGGTACGGGAAGCGCACGGCGGTGGACGAGTACCGGATCCAGTCCCGCGGGGGGAAGGGGGTCATTGCCCTCAAGGTGACCGAAAAGACGGGGGCGGTGCTCGGCGTGGCGCAGGTGTCCGAGGAGGACGACGTGATGCTGGTCACCGACGGGGGGAAAATCATCCGGATGCCGGTCCGGGAGATCCGTATCAGCGGACGGAACACCCAGGGGGTCCGCCTGATCGGGATGGAGGAGAAAGAGCATGTGGCCTCCCTCGCACGCCTGGCGGAGAAGGAAGAATAGGGTACGCCTCGGTCGTGCGCCTCGCCGGGAGCGGTGCATCGACGTCCCCGGTGCGATGCCCTCTTTGTGACATGAGACGCTCCGTGGCCTTTGCAACCCGCATCGTGGCATGAGACGCACTTCGGACCGCATTCTCCTTCTTCTTCTGCTCGCGTCGATTGTGCTGGCGTCCTGTTCCGACCTCCCGCGGGAGCGGTTCGAGCGGGCGGAGAAGGCGTTCCTCGACAAGAAGATGGAGGCCGCCCTGGCCGGGTACCGGTCGATCCCGATCGATTTCCCCCAGTCCCGGTATGCGCCTTCCGCTCTCCTGCGACAGGGGGATCTCCTCGGATCGTACTACCGCAATGCGGAGGCCGCCGTGGAGGTGTATACCTCGCTCCTGTTCAACTACTCCGGCTCCCCGGAGGCCCCGCGCGCGGTGATGCACCGGGCGGAGATCCACCTTCGGCAGTTTTTCGACTACGCCAGCGCCGTGGAGGATCTCGAACTTGTCCGGACCCAGTATTCCGGATTCGCGGAAATGGACCGCGTGATGCTGCTTTTGGCGAAGGCATATCGGGGTCTTCCGGATCCCGCGAGGCAGGCGAAGGTCCTGTCGGAACTGATCGAGCGGTACCCGAAATCCCCGCGCGCGATGGAAGGAAGGTGGATGAACGCCTACGCACTCCTTGCGCGGGGGCAGTACGCGGAGGCAGAACAGGAATTCGAGAAGATCCTCTCCCTGGTCTCTGACCGGAAGGAAGCGGCGCGGGTGCGGTGGGGGATGGCCCAGGCGAGGGAAGGACAGGGGGACCTCGCGGCGGCGCTTTTGCTGTACGAGGGAATCCGGGAGGACTGGGAGGATCCCGCATTTATCGCGGGAAAGGTGGAGCGCCTCAAAAAACGGCTGAAAACGCGGTAAACTTTTTTGCTACGGGTGTAGTACTCCGCCTCATAAATACGGCGGCGCTCGAATGCAGGCGTATTTGTGAAACGGAGTACTTAGATATCCGGAGGACGCAGCGAATGACAGCGGAAAGCGAAGGACGGATCGCGGTTGTCG
>JBAVJZ010000166.1:0-2095 GCA_049688015.1 Candidatus Deferrimicrobiaceae bacterium | reverse complement strand
TTATCGTGATTGTCGATGTCGTCGTGTTCGTCCTCTTCGGGTTCCTCCTCATGGACCGCTCGGTGGTGCGCCCGATCCGGCGCCTCGCGGCGGTAACCGAGAAGATTGCCTCGGGGGACCTCCGTTTGCGTGCCGACGAGTCGCCGGGAAACGATGTCGGGCAGCTCGGGGCGTCCTTCAACCGGATGGTGGGCGCGATTCTCTCCGCGCAGGAAAAGGCGAAGCAGGCCCAACAGGAGGGGTTCCGCTGGGAAAAGCTCGCCACCGTCGGCCGCCTGGCCGCGGGCGTAGCGCACGAGGTGGGCAATCCCCTGATGGGGATCCGGGGGTATGCGGAATTTCTCCGGCGTAACGATCCTCCTCGGCCGGAGCGGGAAGAGTGCCTCGACAAGATCTTGGCGGAAACGAAACGGATCGAGAATATCGTGCGGGGGCTGCTTTCGGTGGCCTCCTCGAAGCCGGACGGGGAGGAGAAAGCGGACGTGGGAGAGGTCGTGCGCGAGACCGTCGAGATGCTCTCGTTCCGCAAGATGTTCCGGGATGTCGAGGTGGTCGTCGAGTCGGGCGGGGTAGGCCGGGCGGGCATCTCGGCGGAGCGCTTCCGCCAGGTGCTGCTCAACCTCATGATCAACGCCGTCGACGCGATGGAGGGGAAGGGCACTCTGCGTGTGCGGACGTTCGTCGTGAGACCGTGGGTGCCGCCGGCCCTTCGCAAGGCGAGAAGACGGGCGTCCGATCCGCCCGAAGTGGATGTGCTGCGTCTGCGGGGAGTAGCCGGAGGTCGCCCCGGGGGTGCGCTTGCGGTCTCCGTGTCGGACACCGGCTGCGGCATCGGACCGAAGGCCCTTCCGTCGATTTTCGATCCGTTCTACACGACGAAGGAGGCGGGGAAGGGAACCGGACTCGGCCTGTCGGTCTCCCTTGCGATCGTGGAGGGGGCCGGAGGAGAAATCGTCGTCGAGAGCGGCGAGGGCGAGGGATCGACGTTCACCGTGATTCTGCCCGAGGCGGCGGAAAAGGCGGCGCCGGGCGATGCGAACGGGAGGGGGGATGACTGACAGGATCCTGGTGGTGGATGACGAAGAGAGCATGCGGGACGTGCTTTACCGAATGCTCTCGGCGGAGGGGTACCACGTCTCGCTGGCGGAGAACGGAAAGAGTGCCCTCGCGCAACTGGAGAGGAACCGATTCGACTACATCCTGTGCGACATCCGGATGCCCGAAATGGGGGGCCTCGAGCTTCTCCGGGAGATCACGTCCCGGAAAATTCCCGGGACGGCCATCGTGATGTCGGCCTTCGGAACCGTGGAAACGGCCGTCGAGGCGATGAAGCTCGGCGCCTACGACTACATCTCCAAGCCGTTCATGAGCGACGAAATTCTCCTGACGCTCCGGAAGGCCCAGGAGAGGGAAACACTGCGGAAGGAGAACGAGCTTCTCCGGGAGGAGGTGGAGAAGGCCTTCGGGCCGGTGAAGCTGCTCTACGCAAGCCGGTCGATGGAAGACGTCGTCCGCATGGTGGAGAAGGTCAAGGATTACGATACGACGGTGCTGGTGACGGGAGAGAGCGGTACCGGGAAGGAGCTGGTTGCGCGGATGCTCCACTTTGCCGGCAGGCGGAAGGAGAGACCTTTCGTCGCCATCAACTGCGGGGCGATTCCCGAAACCCTCCTGGAGAGCGAACTCTTCGGGCACCGGAAGGGGGCGTTCACCGAGGCGAAGGCGGACCGGGCAGGGCTTATCGAGAAGGCGGACGGGGGAACGCTGTTCCTCGACGAGATCGGCGAGCTGCCGCTCATGCTCCAGACGAAGCTTCTCCGGTTTCTCCAGGAAGGGGAGTTGCGCCGCCTCGGAGACACGGAGGTCAGGAAGGTGAACGTGCGCATCGTCGCCGCGACGGCGCGCGACCTCGAGCAGGAGGTGTCGGCCGGAAGCTTCCGGGAAGACCTCTATTACCGCCTGAACGTCATACGGATCCACGTGCCTCCTCTGCGGGAACGTAGGGAGGACATTCCCCTCCTGGCGCAGCATTCCCTGGCGCGCTTCCGCGCGAAATTCCGGAAGGGCGAGATCCGGTTCTCCCCGGATGCGATGG
>JBAVJZ010000165.1:0-7469 GCA_049688015.1 Candidatus Deferrimicrobiaceae bacterium | reverse complement strand
ATCCAGGCCCACATCTGAACCGAAAGGGGAGAAACTTCCGCGATGACCCGGAATCGGGATGCGATTTTATCCTTCCATCCCCCCTTTTCCGCGCGCTGGAAAACGTGGTCCGGGATTGCGTTAATGGAGAGTATCCCGTGGGCGTACATCCTCTTCCGCAGACGCCGGACCTCGTTCACCAGCTCCTTATCCGTCCCCGGACCCGCCGCCTCCACCACGCGCTCTGCCTGCGATCTCACCTCGGGGGCGTACCCCGGGAAAAAGTCCTCCGCCACGCAACGCCCGGGAATCGTCAGCGACAGAAGGAAGAGGAACGGAAGAACGGCCGCGAGGGAGAGCAAAGCACGACCCTTGTGAGGCTCAATCCTCATAAATATTGTATGATATCATTGGTTCGAGGAAAAACCGATATGAGCAATTTCCAGTCCCTTGTGGATATCATGGCGCGCCTTAGGGGCAAGGGCGGATGCGAATGGGATCGAGCGCAATCGCTTTCTTCTCTCCGGCAGTACCTGCTCGAAGAGGTCCACGAGGTCGTGGACGCCATCTCCCGAAACGATGCAGGCCTGCTGCGCGAGGAACTGGGGGATCTCCTCTTCCAGATCCTGTTCCTCGCCCAGATCGCCAGCGACCAGGGGGAGTTCGACATCTCCGACGTGATCGACTCCATCTCGGAGAAGATGGTGCGGAGGCACCCGCACGTCTTTTCCGAGGCCATTGCCGCCACACCCGAAGCGGTTTCCCTCCAGTGGGAACATATCAAGAGGACCGTGGAGAACAAAAATCATTCCTCCCTCGTTGGCGGCGTCCCCAGGAGTTTCCCCTCCCTTCTCCGGGGCGCCAAGATCACGAAAAAGGCGGCCCGCGTGGGGTTCGACTGGAAGAGCAGCGAGCAGGTGATGGAGAAGGTCGAGGAGGAGATGGAGGAGCTGAAAGAAGCCATTTCCGGGGGAGACCCCGTGAGGATGGAACACGAGTTGGGGGATATCCTCTTCGCCCTGGTAAACCTGGCCCGATTCCTCAACATCAACCCGGAGATCGCCATGGGTATGGCCAACGAACGCTTCTTGCGGCGATTTGAGGCGATGGAAAATATCGCAAGAGAATCAGGGTGTTCCATCGAGAATACGGACATTTCGACACTCGACCGATTCTGGGAAAAAGCGAAAAAGATGACGAAATGATCCTTCCCCCCTTTCCACACAAAATGGGGAAAGGCTGTGGATTGCCTTGTGGAAAACCATCATCCCACATGACGGCTGCACGGGTTATACATTTTGCCCATTTCTTAAGCACCCCGTCGCGACGTCGAGGTTCCTCTCCTCAGACGAGAGAAGAATCCTTTTCGCATTGATTCCGTTTCCGCACGTGCAGTCTCGAGCCTTTTTCGGAAGCTTTCCTACTCCGCCGACCAAAAGGACAGCAACGCGAAAAACAGCGAAAGCGAAGCCGTAGGGGAGGGGGACCGCCCGCTTACGGAGGAGATCCCCGGCTTTCCCGGTTTGCCTGCTCGACCTGCGTGCTACCCAGCCGCGACCATCTCCGCCCCTGTTCTTTTCCTTTGACATTTCTTCCCTTCTCGTATCAAATATCTTTTTTATATTCATTTTTCGTATCTCGCAGGAGGAACCTGTTGGCCAGGATCAAGTCCGCGATAAAAAGACACAAGCAGAGCCTGAAGCGGAGAGCGAGAAACCGTCACGTCCGCTCTTCGGTGAAATCCGCCATCAAGGAAGTCCGTTCCGCTCTGGAGAAAAAGAACGCCGAGGAGGCAGGGAAGGTTCTTTCCAAGGCCGTCGCCGTTCTATCCCGGGCCGGGTCAAAAGGAGTGCTTCACAGGAAGAACGTGGCCCGAAAGGTCGCCAGGCTCTCCCGGGCTGTCCACAAGGCAGCCGCAAGCAGGTCGTAAGAAACCCTCTTCAGGCAAGAAGCTTCAGCAGCTCGATCTCGAACACCTGCTCGGGAGTGAGGCCGCTTCCTCCTTTCAGGTTCCGGTCGATCCGCGACAACGCCGTAAGGATTTCCGCCCCTCTCTGGACCGAAAACGGTTTCCCCGCCCCTCCGGACCGCGTCGCGATTCCCATGCCGCGCCGCCCCGTGTCTGCCAGTTTCCTCCGTACCGACCACGCAATCGCCCCGACCAGGGAGTGGTAGTCCCCGCTTTCGGCGGCTGCGGCATACCGCCTAAGCTTCTCGATGCACCCTTTCCGGTTTCGGAAGATCAGGTCGTCCGCCAGGCGGAACGGATCCACCGCTCCCCCGGCAACGCACACTTCCCGGATCTCTTCTTCCCCGATCTCCCCGCGCGAAGCCCCAAAGGAGAGCAGTTTGCCCATTTCCGCCCGGAACCGGGGGAAATCCGCCCCCACCCATCTTGCCAGAAAAACGGCAGCGTCCCCGGACAGGACCTTCCCTTCCTCGGCCGCCAGGGAGACCGCAAAGTCGGCCAATGCGTCGACGACTTCCTCCTCCCCGGGGGAAGCCGATCGAATCCCGCGGACGGCTGTGAACAGCTTCCGGGCCTTGCGGTCGGAACAGGGGACCACGAGCAGGACGGAAGGATCGGGGGACTCGAGATACTTCAAAATCTCCTTGCGTGGTCCCTGTTTCCACTCCCCCGCATCGGGGAGGAGAAACACCCTCCACCGGAAGAAGAACGAGGGGGACCGCCATGCTGCGTCGGGAGACTCCCGTTCCAGGTCCGCGACGCTCCAGTGGACCAGTTCCACCGTTTCCCCTTCCTTCCGGAACCGGGACACCAACCCTTGCGCAACCATTTCCGAGAGTCTGGCTCCCTCTCCTCCCAGGACGTATGCGGGCGCCTGCTCTTCCCGCATCCAGGAACCGAAGACGGAACGAACGGAGGATCCTCTCACAGGGTCTCCCTCAGGGTCTCGCCGATCCTGCGGGCAAGCCGCTGGCAAACCTCCTCGAACGCCATGCGGCGGTTGGACTCCGTGTACTGGAAATCGGAACCGGCGTAGAAGGATGCGGCATCGGTGAGCTCGTCCTCCTTCCAGAGAAGCCGTCCCTGCTTGATCTCGACGACCCGTATATCCACGGAGACCGTCATACGGTATTCGAGAGCAAACTCATCCTTCCCGTGGGAGAACACCTCCTCGTGGATTTCCCGCAACGTCCCCTCGACAAGGTAATCGGCCTGGCTTCGCTTGAAGCTCCCCCGGAATCCCTTGACCCGCATCTCGTCCCGCAGACGGGCCGCGAGGTACGCTCCCCCGTCCGGGACGAGGGATTCGTTCGCAAAGGGGCGCAGGTCCACCCGGATCCCCGGATCGCTGAACCGGGAACCTGCTTTTCCCTGCAGCCGGTAACCGCACGCGGGGGGAAAAAGGAACAGGAGAAGCAAGAACCCCCATCCTGCGCGATACGCGACCGAGAGAATATGACCTCTGCGCGCGGCATCGCGGGACGTTCGGGAACCGATTTCCGGATACCTCCCGGCAGATGTCAGACCCGGGCTCATGGGTCTAGACGACGATGCTCACGAGCTTCCTGGGGACGTATACCATTTTCCGTATCTTCTTCCCTTCCGTGTATTCGAGTACGCGAGGGTCGGCCATAACCATCGACCGGATCTCATCCTCTGTCGCCCCTGCGTCCACGGTAATCCGCGACCGAAGCTTCCCGTTGATCTGCACGACCACGAGGATCTCCTCCGCCCGTGCCACCTCCGCGTCAAACCTAGGCCACGCCCGGGACGATACCAGTCCTTCCCCTCCGATCATCTCCCAGAGCTCCTCGCTTATATGGGGTCCAAAGGGGGAAAGCATGAGGAGCAGTATTTCGGCCGCTTCCTTGAGCGCCGGGGACGTTCCGGGGGAATCCCAGGCGGCGTCCTCGACCAGGTAGAGAAAATTGACCATCTCCATGATCGCGGAAAGAGCCGTATTGAAATGGGACCTCTCTTCCACATCCCCGGTCACTTTCTTCAGGGTCTGGTGTGTCATCCTGCGAATCCGCCTGGTGTCCGCCGATTCGTCCCACCTCACTCCGGCCCGGGAGACCGCCTCCCTGCGCTGGGCAATCAGCCGGAACACCCGGTTGAGGAACCGGAAAGCCCCCTCGACCCCCTGCTCACTCCAGTCGAGATCCTTTTCGGGGGGAGACGCGAAGAGGGAGAACAGCCTCGCCGTGTCCGCGCCGTACCGTTCGATGAGTACGGAGGGTTCCACGACGTTGCGTTTCGACTTGGACATCTTCATCGATCGCCCGACATCCACTTTTTCCCCGCACTGTCTGCACTTCCCTTCCTCGTCGACCTCCTCCGGATACCGCCATCCGTGCTTCGGACATTCCATCGTCTGCATGCACACCATTCCCTGGGAAAGGAGCCGGCGAAACGGTTCGTTCCCGTGGGCGATCCCTCGATCCCGCAGATACTTATGGAAAAACCGGGCGTAGATGAGGTGCATGCACGCGTGCTCCGCGCCTCCGATGTACTGGTCCACGGGCATCCAGTTGTGCATCTTTTCCGGGTCGAGCGGCGCCTTGTCGTTCTTCGGGTCGATGTACCGGAGGAAATACCAGCTCGACTCGAAAAAGGTGTCGAAGGTGTCCGTCTCGCGTCTGGCAGGAACGCCGCAGGCCGGGCAGGGGACCCGGATCCAGTCCTCGGCGGCGGCCAGGGGGTTTCCCTTCTCGCGTGAGTAGGGGAGATCCTCGGGCAGGACCACCGGGAGGTCCCGGGCAGGGACGGGGACGACACCGCAATCCTGGCAGTGGATGACCGGAATGGGGCAACCCCAGTACCGCTGCCGGCTCACCCCCCAATCACGCAGGCGATACTGGACCTTTCCTTTCCCGATCCCCTTCTCTTCGAAGTACGCCGTGATCCTCCTTTTCCCTTCCTCGCCGGGCAGGCCGGTGAACGGACCGGAGTCGACCATTCGTCCCGGTCCTTCGTAGGCGCAGGTCATCGTCCCGGGGAACAGTTCCTCCCCATCGGGCTGAATGACGACCGTGACGGGAAGTCCGTACTTCCGCGCGAACTCGAAATCCCGCTGATCGTGTGCCGGCACCGCCATCACGGCACCGGTTCCGTATTCGTACAGGACGAAATTGGCTGCGTATATCGGGATCATGTTCCCGGTCATCGGGTTTTTGCAGAATCCTCCCGTGAATATCCCCTCCTTTTCCGTCTCCTCGCCGGACCGGGCAATCCTGTCCTGCTGTGCGACCCGCCGGGCGAATTCCCCCACCTCTGCCTCCCGCCCCGCCTTCCGGGCGAATGCGAGGACGAGCGGGTGTTCAGGCGCCATGCTCATGAACGTGGCCCCATACACCGTGTCGGGACGCGTCGTGAACACGGTGATTTTTCCCTCCCCGTCCCCGAGAGGGAAGTCGATTTCCGCACCCTCGCTCCGTCCGATCCAGTTGCGCTGCATCTCGAGTATGTTGTCGGGCCACCCCCCCCGCAGTTCCTCGTGACTGGACAGAAGCTCCTCCGCGTACTTCGTGGTGCCGATGAACCACTGGTCGAGCTCACGCTGGGTAACGCGCTCCTGGTCGTGAATGAAGCATGTCCCGTCCCGGTTCACCTGCTCGTTGGCAAGGACGGTCTGGCACTCCTCGCACCAGTTGAGCTGCGCCCGCTTCCGGTATGCGATTCCGTCCTCCAGCATCCAGAGGAAGAACAACTGCTCCCACCGGTAATACTCGGGGGAACAGGTGGAGAACTCGCGCCCCCAGTCGTACGAGAATCCCATCTCCCGAAGCTGCTGTTTCATGAAGCCGATGTTCTCCCAGGTCCACTTTGCGGGGTGGGTCCCGTGCCGGTGCGCGGCGTTTTCCGCGGGCAGTCCGAAAGCATCCCACCCGATGGGATGCAGGACCTGAAATCCCCGCATCCGCTTGAACCGCGCGATGAGGTCCCCGATCGTGTAGACGCGGACGTGTCCCATGTGGATGCGGCCGGAGGGATACGGAAACATCTCGAGGCAGTAGAATTTCGGAGCTGTGATTGCGTCCGGGCACCGGAAAATTCCATCCTCCTCCCATCGCTTCTGCCACTTCTTCTCTATGGCCTTCGGTTGATATCTCACGGCGTCACCTTTTTATTCGTGATTTCCGAGATCCTGTCCAGGATTCCGTTGATGAACGCCCCGGACTCCTCCGATCCGAACCGCTTGCCGAGGTCGACCGCCTCGTTGATCGCCACAACGAACGGTATGTCGCCGGATCGGCCGATTTCGTAAGCCCCCAGCCGAAGGATGTTCCTGTCGACAAGTGTCATCCGCTCCAGGCGCCAGTTCTCCGCCGCCTGGCGGATCAGGTCGTCGATCGCCGTCCGGTGTTCCCAGACTCCCCGTACCGTCACCTGGTAATATTCCGCATCCGGGGGAGGAGCGGACACCAATGCAAAAAGGGGGATGGCCTCGTCCGGGCCAACCCCCAGGAAATCCATCATGAACAGAGTTTGAAAGACCTTTTCCCGAGATTCCCGGCGCAATCTCCCTCGCCCCTAACTCCCCATGCCGTTACATCTGGCGCAGGAGCTTCGCCATCTCGATCGCGGACAGTGCCGCCTCGAATCCCTTGTTCCCTGCCTTGGTCCCCGCCCTCTCGATCGCCTGCTCCACGGTGTCGGTCGTGAGCACGCCGAAGGAAACCGGGACACCCGAGTCGAGCATCACCTGTGCGATCCCTTTCGTTACCTCGGCGCTCAGATAGTCGAAGTGCGGAGTCCCGCCGCGGATGAGCGCTCCGAGTGCGATCACCGCGTCGACCTTTCCCGAGGACGCGCGGCGCGCTCCCAGAGGCAGCTCAAAGGAACCGGGGACTTTCACCAGGGTGATGTCCTTTTCCTGAACTCCGTGCCGGCGGAGCGCGTCGAGTGCTCCCTCCATCAGGCGGTCCGTGATGAAACTGTTGAACCGCGAGACCACGATCGCTACTTTCAGGCCCTGCCCCTGGAGGTCGCCCTCGATTGTCCGCACCATCTCCCCTCCCCTATTCCACGCTCAGGATGTGCCCCATTTTCTTCTTCTTGGTCTTCAGGTAATCGACGTTCTCGTCGTTGGGGGAAACCTCGACGGGGACCCGCTCGACCACCCGCAATCCGTATCCCTCGAGCCCGATGATCTTTTTCGGGTTGTTCGTGAGCAACCGGATCTCCCGGACACCGAGATCGACGAGAATCTGGGCCCCTACCCCATAGTCGCGCAGGTCCGGCTTGAAGCCGAGCCGCTGGTTCGCCTGGACCGTGTCGAATCCCTTGTCCTGAAGCTGGTAGGCGCGAATCTTGTTCTCCAACCCGATCCCCCGCCCTTCCTGCCTCATGTAGAGGAGGATCCCTGCACCCTCGTCCTCTATTTTCCGCAATGCACTGCGGAGCTGTTCCCCGCAGTCGCATCGGATCGATCCGAACACGTCCCCCGTCAGGCACTCGGAATGCACGCGGACAAGCACCGGAGCGTCGGGACGGATTTCCCCCTTGACCATGGCGATGT
>JBAVJZ010000164.1:0-9522 GCA_049688015.1 Candidatus Deferrimicrobiaceae bacterium | reverse complement strand
TCCCGTGAGGAAGGTGGAGGTCTGCGGCGGGCGGAACCCTGCGGCCGCCGGGGGGTCCACGGCATGAAGGCGGCGCGCGCGGCGGCGATCGCGACAGTCCTGGCTCTTCTCCTGGCGGCGTGCGCCGGGGACGAGGGCAAGTCGTCCCCGGGGACGAAAGATGTCGCCCGATTGCAGCAGGGATTCGTAACCGCCGTGGAGCGGGCGGTCCCCGCGGTTGTGAACATCCGGACGGTCACCCGCTTTCCCCGGGGGGTCTCCGCGGCCCCCTCCGAGAGCGGCAAGAAGATGCAGGATTACCTCGCGGAGCTGCTGGAGGAAAACGGCGGATTCCCGGAGGACTCCCTCGGGTCAGGCGTTATCGTCGGCGAGGACGGGCTCATCGTCACGAACGAGCACGTCATCCGGGACGCCGACGAGATCGTCGTACGGCTTTCCGACCGTACCGAGTACCGGGCGAAAATCGTCGGGGCGGATCCGCGCTCCGATGTCGCCCTTCTGAGAATCAAACCGTCTCGGAAGCTCCCCGTCGCCGTCCTCGGGAATTCCACGCGGATAAAGGTCGGGGAGTGGGCGATCGCCGTGGGGAACCCGTTCGGTCTCGAGAGCACCGTGACCCTGGGCGTGATCAGCGCCACCGGACGCATGGATCTGGGGGTCGATCCGACGGGAGACCTGATCCAGACCGACGCATCCATCAATCCCGGCAACTCCGGAGGGCCGTTGTTGAACATGCAGGGGGAGGTGGTGGGCATCAACACCGCGATGGTGAGCGGGGGACAGGGGATCGGGTTTGCGATCCCCATCAACACCGTCCTCGAGATCGAGCGGGAGCTGGCGAGCACCGGGGCGATACGGCGCGGGTGGCTCGGCGTCGGCATACAGCTCCTGACCCCCGAACTGGCGGAGTCGTTCGGCGTCAAGGGCGAAAAGGGGGTGTTGGTCAATCGTGTGGTCCCCGAAAGTCCCGCGGCCGCAGGGGGGCTTCGCAGGGGAGACGTCGTGATCTCGTTCGGGGGGACACGGATTACCGGGGTCAAGGAGTTCCAGAAGATGGTGGCGGGCGTGGCCCCGGGCAGCGATGTGGTCATGGAGATCCTTCGCGGCGGGAAACGGAGGGGGGTCACCGTAAGGCTGGCCGAACTGGAAAGTCCGGCGCCGCCCTCGGTGCCCCCGAAAACCCCCTGGGACTCCTGGGGGCTCTATGTGAAGGCTCTTCCGAAAGGAGCGGAGCGCGCCCTGGGGGTCGAGGGAGGGGTGGAGGTACAGCTCGTGGACCCGTCGGGACCGGCCGGCACGGGGGGAGTGCACGAGGGGGATATTCTCCTCCGGATCAACAGGGAGCCGGTGGGAGACCTTTCGTCCTACCGTAGGATGCTGGCGAAGTCGCCGCGTGGGCAGATGGTGTCCGTCCTGGTCGACCGGGACGGAGGACAGTTGTACCTGGCGTTCCGCAACAGGTAGCCGGGAGAAACGAACCGAGGGTAAGGAGGAAGAGATGGGGGTCGTGAAGGATCCGGACGTGGCACGGCGCATTGCGCGGGCGGTCGTGTCGGACATTGCGCTGTATAACGCGAAGAAGGTGGAGGAGGGGATCGCGAAGGACAACCTGTTCGACCTTCTCAGAAGCGAGATCGAGGAAGGGAGGAACTATTACCTGAGCCGCGTCGACCCCGAAGTCGTCAAGAGCACCAATTTCTTCAATCTGGCGCTGGTCGACCTCCTGGTGAAGCCCTGGGGCCGCGTACCCTCCAAGGCCTGGTAGCGTAAAGGTCCGTGGCGGTTACCCACCGTCTCACGGTTCCCCCGGAAAAAGCGGGGGAGCGGCTGGATCGCTATCTTGCGGGTGCCCTGCCCTCCCTGTCCCGGTCCCGGATCCAGCAGTTGATCGGCGAGGGTCTGGTGACCCTGCGGGATGCGGAGGCAAGGCCGTCGGCAAGGCTTAAGGGAAACGAAAGGATCACGGTCTCCATCCCCCCTCCCCGTCCTCTGGATCTCGTCCCCGAAAACCGCCCCGTCGCCGTGCTGTTCGAGGACGTTCATCTTATGGTGATCGAAAAACCCGCGGGGATGGTGGTGCACCCGGCACCCGGGCACAGCGCCGGAACGCTTGTCCACGCCCTTTTGTCCCGCGCCGGCAGCCTCTCAGGGATAGGCGGGGTCGATCGGCCGGGGATAGTCCACCGGCTCGACAGGGACACCTCCGGGATCATCGTGGTCGCGAAAAATGATGCCTCGCATGCGGGCCTCTCCTCGCAGCTGGCTTCCCACAAGATGGTTCGTCGATACCGGGGAATCGTCTGGGGAAGGCCTCCGCGGGACGAGGGGGAGGTCCGGACCCGGGTGGGGAGGCACCCCGTCCACCGGAGGAAGATGGCGGTCTTCCCCGTCGTGCCTCCGCGGAGCCGCCGTGGCGGAACAGCAGGCAGGACCGGGATCGTCCCGCCCGGTGGCGAACGCGGCAGGAGAATCGCGGTCACCCGGTACCGCTTTCTCGAGTCATTCGGAGGATTCTCGCTTATCGAGTTCCAGCTTACGACGGGACGAACGCACCAGGTGCGGCTCCACTGCGCCCACCTTTCCTGTCCGATCGTGGGGGACGACGTGTACGGGAGGCCGCGAAATGTTGCCCTTGGCAGGGGCAAGGAAGCGGTGACCGTGACGGTTTCCCGCTTTCTGCTCCATGCATTCCGCCTGGGGTTCGTGCACCCTCTCACGGGACGACAGATGGAGTTCACGGCGCCGGACCCGCCGGAATTCGGGGAGTTCCGGGCGGCCGTCCTGGCGGCAGGTGCCGGGGCTTCATGAGCGGCTATCGCAGCCTCGGAGGGGGACTCCGTTCGTGGCTCGCCGTGCGGTCGACCTGCACGGCTGCGCACCGGCGTCCAAGGGTCCATTCCCTCAGATCCCAGCATTCGAGAGCCGCTGCAGCAGCGAAGGCTTCGTTGCCCTACCTCACCGTACCGCAGCGGGTACGCCTCGGACGGGCGCCTTGCCGGAAGCGGCGCATCGACCCTCTCGATGCACGGCCTCTTCCGGAACGAACCCCTGGACACCGGCCTCACTGCCCCCCGCTCCTTCGGCTCGCTGCGCTTTCCTGCTACCGCCCCTTCCGCTTCGGGATTCCGCTTCCGCTTCCGTTGGTACTTTTGAACGGAAAATCCGCTTGCGGGGCGTACCGGTGATCCTTCCCCGCCTCGTCCAGTCGCCCCTGCTCCGGTCCGTGCCCGGGTTCTACCACGCGTTCCTGGGAGTCGATCCCCTGCCGGGGCGGGGGGACGCGGGCAGGCTGCAAAGCGTGTTCGCCATACCCCCGTCCCGGGTCGGAACGCTGGGACAGGAACACTCCGCGACCGTCCTGGAGTGGGCGGAAGGGGACGCGGTCCCGGGAATGGAGGGGAAGCGGAAGGGGGACGCCTTGTTCACCGCAGTGCGGGGGACGGGGGTCGGCATTCGCACCGCCGACTGCGTGCCGATCCTGATCGCCGTCCCGGGGGCGCCGGCCTGCGCCGCGGTCCACGCCGGCTGGAGGGGGCTTGCCGCCGGGATCATCGGAGAGACCGTGCGCCGATTGTGCGCGCGCTTCGGGATTTCCGCAATTGGGGGGCTTGTCGCGGCGGCGGGGCCTTCGGCTAGGGGATGCTGCTACGAAATCGGGGAGGAGGTGGCGGACGTTCTCCGGCAGTCTCCCGGGGGCGGGCGGTTTCTCTTTCGGGGAACCTCCGCGGGAAAGTGGATGGCGGATCTTCCTTCTTTTGCCCTGGCGGGTCTTGCCGCCGCGGGGGTGCCCGGGGAAAACCTCGATGCAGCGGGCCCCTGCACGGTCTGCTCCCGCTCGTTCCACTCCTATCGCCGTGATAAATCCCTGAGCGGCCGACAGCTGAGTTTCATATATTATTACGGGCGCAATCCCGGAACAGGGTTCCCGAAAGAACAGGATGCAAAATGACCCGATCGTTGCGCAAGGGCGGGAACCTTCGCACGATATGCCGGAATCGGACACGTGCGGGCCGCCGGGTGATTTTCCTTGACATCGGGAAACCGCACGGCGGAGAATGAATCATACGTTTAGCCGGGCAACCCGCCGGAATCTTTCAGCCCATTCAAAGATACGAGAACATCAGGAAATCCGACCAGAGAACGGGCACATCAAGGAATCCGACCAGCCTACAATTTCGGGGGAACGTGCATGAATCTGAAAGAACTGAAAGCGATGCGTATCGGGGATCTCACGGAAATAGCGAAAAACCTCCATGTCGACGGGGCCGCAGGCCTCAAGAAACAGGAGCTTATTTTCGCCATCCTGCAGGCCCAGACCGACCAGGAGGTCATCGTCTCGGGAGAGGGCGTTCTCGAGGTTCTCCCTGACGGCTACGGGTTCTTGCGTTCCCCGGATTCCAACTATCTGCCGGGGCCCGACGACATCTACGTCTCTCCCTCGCAGATCCGCCGTTTCGGGCTGCGCACCGGAGACACGGTGACGGGCCAGATCCGGGCGCCCAAGGGGGACGAGCGGTATTTCGCCCTCCTCAAGGTGGAGAAGATCAACACCGAGGACCCGGAGATAGCGAAGGACAAGATCATCTTCGACAACCTGACGCCGCTCTATCCGCAGGAAAAGTTCCAGATGGAGCATGTGCACGACAACTACTCGACGCGCATCATCGACCTCGTCGCCCCCATCGGAAAGGGGCAGCGGGCGCTGATCACTTCCCCCCCCCGGGCCGGCAAGACCATCATCCTCCAGAACATCGCGAACGGCCTCACGAAGAACCATCCGGAGGTCGTCCTCATCGTCCTGCTCATCGACGAGCGCCCCGAAGAGGTCACCGACATGCAGCGCAGCGTGAACGGGGAGGTCATCTCCTCCACGTTCGACGAACCGGCGCAGCGGCACGTGCAGGTGGCCGAGATGGTTCTGGAGAAGGCCAAGCGACTCGTGGAACACAAGAAGGACGTGGTGATCCTCCTCGACAGCATCACCCGCCTGGCGCGGGCCTACAATGCGGTTGTCCCCCCTTCGGGGAAGGTCCTCTCCGGCGGCGTGGACGCGAACGCGCTCCAGAAACCGAAACGGTTCTTCGGCGCCGCCCGGAACATCGAGGAGGGCGGATCCCTGACGATCATCGCTACGGCGCTGATCGAGACGGGCAGCCGGATGGACGAGGTCATCTTCGAGGAGTTCAAGGGAACGGGGAACATGGAACTCGTCCTCGACAGGAAGATCTCCGAAAAGCGGATCTTCCCCGCCATCGACATCAACAAGTCCGGCACGAGAAAGGAAGAGCTCCTGCTCGAGAAGGCGGTTCTCCAGCGGATCTGGGTCCTGCGGAAGTTCCTTTCCCCGCTGTCGCCCGCGGAAAGCATGGAATTCCTCCTCGACAAGATTTCCAAGACGAAAACCAACCAGGAATTTCTCGACTCGATGAATACATGATCAGAGAGGGAGCGACAACCCGATGAAGCCGGACATCCACCCGAAATACAGGAAGGCGACGGTCAAATGCGCGTGCGGGAACACCTTCGAGACCTTGTCCTCGAACGATGAGATCAAGGTGGCGATCTGCTCCAACTGCCACCCGTTCTACACGGGCAAGCAGAAGCTGGTCGATACCGCGGGCCGGATCGAGAAATTCCAGAAGAAGTACGACAAGGCCCGATAAGGGGCGACCGACGTCCCTTCTTCCGTGAACGTAATCCTCCTGCAGTGCACCCCGGATCCCGAAAGGCTGGTGGCGCTGGCTGCACGTCTGTGCTACTCTCCCGCCTCGATCGCTGACCTGCGGGAGGACATCTCCCGGAAAGACGTGCGCAATCTCGTCCGCCGGGTCATGTCGATGGGGCACGCCTCGGTGCTGGAGCACGTAACCCTCACGTACGGCGTCGAGGGGATCTCCCGGGCGACCTCGCACCAGCTGGTTCGCCATCGAATCGCCTCCTACTCCCAGCAGAGCCAGCGGTATGTCGCCGCAACCTTCGGGTACGTAACGCCGAAGTCCCTCGTCCGGCGGCGGGGCGCGGAACGGGGAAAGGGAAAACCCGCCCGGGCGCCGGAGGGCGATCCGCTGTATGATAAGTACGAGGAGCACATGCGGAAGTGCTCGGAGCTGTACGAGGAGATGCTCAAGGACGGCATCCCGGCCGAAGACGCCCGGTTTGTTCTGCCCAACGCTACCGAGACCAAGATCCTGATCAGCATGAACGCCCGGGAGTTGCATCACTTTTTCGCGTTGCGGCTGTGCCGGCGCGCCCAATGGGAGATCCGGGAAATGGCCAGGAGAATGCTTGCGATCGCGCAGGAACAGGCCCCGCTCCTTTTCGAGAGCGCCGGTCCGGGTTGTCTGCGGGGGCGCTGTCCCGAGGGGAAGATGAGCTGCGGGGACGCCGCGGGGGTAAAGCGGGAGTTGGCGGCGCTGCGCAGGGGCGCAAGATGAGATCCGCGGGGCGACAGGCGTACGTCCCCGGGGGACGGGCCGTCATCGAACGTGCGCCGCTTTCCCCCGGGAGGCAAGGGACGGGATCGGGGGACTTCCATGTGGGATAAGCTCGCGGGGATCCAGGGCCGCGTCGACGAGATTACGCGCCTGATGGGGGACCCCGTCGTGACGGGCAACTCGCGGGAGCTCCAGAAACTGGGGCGGGAACTGGCCGAGATGCGGCCCCTGGCCGCAGGGTACGCCCGATACCGGAGGATAAGCCGGGAGTTGGAGGAAAACCTCGCCCTTGCCCAGTCGGAGAAGGATCCGGAGATGCGGGCGCTTGCCCGGGAGGAGGTCGCAAGACTCACGGAGGAGCGGGAGCGGCTCGAGGGGGAGGTGCGCGTCCTCCTTCTGCCGAAGGATCCGAACGACGACAAGAACATCCTCCTCGAAATCCGCGCAGGGGCCGGCGGGGGGGAAGCCGCCCTGTTCGCTTCCGAGCTGTTCCGCTCCTATTCGATGTACGCCGCGATGAAGGGGTGGAAGGTGGAAATGCTCTCCCACAGCGAGACGGGTCTCGGGGGGACCAAGGAGGTCGTCGCGATGATCGAGGGGAAGGGCGCCTACAGCCGGCTGAAGTTCGAAAGCGGCGTTCACCGGGTGCAGCGGGTGCCCGCCACGGAGGCGGGCGGGCGGATCCACACCTCCACGGTGACGGTGGCCGTGATCCCGGAGGCCGAGGAGGTGGACGTACAGATCGCCCCCGACGACCTCCGCATCGACGTGTTCCGCTCCTCGGGTCCCGGCGGACAAAGCGTGAACACGACGGACTCGGCGGTCCGGATCACGCACATCCCGACGGGGATGGTTGTCTCGTGCCAGGACGAGAAATCCCAGCTGAAGAACAAGTCCAAGGCGATGAAGATCCTCCGGTCGAGACTGTACGATCTCGAAATGGCGCGACAGCACGCCGAGCGGGCGGGCATGCGCAAGGCGATGGTGGGGACGGGGGACCGGAGCGAGCGGATCCGCACGTACAACTTCCCGCAGAGCCGGGTGACCGACCACCGCATCGGGTTGACCGTCCACCAGCTGACCCAGGTCTTGAACGGGGAAATCGACGTGTTCGTGGATGCCCTGATCGCTCACGCCCAGACCGAAGCCCTCAAGCACGCCGGCTGAAAGCCGGCAGGACCCCGTATGCGACTCTTCGAGCTCCTCGCGCTCTGCCGCAGGGAGATGGAGGAGAGGGGCTCTCGCTCCTCGCCCGAAGCGGAGATCCTTGTCTCCCACCTGACCGGAATCCCCCGCTCCCGCATTTCCCGGGAGGCGGAACGGGACGTCGGAAATCCGGCTCCCGCGCTTCGTTCCCTCCTCCGCCGCAGGTTTTCCGGGGAACCCGTCCAGTACATCCTCGGCGCGTGGGATTTCTACGGGCGCGAATTCCACCTGACGCGCGACACGCTCATACCGAGACCCGAAACGGAAGGGCTCGTCGAGCGGATCGTCGGGAAATGGCGGAGGGAGAAGCGGGGGACGGGAAGAATGCTCGACGTCGGCACGGGGTGCGGGGCCATCGCCGTGACGCTCGCGGCGGAGCTCTCCGGGGTGGAGGCGCTCGCGGTGGACGTGTCCGGGGGGAGTCTTCTCGTCGCCCGGGGAAACGCCGTCCGCCACGGGGTCGCGGGACGGGTCCGGTTTCTCCGCGCGGATAAATATTCCGCCTTGAAAAGAGGGTGCCGTTTTGATGTAGTGGTTTCGAACCCCCCGTACGTTTCCGAAATGGAATGGGATTCGCTTCCCCGGGATGTCCGGGGATTCGAACCGGCGGGCGCCCTTTTGGCCGGTCCGGACGGGATGGCGGTGATTCGTCCTCTCGTGGCGGATGCCGGGGAATACCTGAAGCCGGGGGGGATGCTCTGGCTGGAGATCGGGGCGTCCCAGGGGGCGGCCGTGAAGGGGCTCCCCTGCGGCCCCCTGCGCTTCGTCGGCGTCGAGAAGGACCTGGCGGGGCGGGATCGCGTGGCCCGCTGGATCCTCCCGACGGGGGAGTAAGCGGCACGGAAAACGGGACGGACAGGAGGAGTATCTGGACACGTTCCACATCAGGGGAGGAAAACCGCTTTCGGGCACCGCCCGGGTGTCGGGGGCGAAAAACGCCGTTCTTCCGATCATGGCGGCATCGCTGCTCGCGGAGGGGCCCGTGGAGATCGGCAACGTGCCCCTCCTGCGGGACATCGATACCTTCGGCAAGCTGCTTACGCTTATGGGGGCGTCGGTTACGCGCGTGAAGGCCGGGGAGCCCGGCCCTTCCGTTCTCCGCATCGACACGCGGGAGACCCGGAAGGCGGAAGCTCCCTACGACATGGTAAAGAAGATGCGCGCTTCCGTCCTCGTGCTCGGTCCCCTCGTGGCCCGGTACGGCATGGCGAGGATTTCCCTCCCCGGCGGTTGCGCCATCGGCGCCCGCCCGATCGATCAGCACCTCAAGGGGCTTTCGCTTCTCGGGGCGGAGACGAAGCTTGCGGAGGGGTATATCGAGGCCCGGGCCGACAGGCTTGTCGGAACCACGATCTACTTCGACGTGAAAACGGTCACCGGGACCGAGAACCTGATGATGGCCGCCACGAGGGCACGGGGGACCACGGTCCTGAAAAACGCCGCCCAGGAGCCGGAGGTATGCGACCTCGCCCGGGCGCTGCGCGGCATGGGTGCCGATATCGAGGGGGAAGGGACGGACGAAATCGTCGTTCGCGGCGTCTCCTCCCTGTCCGGGGTCCGGCACGAGGTGATGCCCGACAGGATCGAGGCGGCGACGCTGTTACTGGCGGGTGCGATCACCGGCGGGGACGTGACCGCCGAGGGGGCCGACGCGGAGACGATGGACGCCATTCTCGAGAAGCTTTCCGAGAGCGGCGCCGACGTGTCCCTCCTGCCGGGTGCGGTGAGGGTGCGCAGGAACGGGACGATCCGGTCGGTCAACATCAAGACCTCCCCCCATCCGGGGTTTCCGACCGATGGGCAGGCGCAATTCATGGCCTACATGTGCCTGTGCGATGGTTTCAGCATCATCCGGGAGACGGTTTTCGAAAACCGGTTCATG
>JBAVJZ010000163.1:0-17342 GCA_049688015.1 Candidatus Deferrimicrobiaceae bacterium | reverse complement strand
ACAAACGCCAAACCGACGACAAGAAGGGCATCTTGAAACGTACGGGACCATTGATCGCCGGTTACGCAGGACTCGCAGGATCGGTTTTCCTTTTCTTTACCATCCAGGGCGGGTTGCCGGACCTTGTCTACTCCACTTTTCTCTGGCCCTTGGCGAATTACCATGACGTCAACATTGTTCCGTACGGGTTCGGCTTGTTCGAGTTTTATTGGCCTACTTGGCTCAATATTCTCCAAAAGTTTTTCCCTGGGACGGTAAGCCAAGGTCTCTCTGGAGTGTTCCTCGTTCCTTTCGCGGTTATCCTCTCCCTGCCGTTACTCGTCGCCGTACCCACCCTGATATCATGTCGCTGCCCTTCGAAGAGTCCCACGATTTTCCATCCCACGACCATTACATACGTATGCTGCGGTTACGCCTTGTGGATATCGGAGATCCACCGGATGGATATGATCCATGCAATTTTCGGGGCGCCATTTCTTCTTATCGTGTCCCTCGTCCTCTGGAATCCCGGTTACGGGAAAATGAAGTTGCTCCGTACGTCCGTGCTGTATTTCCTCTCTTTTTGCCTATTGTCCTTTGGAACATTCAATGGACTCATCGCTTCAGGTGCGAACCACCGGATCGAAACACGAAGCGGAGCCATGTATCGCTTTGAAGACGATACGGCCCTGCGCTACCTTCAGGAGCATACCCGCCCCGGGGATCAGGTTTTTGTCTACCCGTATTACCCGATGTACTATTTTCTGGCGAACGTCCATAACCCCACGCGATACAACAACCTGATCTATGGGTATCATACCGACAGCCAATTCCATGAGGTGATATCCGATCTGGAGAGGAAGAAAGTGAAACTTGTCCTCTGGGATACCTTGGTGGAAGGGGAAAACCTGAAGACCTGGTTTCCCCGGTACGAACACCCCCCCGAAGAACATTTACTCCTGGAACACTATCTTCAAACACATTACGACATGATAGGAGTCGAAAACGGATTCCGGATCATGCGGCGCCGTGAATAGTAGGGAGTCCCGGTGCCGGACGCGAATGTCAGCGCAGCCGCAGCCCCCTTTGTGCGTGGATCTTTTCCTCCAGTGCGAAGTCGGTTCTGACCGAGGCGATCGTCTCCCCCCGCTGGCGGATATCCGATTCGCGAATCGGGCCGAGCCTGCCCGAAGATGCCGCCAGATGGACCACCTTGTACGGGTCGATACCCATGATGCGGGCGCAGGTGGCGTCCAGCGCGGGCAGGTTGCGCCCCATCACGATCACTCCGGCGTAATGCGGGTTGCCCATGATCGGCCCGTCCCCCTCCATTCCCACGATGCCGTCCACGATGGCGAAATGCGGCTTGACCGTCGCGTTGATGTCGAAAATGCACCGGTCTATCCCTTCCCAGTGAAGGACGTTCTTGGGCCACCCGTAGTAGATCCCCGGCATCAGGCCGAAAAGGTTTTTCATGGAGAGGGTCACCCCGGTCCAATGATGCGTTTTCATCTTCGCCACGGAGACAACCCAGTCCGCTCGCGCAAGAGTTGCCGGCAGCGTCAGGGTGGCAAGTCGGCTCTGGCGGCCCAGATTCCTTGCCGTGTATCCCGGTTCGTAATTCAGGTCCACGAACGGGAGGTGCTCTCCCGCAAGCACATCCCCCATGCCGGACTCCTCCAGCACGAGAACCGAATCCCGTGAGTGGCCGGGTCCTTCCCCGACCAGGACCTCGGAAGCCCCCAGCCGCAGGAATGCCTCGGCCGCAGCACGGACGACCCCGGGATGCGTGTTGATGTGGCCTGCCCCCGCATGCGGCTCGATCAGGTTCGGTTTGAGAAGGATCCGTTTCCCCCGTATCTCCTCCGCTCCCACCTTCAACTCCCGGAATCCTTTCCGGAGAACCGAGACGATGTCCGCTTCGTAACCGTGAACCTTCGCGATGAAGGTGTCGCTACGCCAATCCCTTTTTGTACAGCTGCCCAACACGGACAAGGAGCCCGCTGCCGCGATTCCCCATCCCAGGGAACCCAGAAGGAACTCGCGGCGCCCCCAGTCAACCTTTTTCCGGATATTGTCCCGCAGGGGCATTTTAACGTGTCCCCTGTCTTCCTACGACGCTTTCCAGTCCGCCGGTCGCCAGGAAGGAAAGCAGAAGCAGGGACAGAAGCGTCGTATCGTAAGGGCCGTATTTTCTCTGGAGTTCAATGCTTTCCCGCAACCAGAGCCTTGCGTTTCCCGGTCGCGCCCCCCAGGCCCCGAGACCGAGCAGCCCCCAGCCGAGGGACAGCGGTGCCCGTACATGCTTGAGCCGCTCTTCCAGATATCGCAGGCTTCGGGCAACGTCGTTCTGCGACACCCGGCCGGCCAGGGCATCGAGCGCAATCCCCGTGTTTTCGGGCTGGGGATACAGTTCCTGTCCGTAAACGGAGGTGTTGCCGTAGTTCCACCCCCCCGCGGACAGCTGCCGGTCCATCAGCATCCGTATGGCCTCCCGCGTCCGCCCGTTTTCGCCTTGCCCCGCGGTCCGGAGGGCAATCAAGGAAAGGGCCGTGGGCTCGACCATGGAGTGGGAACCGGCGATCCAGGGCCAACCTTTTACCGAGGTGTCGTGCTTGACGGGTGCCTCAGGATCTTTCACGAAGTGACGGCCGGTCGTTTTCTCAAGGAACGCAATCGCGCGGAATTGCGTTTCGCGATGCGCTGGCGAGCCCTCCCATGCCAGAACCGCCAACGGGGTGGGCCAGAAGGCCTCCGGATGCTCCGGGGATACGCTCACCCGTCCGTCTTCCTGCTGTTCGCCGGCAATCCTGTCCCGTGCCTCTCCGAGGAGGCCCTCTTCCATCCCGGTAGCGGCCAGTGCCATTGCCGCCCAAGCCGTGGCGTCGGCGCGATATTCTCCTGCCGGCCTGTTGGAAAATCCCCCGCCGGAAAGCGCCCGTCCGCGAAGCGTTTCCATGTGGGGAACGATTTGGGAATCCGTAATTTTCATCACCGCGTCTATCCGCTCGAAATCTTGTTTTTTAGCCTGTAAAAACGGTTTCTTGCGCCGGGAGCATGAAGGTAATAGGTTATCTTTCCCAACTCTGTGATCCCCAAAAGGAAATCGTAAAATCCCATTTTCGATCCCGGCACGTCGGTCCACTCTTCCAGCGGGTACTCGACGGTGGAGCGGACCAGCAGGGGGGATCCCTCAAACCTCTCGATCATCAGCAAACGTGCCAGTATTTCCACATCGAACGTCCAGTTCACGAGAAACGGTTTTCCGAAAACGATTCTCAGCTCTTCCCTGTTCCGGAACACCTTGGCGCCGCATTGGGTGTCATAAATCGGCAAACCCGTGATCAGGCTGGCCAGGGTAGCGAATATTCTCCCCAGATAATGCCTCGATGCCTTCCTCTTGATTCTTCGTCCGAGGAGCCGCACGCGGGAGCCCAGGACAAGAAGGATTTCCCGGTTTTCCAGGATCTCGCAGAACTTCGGGATCGCCCCGAGGGGGGTAGCCAGATCGGCGTCCCAATATCCGATATTTTCAGGATCCGATTCCAGGACCGTCAAAATCCCTTTCCGCACAGCCTCCGCCTTGCCCGAGTTCCTATCGAGCGAAATCCATGACATCTGCGAGGGATTCGATCGGCAAACCGCGGCCAGGATTTCCCTCGTTCCGTCGGTGCTTCCGTCATCGACAAAAAGGAAATGCAGCTGTCCGTTCTGTTCCGTCGCCCGGACGAATTCCTCGCCCGTCAGGCGATCGGCTTCATTGTAGCAGGGGACGATTATCGATGTTTTCTGCATAACGCCCATGCGGTGAGGCCGGGAAGCGTAATGCCGGCCTTCTGCAAAGCCATTCCGAAACGGACATCCGTGTCCAGCAGGAACTCCAAAACGTTCGATACGATCGCGCCGCGTTTCCAGGAACCGACACCGTGGATTTTTCCCTTCTTCGAAGGGAACCATCTTTCGAAACAAAAGGAAAGAAATCGAATGGGGAGGAGGGAGAAAAAAAGGTACCCGGAGGACAGGCATTCCAGGTGGGCGGAACGTACCAGTTCCACGAGTCCCGCCCGGGTGTACCGGCGGCGATGGCGCAGAAAACGATCGTGGGAACCGAACAGAAAAGGAAAGGCCGGAACGGTAATCACCAGGTATCCCTCTTCCTCGAGGTAGTTGCGGACGATATCTTTAAGATACGGCCTATCTTCTTCCACGTGTTCCACGACATCCATCAGGAGTGCGAGGTTGTACCCGTTTCTATCCAGTGCACCATAGGTGTTGTAGAAGGCGACTTCTTTTTCGGCGATCGCCATTGCAACGATCTCTTGCTCCGACAGGTGTATGTCGACGCCGGCAATGAAGCCGATCGTCCCGTCTTTCGCAAGCTCCCGGCTGACGAAACCATCTCCGCACCCGACATCCAGTACCCGAAGGTCCCTTTCACGAATCGGGATGCGCCTGCATATCGTCCTGATTGCCTTAAGGCGTGAAAGTTCCCAGGGATGTCGTTTCCCGTCGGCGTCGGTTCGTTCCCGCAAATCCATTGAGAGACTCCGGTATTCCTGCAGTCGTCAACGTCCGTCAGGATAAAACCCTTGCCGATGCCCTCCGGCAAATCGATCGCATCGGTCAATTTCGTTTCCCGGTTCGCTCCCCGCTCGTAATCGTCAGGGATCCTCTTCCCCGGTCGCGGGAAGGACGGGCGACACGTCCCCGTACCTGCGGATGACATCCTGGTATTTTGGGATCTTCTCAACGAATATATTCGCCACCTTGTCGGCGTAGATCAGGTGCCACCCCTTCTGTTCGTACAGCATCCGGGAAAGAAGGGAATCCGCATCGAAGAATATCCAGCCGATATCGTACTTCGCGATCACTTTCTCCCATCCCGTCTCCAGGCCAATGACCTTCATGTAATCCTTCACTATTCCGGAACCGTACATGTCGGATCGACCGTCGAGAAAAACTCTGTACCGGGGATAGGCGGCGTAGATCAGATAATCCCCGAACTCGTCGTTGTTGAACATGTTCCCCGGAATGCGTTCCCTTTTCAGAAATTCCACCGCATCGACCGGCTTCTTCGTTTTGTCGAACCGGAATTCCATTTTCTCCATGGCCGCGGCCCCCGTCACGAGGAGGAGGCCGAGAATCACCCAGGCATGTCCTTTCACCGAAGCATCGGTTGCGGCAATGCGATCCGACTTGTTCCGAAACACCGAAAATCGCCGTCCTTCCCTCCGGGCGAGGAAGGTACCGGCCTGCCTTGCGAGAACCGGGGCGGTGACGATGCAGAAAAGAGGGATATATCGCGCGGAATACAGGGACATGTCCAGGAATATCAGGAGGAGGGAGATCTCGACGAAATCGAGTTTCTTCACGGAAACGGCGAGGATGGCGATCGTCAGGAGCAGGAGATACTTGAAGGGCATCACCTGGTGAAAATTCGGCGACAGGAATTCGTTCACGTTGTCCATGAGAAACTTCTGCGAGACCAGGCGGAACGGGAAGAACAGAATCTGATACCCGTACGGATTTATCAGGGAAACGAGAAGACACGCGATAAAGGTTATCCCGAGGAAAAGGACATTGCGCCTTGCCTGTTCTCTCCCCTCGCGGACGGTATACCGGAAGGCAATCAGACTGCCAAGGGAAAAAATTGCGAGGAGAAGGAACCCCGCCATGAATCCTCCATGCAGGTTGACCCAGAGGAGCATCAGGGGAGGCAGGAGATATAACCGGTTCTTCCCCTCTTTCCGGAAATCCTCCAGGAGGCGATACCAGACCACGGTGAGGATCAACGAAAAGATATGAGGTCTGGCCAACCAGTGCAGGGTGGAGGAGAAGAGGACGAGGAGCAGTATCACGACATCGGCGACGATATTTCCCCTGCAGGATCGCATCATCCGGAAGAGCAGCGGGTAGGCAAGGGAAATGAGCAGGATGAAAAAGAGAACGACGCCCGTGAGGCCGAATACCCGGTGCAGCAGTCCCATGATCACTTCGGAAAGCCATTCGTGGGCAGTCCACTTCGGTGGCGGGGAAAGGAAGGAGAAGATATCGTGGTCCGGAACGGAGAAGGTGCTCAGGATATACTCCCCCGCCCGTATGTGGTAGCCGGTATCCGCATCGTTCAGGAGTGTGGATCCCGAATGGAAGGAGAGGGTGAGGAACACCGTCAGGAACAGCCATTGTCCGATCGAAGGAAGAAAATACTTCGCCTTGCCATTCATCGGATCAGGAGGGAGCGATAAAAACAAAAGGATACAGGACCTGAACGGTGCGCCCTTCGGTAGGCTCGAACGTCCATCGGCGCACTTTTTCCAGGATGCTTGTGACGAAAGCGCTGTCCCGGAAAGAGGAATCCACGGGATCGGCGCGCGAGACTTTCCCGGAAGGGTCGACCTGGAACCGGACCACCAGCCTTCCCCGCAACTTCGGATTGCGGCGGTAGGCGGCGGAATAGACTTCCTCCAGTTCGGGGAGGTATCCGAGGACTTTCCTTCGGATCATGTCGCGGATCCATTCCGGGATCGGTTCCCCCTGGGACGATCCCACCCCGCCGAACATGACCGACGCCTCGATCTCCTTGCCGGTCCCGACTCCGGCGATTCCGGATTGGCGAACCTTCCCCTCCAGTTTCGAGATCTGACCGAGGAGTGCACTGTTTTCCGGGGCAACCGCGGGCGCGAAATCTCCCGGACGGGGGGAAGCATCGTTGGCCCATCGGCGAACCGGTATTCCCCCGGGTTTTCCCATGCCCTTGGCTATGGGAGCATCCGGGATACTCGGCAATCCCGCGTCGAGTTTCCGCAGCCATCTTTGCGCCGCGGAGGGCGACTTCGTTTTTTTCGCAGGGACCGGGCGGGGCTTGGCAGCGACGCTGTCCTTCGGAGGCACGCTTGGGGGTGGCGGAGCGACGGGTTTCTCCTCCGGAAGAGTGGACAACGGAGGTTCCGTCAACTCGACCGTCACCACCGGGAAAGTCGGCGTCCCGGGGGGGAAATAGGACGATATCAGGAATCCGAGGAGCACCATCACCGCATGGAAGAGGAGGGAGAGCCCGATCATCCACCGGACAAGCCGGTTCTGCCCTCTCCCCCAATCGTCGATGCCGATAAACCCGTTCATTCTTCCTTCCGGGAGTCGACCGGAATTCTTCCCTGTTCGCTCATCATTTCTCCCCCGGAGCGTTCGAGCGGTCCCTTCCGGAATGTTCCCCTGTAATTTCCCAGGGGAGGATCGGCCTGGCAAGATCTTCCCGGAAAAGATCGAATCGGACCGGAGGGGGGGAGAAGACCTGGTCCGGCACGGAAACGTAGAGCTGCCCGGGCTTATCCCGGAAGCCTCTCACTTCCAGTTCCTCCATGCTCAAGGACGGGGTTTCCGCCTCCGGTCCCTGGGCCATTCCCGATAGCGGGAAGATTCCGGCGGCAAGAGCCCCCGTGACGATCCCGATCACGATCCGGTAAACGACCCCCCTGCGTCTCATTGCGCTCCCTGTTCCTGTGGGATTTTCGCGAGCAGTTTCTGCGCCTCTTCCAGCCTCTGGCGGATCGAAAGGGCAAGATCAGACGGACCCCGTTCCGCCTCGAGCCGGTCGATCGCCCCGACATACCAGTCCAGTGAACGCTCAAAGAACGGGCGGGCACGGGCGGCCAACGCAGCGTCATACCTCGCACGCTCTTCCTCGTTCATCCCTTTAGGCCGCTGGGAGGTAAGAATCGCTTGCCCGAATTCGACCAGAAGATCGCCGGACAGCTGGGAGGCGTTCAGTGCCACCTCCAGCGGGGCCTTCTGTTCCGCCTTCGCAAACGCCTGAAGCGACCTTCGGAAGAACCGGTCCTTGATGGCAAGATTCTTTTCCAGTGGCGCCGTGAGCTTCAGGCTGCGGAACTGGTCCGCCCAGTACTCTCCGATGGCGATCTGCGCCTTCCCTTCCACTTCGAACAGCTCCCGCGGGGCATCTGCCTCCATGCCGGCCTCGACCTGGCGAATCCCCCCTTCCATCTCCCGGAGAGCGGTCTTGATGTTGCCTGTTCCCCAATCGAGGAGCCCTACCGAGAGGGCAGCGTAGGCGTTCCTCCAGCTCGGCTGCGGATACCGGTCCCGGTAGGAGGAAAAGCGGATCCGGGCGTTTTTCAAATCGCCGTGGTCCCGTGCCAGTCGTGCGGAGTGGAAAAGAAACCGCCCCGCTGCCGCATCCTTCGGAAATCGGTCGGCGACTTCGCCGTATACGTCGGCTGCCTTCAGGAATTCCTTCCGTTCCTCCAGGTACGCTCCGAGAGTGCCCGCGATCTCCACGCCTTCTTCCCTTCGGGGATAGCGCAGGCGAAAGAGGGAAGCGATCCTTTCCATCCCCTCCAGGTCGCCTCCTTCCCGGTACAATCGCACGGCGCGGAGGGAATATGCGGGGGCTTCCGGCGCCCCGGGAAACCGGGCGATCAGATCCTCCAGCAACTTCGCGGCACCGACGTAGTCCCGGGAGGTCGTTTTCGCTTCCACCTCTTTGAGAGAGGAAAGCAGGAAGAGGTCCCTTGCCTTCTCCCATACCGCGGGCTCCACCCCTTTCCCCTTTTCGAAGGCAAGGATCTGATCCGCTTTCCCGCGGGCGCTCGCCGGTTCGTCGAGGAACACGTAGCTTTCCGCCTGGACAAGCATTGCCTTGGGGAGGAGGGCCGCGGGAGTGGATTTATCCGATTCGATTCTCCCGGCAACCCGGTTCGCACGCTCGTACTCTCCGGCTGCCAGCATGTCGGCGGCCGCGCGGTATGCCAGGGTAACATTCTTCTCGGAAGGGAACCTGTCGAGAAGGAGGAGGGAAGCCTTTTCGGCATCCGCCGCCGTCTGCTCTTTCCTCTCATATCCCGCGATCATCGTATCCGCGTAAAGAATGGCCGCTTTCTCCCCGATCGGGCCGGATGTCTGTTCCTCCAGCAGGCTTTCGAGCAAGCCGATTCCCGTTTCCCTGTCGCCCGACTTGAGCGCGGCAATGGCATATTTGAGACGAAGTTCCGCCTTGGATCCGGGGGATTGTCCTCCTTTTACCGAAAAATATTGCTCCATCCCCGACGCGGCCGCTGCCATCGTCGATCGCTTCCCAGAAAGGACCCCTTCTTCGAATTTCCTCTCAGAGAGGGTCTTCAGCATCCCCGCCAATTTCTCGTGCGCCGCTTTCCGGGCGGCCGGGGAGTGGGATTTTGCCCACGCGGAACCGGGTCCGTATTTCTCATTGAGCGTCAACGCACGGGAATACGCCTCATCCTCCTTCCCTGCCCGAATGAGGTCTTCCACGGATTTCATCTCGTACGTAAGCGCGGCTTCGTCGCCCGTGAACCGGCCTGCCAGGACATCGAACACCACCGCTGCCCGGGACGTCTCTCCCCGCCTCTCCTCGGCTTCCCCCAGCGAATTCAGCAGAAGTTTCCCCCCGCATCCCCCCTCCTCGACCGGGGGATAGGAACCCAGGCGTTCCGGGGGAAGATCCATCCAGGCACGGGCAGCCAGCGTCAGAACGGATTTCTCGAAGGGTTCGAGCTTCCGGCAGGGAAAGGACGCCTCGGACAGGGAAGGTGCCAGTTCCTCGACCGCCCCTTCCGAATCCCCGTTGTGGTAGCGAAACCATCCGAGCATGTATCGGGCGATGGAGGACGAGACGGGACGGGCAATCCTGGCGGCCGTCTTGTAAAAATCCTCCGCCGCGGGCAGCTTGCCCGCGAGGATCGCCTCGTTACCCAGGCGAACGGCAATGTCGCCTGCCAGGGGGGAAGAGGGGAATTTCGCAAGAAATTCCCGTGCGGCGGGCAATGCGTCGGAAGACCCGACCGCCAATTTCAGGGAAGCCCGGACATAGAGCCTCTTCTCGCGTTCTCCTCCGGATGCGCCGCTGTCTTCGAGCCACGGAAGGATCTTCGCGATGATTTCCCTATCCGCCTGACCCGGCGGACTGCCGGGGTGCGCTTCCCTGGCGCCTTTCCCCTGGAGGAGGTAGGAACCGATATTTGCGGCGATATCCGCCTTGTCGTCCGGCAGGATTTCCTGTGCGGAAAGGTAGGATACGCTTTTATCCAGGAGGGCACGGGTACGCGATGACCACCCCGGAGGCATCGTAGCTCGCAGGGAAATTGCCTGGGCCACGAAGGTGTCCGCAAGTTGGCGGAGAACCACGGGGCGCATAAGAAGGATTTCCTGCTGTTTTCTCTCCCAGGATGCGATTCGGGCCCTTTTCTCCAGCGCCTGCACCGAGGGAAGCAGAGAGGCGAAGCGTTCGTTATCGAAAGCGAGCACATCCGCAACCATCCCCGGAGGTTCCCCGGAAACCGTTTTTCCCTTTCCCTCGCCTTCCTTCAGGAGATCGAAATTATTGCGCATGAACCCCCGTGCATCGGATGCGATACCCATAATAGATTCCAATTCTTCAAGGAATCGTCCGATGTCCTTCAAAAACTGGGAACTGCCGCCATCGTCTTCGGTCGTCACCCCTGCAATCGCCGCTTCCCTCCGCTTCCGGATTGCTTCCTTGATCTGAACGGTCTCCTTCTGGCTCATTACGAGTTTCGTCAGATGGCGATAACGCCGCATGGGATGACCGATGTTCTGGAGGATGTCGATTTTTTTCCCGATTTCATTCACCAGACCGTCGACGGTATCTCCCCCCAGGGTCACCTGTTCGATCTTCAGGAATACCTCTTCTATCTGACGGGAGGACGGAGAAGGGACCGGGGGGAGGGAAGGCGCTGGCGGCATTGCTCCGATGGACCGTGATATCGCGTGGTCCATGAACAGGATATCGAGCAACAGGTCCACCATCCTTTCCCGGTTTTCCTTCGTGTTCTGTCGGCCCGCGACGGCAAGCTGTTGCCGAAGGGCCGAATGATCGGCGATCAGTCGTTCGATGAGTTCCTGGGATTTGTATTGCTCCAGACGTGCCGATGCGGGAGGGGCTCCCGACAAAAGGGCCGATTTGAGATCCTCCTCGGCCCGGTTCAGGTGGGCAACGGCGGAATCGTAATCGCCTCGTTCCCGGGAAAGCCCCCCCAGCAGAAGGGAAAGCAGCACCCCTTCCCTGGGGGGCATTCCGGCCTTCATCTCCGCGTGAAGCGCCGATTCTTCCGAAATCGCCTCTCCCCTGGCCGCAGCCAGTCCGATCTGCAGGAAAGGGTCCTTGCTCTGGCGGAGAGCGGCTTCCATGAGCGGAACGGCTTCGGCCGGGTGCCCGGTGATGAGGAACATCTCCGCCTGGGAAAGGGCAACCCGTTGGTCGAGGGCACCCGGATGCGGGCGGTCCTTGGCCAGGAGGCGGACACGGGCGAAGTGATCCAGGGCTGTTTTGGCATCTCCTTCCTCCGCCGCGATCTGGCCGATGGAAAAAAGAGCGAACGAATGGAGGGGATCCCCCGCGGGAATTTGCGAGAGGATCGCCCGGGCATCGGAGAGGCGGCCGGCCAGACGCAACCCCGTCCCGTATGCATACAGGATCAATGGGGTGCGACTCCCGCTCCGGAGTGCCATTTCGCAGATCGAGACAAGACCTGACGGTTCGTCCCACCGGCTCTGCTCCACGGCGATCTTCTCGAACAGCGGATTGGCGTCCTCGCGCGTTATCTGCCCGAGGTGGACCTTCTGCTCCAGATAGCCCCCTGCTTCCTCCCGCAACCCGAGAGATACGTATCCGTCAAAAAGAGAGAGGATCTTGCCGTGTTCTTCCGGAGGGGAGGCCTGGAGGCGGGCCATTGCGGCAATCGATGGAACGGCGGAGGCGGAAGCGGTCCCGATGGGCAAGGGAGAGGCAAACAGGGATCCGATGAGGATGGAAAAGCACCCTGCGATTATGGATGGGATACGCGGTTCACGTCTGGAATTCGATTTCATCCCCGACCTCGGTCCCCGTCATCTCGATCGTACCTTCCGGCAATTCGAGGACCCCTCGGGCGGCAAGGAAAACCCTGGAAACGCGATTTCTGCGGAAACGACGATATAGTCCCACCACCTTCTTTCCGGAGTCGAGAAACAGCGCGTCGAACTCGAACCGCATCCCGAAGGAATGAATGCTGTTGCACGGGCAGATCCACATCCCTTCTCCGGGGGCGAGACGTTCGGAGCGAAGCAATCCCCTGATTCGGGAAAGGAACGTGTTCGCCTCCCGGATCGCATCACCCAGTAAGGTGTCCCTGCTGGCATTCCGGGCTTTCATCTTCCGTTTGTTTCCGGACTATCTCCTGTTGACTCTTTTCGACCTCACGTAGAGATAGAGGCCAAGAACCACGAAGAAGGCTACCATCCAGGGTAACGCAGCCATCAATTTCTCGCCCAAGCTCAACCTCCTTGTCGGTTTTTATCCTTTCACCACGGGGAGAAGAACGTGAATCACCTGGAGAAGCCCCGGGCCGAGGAGGATGATGAACAGAGCCGGGAACAGCAACAGCACCAACGGAAAGACCAGCTTGATGGTGGTCTTGGCGGCCGCTTCTTCCGCCCTCTGGCGACGCTTTGTCCGCAGGGAGTCCGCATGCACGCGCAGCGACTGGGAAAGGCTCGTCCCCAGTTTCTCGGTCTGGATCAACATCGCCACGAAGGACTTCACATCCTCCACGCCGGTCCGGTCCGCCAGCGCCCGCAGCGCCTCCGGTCTTGGTTTTCCCGCGAGCATTTCCCTGTTGACGATGTCGAATTCCTCGCTCAGGGCCTTGCACGTCAACTGGAACTCATCCGTCAACCTCACGAACGCGGAATTGATGCCAAGTCCCGCGTCGACGCAGACGGACAACAGATCCAGCCCGTCGGGGAGAGCGTCCTCGACCTCTTCACGCCGTTTCCGGACTCTTCCCCGAAGCCACACACCGGGAAAGAGGAATCCCGCGATCAATGTCATGACTCCCAGCAGGAATTTCGTACCTGCAGGCAACCCGACCGATGCCCCGAACAGGAGCGCAAGGGCCAGGAATAAAATAGGCAACGTCATCTTCACCCAAAGGTAGAGGCGATACGAATTCAATTTCCGGTAACCCGATTGGCTCAGAAGCAACCGCGCGCCGGAGAGTTCCTTTCCCGTGAACAAGGAGAGAAATTCCTCGCGCCCGGGGGCTCTTGCCATGAACCGCTTCCAGTACCCCGCCGCCCACTCCTTCGCGCTCTCGTAAGCACTCGAGTGGGGCTTTGCCCCCCCCGAGACGAAATGCTCGACCCGGCGGGGAAGGCCTTCCTTCCTTCCTTCCAGCCACAGGAAAACGGCCAGCACCCCTAATGCCGTGGCGAGAAAGACGCTGAGCACGATGAAGGAAATCAAGATACCCCCCTCCGGTTCAAATCTTGATCCTGATGATCTTCCGGATGACCAATATCCCGAGGACCTGGAGGATGAACGCGGACACAATCAGATACCTCCCGACGGGTTCCTCCCAGAGCGGCCTCATGTACCGGGGATTCAGAAACCCGATCAGCAGGGCAGCGATCACGGGGAGCAGCCCTATGATGATCCCGGTCAGGCGCGCCTGCGCGGTGAACGTCTTCAACTGCCCCTGGATCCGGAATCTCTCCCTGATGACGTAGGAGATCTTGTCGATGATCTCCGCGAGGTTTCCCCCGGTATCCCGGTGAATCAAGATGGCGGTTACCAGAAACTTGACGTCCAGGCTGTCGATACGCTCCGTCATCCCGAAGAGCGCCTGGCGAAGCGGGATCCCCAGGCTCTGTTCGTCGAAGACTTTCCGAAACTCCGGGCCGACGGGGGCCGGCATCTCCTCGGCCACAAGCTCGATGGCCCCGGAAAAGGAATGGCCCGCCCGGAGCGACCGGGCGAACATCTCCAGGGCGTCCGGAAAATGAACCGTGAAATTCTTTATCCGAAGGTGACGCCTGAAGTTCACGACCGTGTTGGGAATGAAACCCAGGACGAGGCCGAATCCCAGGGCAAGCACCAGGGGCCAGTTCAGCAGGAGGCAAACCACGGTCCCGAAGGTGAACAGGGTGATGGAGAGAAGGACAAACGTTCCCACCTTCAGCGCGAGACCCCCCTGCTGCAGGCGCTTGTCGATCCGGACGGCCAAATTCAGCCTCGAAAGAATCTGGTTGAGGAGGGGCACATCGCTCATGATCTGAGTTTTCAGGATTGCAGGAAGGGCTTCCGCAATGTGGTCCCGCGTTTCCAGGCGGGAAAGCCGCCTTTCGACATCTTTCTGCTCGTATTCGTATCCCAGAATGAGATACCCGCCGATCACGACAACCAGGACCAGCAGGAAGACAATCAGCGAGATCAGAATCACGTTCCTTCTCCCGTTCCTACTTCCGGATCGAGAAGGTCTCGTACGGAAGGGGAATCCCCGCAACGTGGATCCTGTCGAGGAATTTCGGCCGTATGCCGGAGGGCCGAAATCTCCCGAGGACGTTTCCATCGTTGTCAACTCCCTGTTTCTCAAAGAGGAAGACGTCCTGCATCACCACGACGTCGCCTTCCATCCCGGTCACCTCGGAGACCATCATGACCTTGCGCTTCCCGTCGCTCAACCGTGCGACATGGATGATGACATCGAGAGCGGAAGCAAGCTGCTCCCGGATCGCTTTCGTGGGAATTTCGAATCCCGCGAGCAGTACCATCGTTTCGAGCCGGGCAAGCGCGTCCCGCGGGGAATTGGCGTGCACCGTGGATATCGATCCGTCGTGGCCGGTGTTCATCGCCTGGAGCATGTCCAGCGCCTCCCCGCCCCGCACCTCCCCGACGATGATGCGGTCGGGGCGCATCCGTAAGGCATTGCGGAGGAGGTCCCGCTGGGTGACCAATCCCTTCCCTTCGATATTCGGGGGGCGGGTCTCGAGCCGCACCACGTGATCCTGCTGGAGGATCAACTCCGCCGAATCCTCGATGGTGACGATCCGTTCGGTGTTGGGAACATATCCCGAAAGGTTGTTCAGCAGGGTCGTTTTGCCGGAACCTGTGCCTCCCGATACCAGTATGTTCAGTCGCGCCTTCACCATCGCATCGAACGCGACGGCCATCTCCTCGGTCAGGGATTTGTTGGCGAGGAGGTTTCCCATTTTCAGGGGGTCGATTCCGAAGCGCCGGATCGAGATCACCGGCCCGTCCAGCGAAAGGGGCGGAATGATGACGTTTACACGGGAGCCGTCCGGAAGCCGGGCGTCCACGAGCGGCGACGATTCGTCGACGCGGCGGCCTACTTTGGAGACGATCCGCTCGATGATCGTCATCAGGTGGTCGTCGTCCTTGAACGCGACATCGAGCTTCTGGATCTTGCCCTGTTTCTCGACGTAGACCTGGTTCGGCCCGTTGACCATGATGTCGGAGATCTCCGGGTCCTGCAGCAGGGGCTCGAGGGGCCCGAAACCGAGCGTTTCGTGCTGGATCTCCAGCACCAGCCTTTCCCGTTCCGCGCGCGTCAGCGGAATCCCCTCGGCGGTTATCAGGGACTCGATGACCGTCTTGATGATCCCGGATAGCTGTTCGGGAGGAATCTCGGCAACGGTGGAGAGATCGAGGCGGTCTATGAGCTTGCGGTGGATCGTACTTTTCAGTTCCTGATATGCCCGCATCCCCGCGGCAGCCGTGCTTCTCCGGAGGGATGGGTCACCGAATAGGGTTGTCGTGGCTTGCCCGCCCTTTTTGGCGGTCCGCCAATCGCCGATCGTCACTTGCTACTCCTTTCGCCAGGGAAGAACCTTCCGAAAAGGCCGCGTTTTCTTTCCCCGGATACCGGTTTCTGCACGGACACGGGCCCGAGCAGAATGTCCGCCATGCGCCGGAAGCTTCGCGTGACCTCCTTGTCCGGTGCGATTTCGTGCAACAATTTGCCCCGGTTCACCGAAGAGATCACAACGGGGTAGTCGTTCGGAATGGTAAAGGATACCGGCAGTTTCAAAATCCCCTCGATCTTTTCCCTCGGGATCTCGTCGCTCGGCAGGTACCTGCTTATCAGGAGACGTACGCGATCGTCCCGCAGACCGATGCGGCCGAAAAGCTCAAGGCATTTCAAGGTGTTCTTGAGAGACGGGATGTTGAGCAGCGTCACCAGGAGGATCTGGTCCGACATATCGAGCGCCATCAACGTTCGCTCGTCGAACTGATGCGGGGTGTCCACGATGATGACGTCGAACATCGATCGCAAGGTGGAGAGCACTTCCCTTACGCTGGCGGGAGTGATCTCCTCGGCATCCTCGATCATCGGTGGTTCGGCAAGTATGTAGACTCCGCTGGAATGCTTGACGAGAAGGGTGTGCAGGAAGTCGTAATCGGCCTTCGTGGCGTTTTTCGCCAGGTCCAGGATGGAATAGGAAGGGGACACGTTGAAAAACATCGAAAGATCGCCCTGGGAGAGCACGAGGTCCACCACCACGGTCTTCTTGCCATGGTGTCGGGATATCGCGTCCGACAGGTTTGCCGCGATCGTCGTAACCCCGTTTCCCCCCTTGTTGCTGAACACCGAGATGATCTTGCCCCCTCCACTGGTCGTCTCTTTCTTGGCCGCCTTGAGCTTGAATATCTTTTCGGCGGCCGCGCGCAGGTCGATCTCCTTCACCGGCTTGTGGAGGAAATCGTTCGCCCCCGCCCGCATCACCTGCAGGATGAGACTCGCGTCTGCGGTATTTGAGAGTCCCATCAGGTACAGTCCGGGGAAATCTCGTGCCATGGAGGAAATCGAATCGATCGCGGACGCAGGATTCACACCCAGACCGATAATGGCCATCTCCGGATGGTGCTTCTTGAGGATCTCGATGCCGGTCTGGAGTGAGGTGGTTTTCCAGCGGATCTCGATGCTGCCGATCAGGCGGGCCAGGTTGTCGATCTGACGGACCGCTTCCTGGTCCGACTCGATGATGAGGCAACTTATCCGGTCCATCATCTTGCTATTGTACCAGCCTTGTGGTTTTTAGGGACGGTTCTATCAGGGTCGGCGAACTGCTGGTACCCCCGACGGCGCTGTCCGGGATGAAATAACCCCTCACGTTCGCATTATTTGGCCAGGAGGGTGATGGTGATACGCTTTCGATCCAGAATCCTGCGAGCCTACCTACCCTGATTACTCCAGTTGCCCGCGCGTTTTGCGGGTCGTATAGCATCACGCGCACGACCCGGGGCGATAACAGCCAGTTGTCCCCGGAATACGCCGGGTCCGGGCTGACCGGCAGGTTCGACGGCCCCCCTCCCCATGCGCCCGATGGATCGTTGTTGATGAGTTCGTCCTGTATTTCATCGATGGTCGGGACATACGTGGGATCATCCTTAAGGCTGACAGTGTCGCCGATGCTGATCGCATTGCAGCCGTCATAGCAGGGTGTGCGAATCCTAAGTCTTAGGTCCGATTCCCCGCCCGAGGAATCTCCGCAAATTCGTACAGGGAATATTTCTCCCGCCCCCCCTATCC
>JBAVJZ010000162.1:0-11899 GCA_049688015.1 Candidatus Deferrimicrobiaceae bacterium | reverse complement strand
CCCCGTGCCCCCGCCTTTCGCAGGATGGCCTGCCTGGCGACGCACCGCAAGGCGTCATCGGTGAACTCGAGTTTCACGTTCTCGAACTCGAACAGCCGCTGGTACTGTCGTACGAGAGCGTTCTTCGGCTTCACCAGGATCTGGACCAGCGCATCCTCGTCGAGTTCGTGCAGCGTGGCCACCACCGGTAGGCGCCCCACGAACTCGGGGATGAGGCCGAACCGGATGAGGTCCTCCGGTTGCGCCGCCTCGAGGAGCTTGCCGATGTTCTTCTCCGAGCGCGAAACGATGTCGGCCGCGAACCCCATCATCTTCTTCGAAGTCCGCTGCTCCACGATTCCTTCGAGACCGATGAACGCCCCGCCGCAGATGAAGAGAATGTTACCCGTGTCGACCTTGATGAAGTCCTGCTGAGGATGTTTGCGGCCGCCCTTGGGGGGAACGTTAGCGATCGTCCCCTCCAGGATCTTGAGCAGCGCCTGCTGGACCCCTTCGCCGGAGACATCCCGCGTGATCGACGGATTCTCCGACTTGCGCGCGATCTTGTCGATCTCGTCGATATAGACGATGCCCTTCTGGGCCTTTTCCACATCGTAGTCGGATGCCTGCAGGAGGCTCAGGATGATGTTCTCGACGTCCTCCCCCACGTACCCCGCCTCGGTGAGCGTGGTTGCGTCCGCGATCGTGAACGGGACATTCAGGATGCGGGCCAGCGTCTGGGCCAGAAGGGTTTTCCCGCTTCCCGTGGGCCCAAGCAGGATGATGTTGGACTTCTGGAGTTCGACGCCGTCGACGGTGCGCGTTTCGACCCGCTTGTAATGGTTGTACACCGCGACGGAGAGGATTTTCTTCGCCCTCTCCTGACCGATCACGTATTCGTCAAGAATCTTCTTTATTTCCGTTGGCTTCGGAAGCCTTCGGCGCTTCTCCTCCAGGGAATCCTCGACTTCGTACTCCTCGGTGATGATGTCGTTGCAGAGCTCGACGCATTCGTCGCAGATGTACACGGTGGGGCCGGCAATGAGTTTTCGCACCTCGTTCTGGGCCTTTCCGCAGAACGAGCAGACCAGCATGTTCGCCTTGTCGTTGATTTTCCGGGTCACTGGGTCCTCCGTCAGTCTACAAGAGGCCTGGCGGGAAGCGGCCTCTTCTCCACCACGGTGTCGATTATACCATAGGTCTTCGCTTGCTCAGCGGACATGAAAAAGTCCCGCTCGGAGTCCGCCGCGATGCGGGAAAGCGGCTGCCCCGTGTGCTTCGAGAGGATCTTGTTGAGCTCTTCCCGCATCCTGAGGATCTCCCGGGCATGGATCTCGATCTCGGTGGCCTGCCCCTTCGTTCCCCCAAGCGGCTGGTGAATCAGGATGCGCGCGTTTGGCAAAGCCGTCCGCTTCCCCGGCGCGCCCCCGGCAAGCAGCACCGCCGCCATCGAGGAGGCCTGCCCGATGCACACGGTGGCGATCTGGGGCTTGATGAACTGCATCGTGTCGTAGATCGCCATGCCCGCCGTCACATACCCTCCCGGGGAATTGATGTAGAGGTTGACGTCCTTGTCCGGATCCTCCGCCTCGAGGAACAGCAGCTGGGCGATCACCAGGTTAGCGATGTCGTCGTCGATCGGGTTGCCGATGAACACGATGCGGTCCTTGAGCAGACGGGAATAGATGTCGTAGGATCGCTCGCCGCGGCTTGTCTGTTCCACAACGATCGGCACAAGGGTCATCCCGCCACCTCCTCCTTGGCCTCGGCATGCTCCTGGAGGAACGCCATTACCTTCCTGTCGAGCAATTGATTGCGCAGGCCGTCCATTCGCTCCTCGTCTCCGTATATTTCCCTTATCTTTTCATACTCGATCCCGGCGGAGGCCGCCATCCGTTTCATCTCCGCCTCGATTTCGGAATAGGGGACGTCGATGCCCTCCTTTTCCGCGATCGCCGACAGGAGCAGGGACAGGCGGACCGCCCGACCGGCGTTCGGCGCGAACCTCTCTTTCATCTTTTCGAAATCCATGTTCACTTTCTTTAGGTCGACCCCCTGGGACACGAGCTGGTTCGCGGTGTTCTCGATCATGGAGAGGACCTGACGATCGACCAGCGTTACGGGGACCTCGAAGGGATTCTTCTCCAGCAGTCCCTGCCGGAGCTGCTCTTCCACGCTGCGTCTCGCCGCCTCCTCCGCCTCCAATACCAGGCGCTCCCGCATCTTTTCCTTCAGATCGGAAAGACCGTTTATATCTCCGAAACTCTTGGCGAAATCATCGTCCAGGTCGGGAAGTTTCTTCTCCCGGACGGCGTTCACCTTCACCTCGAAGTAAACCTTCTTCCCGCGGTACTTCCCGTTGGGAAAATCGGACTCGAACGTAACCTCGAACGTCTTCCGGTCCCCGGCCCGGACCCCGGTCAGGTGGGACTCGAACTCCTTTCCAAAGGGGACTCCGCCCTCGAGAACAATGCTCGCAGCGTCGCTTTTCTCGACCGTTTCCCCCTCCGATGTCGCGGTGAACCCGAATTCCACGAGATCGGTGCCGCCGGCTCCTCGCTCCTCTACCGCATGGTACTGGGCGAAGGATCCTCGCAGACGATCGACCGCGGCGTCCACATCCTCGCCCTTGACCTCCCGTTTCTCCTTCACGACGGAAATTCCCTTGTACCCCTCCGGGTTCAGCTCGGGGACGACTTCGACGGTGGCGGTGAACACAAACTCCTGCCCTTCCGTGAGCTTTCCTCCGTCGATCTTCGGGAGGGAAAGAATCTTAAGGTCGTTCCCCTTTACCGCCTCGCTGAGGGAATCCCTGACCAGATGCTCGACAACATCCGCCTCGACGGATTCCTTGAAAACCCGCCGGACCATCGACATCGGGGCCTTCCCCTTGCGAAACCCGCGCAAAGGCGCCATTTTCCGGACCTCGGCGTATCCCTCCTCGACGCGCCGGGACACCTCGTCGGCAGGGATTTCCACCCGGATCCTCTTCTCTACACTGCTGATCGTTTCGATGCTCGTCTTCATGACCTATCGTCCGCTCCTTACCCTATTTTAGAGTAAAACACACGGGCAGATGATGCGAGAGAAGGGATTAAAGAAGTAGCGACTTCCCCCGCTCGCCCGATTTCTTGGCTAACTATCTGATACGACTGGTTTCCTCCGCCTCCGGTTCCCCTGTGACTCCCCCGAAGCGTTAACAAATAAATGTACCACTCTTCGCCCCCCAGATCAATCGTACAACTCCCCTTCCTGAAGATGACCGGCTTCATTTAACCATTTCCGTTACCGAATGGGTGTAATTCCAAGCCCGAATAGTATCACGGAAGAGCTGCTCCTCAAGAGCCACGATGTGGGGCACCTCCTCTTCTTCCACCTCGACGTTCGACGTACGCGTGGATCCCGGGTTGCACACCATGTGATTGCGCGTATACTCTTAATGGTAACAATCACTGAAGACTGCCGGATGCGACGTTGCACGGCGGGATGGGGACGGGCATTCCCTCTTGGAGCCCGATTTCTACGAAGAAACCAACCTGGAGTGGACCGATGAGCAATAAACAGAAAAGGCAAAAAAAGAAGAAAAAATTCCCTTGGCCGATGGTCGTATTGGGCGGGGTGCTGTTGATCGCCGCCGCCTTCTACATCACCAATCGAGCAGGCATCAGCAAACACGGTAGCGGACCTCCGAAGATTGCCGTCGACCAGCAGAAGATCGACTACGGGGACGTCCGCTTCGGCACCAACAAATCGTTCGACATCGAAGTGACCAATATCGGCGGGGCCGTATTGCGTTTCAGCCAGAAGCCGTATCTCGAAGTCCTGGCGGGTTGCTGACCGCCCGACTTGACCATCGGTTCGATGGTCCTAAACCCCGGAGAAAGCACGACGGTCGCCTCCAGCAACTTTGTGATGCACCCCGGCATGGGCGGCCCTCACGATTTCGCCGTGCATCTCATGACAAACGATCCCCAAAACCCAGACCTCGTTGTGCACGTGTTATCTCGGTGGGAGCCGTAATGAGTGGCATGTAACCGCCAAGCCCGAGCATCAATGGAATACGGATTCGGCCCGGCGATGCGCATGGCATTGCACCCTCCCGCCTGCCTGATTCCGTTCAATCGACGTTACGCGGGGAAAGGGACTCAGGAAGGGAGGAAAAAGATATCCAGAATCAACCAGTTGAAAACCTAAGCTGGTGCGAGAGGAGGGATTTGAACCCTCACGGTTGCCCACCGGATCCTAAATCCGGCGCGTCTGCCATTCCGCCACTCTCGCACACCCTGGCAGGTCTTTTTTACGAAAAACAATAGTATATACAAATATTTCCGTGTAGCAAGACCAAATTCCCCGGACCAAATTTCCCGGACCGCAAAGCCGGTCACCGCAATCTTCACCGGATGGAGCGCCGGATCGGCTTCTGCGTCCTCGGAGGGGCCCCTGCGTCCGCTCCCCGGGTCCCGTTCCCGGCGCAGCAAGTCGAAGGAGTGGGGCCGAACGGAACCCCCCTCCGAGGCGGCGGAGCCCCGATCCGGCACCCCGCACGGGGGCGCTGTCGGCGGAGCGGACGCAGGAGGGGAATCTCAGGGAAGCCGGAGGATCCGGCGCGCGTTTGCGAGGAAGACCTTGTCGAGGACGGCAGCCGGGTACCCCTCGGCATCCCAGTCCCGGAAGAGCCGCTCGTAGGAAAGCACGGGGTAGTCCGACCCGAACATGACCTTGTCCTGAAGACGCCCGGCGATTTCCTTCTTCAGCTCGGGCGTGAAATATTTCGGAGACCAGCCGGACGTCTCCATGTAGACGTTTGCCTTGTGGAGAAGAATGGCGATCATCTCGCTCTGCCACGGCCATGAGGGGTGGCACGCAATGATGGTGAGGCCGGGGAAATCGGCCGCGACATCGTCGAGATGGATCGGCTGGGTGTACTTCAGCTTGAGCCCCATCCCCCCCGGCATCCCCGCCCCCAGCCCGGTGGTTCCGGTGTGGAACTGCACTGGGACGGACAGCTCGACGCACTTCTCGTAGAGCGGGTAGAACCGGCGTTCGTTCGGGAAGAACGCCTGGGCGATCCCCTGGAACTTCACCCCCGCAAGCTGCAAATCCCGGACAGCGCGCTCGAGCTCCCGGACTGCCTCCTCCCCCTTCCACGGATCGACCGAGGCCCAGGCGCCGATAACCGAACCGGGAAAACGGTCCCGGACGGAGGCCACGTAATCGTTGGTCGTCGCCGGCAATCGCGTGGTCGTTTCCGCATCCCAGGCCAGGATCATCGCACCCACTCCGGCCTGGCGGAACTCCCCGGCCATCTCCTCGTCCGTGCGGACACGGTACGGCGTCCGGTAATAGGACTCCAGCGCCTCGAGATACGGTCGCATCGATTCGTACCAGGGGCGGGTGCTGGGGTGGGCGTGAACGTCGATTGCTCTCAAGAGGCTACTCGAGTGAGAGCCATTCCTTCAGGTCTTCCGACGAATCGTCGAACTGCATGCCGAAAATGTAGGATCCCTCCGGGTTCTCGACCGCCCGGAACCAGACGACCTTTCCCGATACCCGGATCGGAGATTTCCCTTCCGGGAAGATTGTCGCGTCCACATGGTTCCGCGTGGTCATGAGCGTGTCGTACATCACATGGATCCCGTTCGGGCTGATCTTCGGCGTCACGACCGACATCCCCTCGGAGGAAAAATCCCTCGCGGTCGCCGTTACGGGGGACGACACTCGAACCGGCTTCTTGCCGCTCTTCACCGTGAACACAACCGTAGCCATACGCCGTTTCCTCTCTTTTTGCCTTCGTTCTCTGGAAAAAAGGGTCATCCCGGTGCGTTTTCCTTCTTCTCCTCGTCAAGACGGCGGAATCCCTCCAGAATCAACTGCATTTCGTCCATGTCGATCGTCCGCTTCTTGGTCGTCTGCCCGTGCGTGATCACGAACGCCCCTTCCTGCAGACGCAACAGCCGATAGAAGGCATCCTCTCCTGCGATATTTTCGGTTTCGCAATGGCAAATGCGCCCGTTCGTGAAGTAGATCCGCCCCTCGTCGCGTTGCCCCGCCTTCAGGATCACGCATGCGGTCTTGAGTCCGAGGTGAAGCGTCTGGACGATATCGGGGATTCCGAGGTTCCTGAGATCCCCCACGACGCCCTGGCTGGGTCCGGCCCCGACCCCTGTCTTCCTCCGCTTGTCCCGCCGGATGATGTTCCGGATCCGTGCGGCAAGCTCCTTCAGGTCCACCGGCTTGATGAGATAATCCTCGGCGCCCAGGTGAAGCGCCTCGACCTTCATGTTCGTCTCATCCTTCCCCGAGAGGAACAACAGGGGCGTGTCCCCGGCCCCGGGGAGTTCCCGCATCTTCCGGTACATCGCGATGCCGTCCATCTCCGGCATCAGGACGTCGGCGATCACGAGATCCGGTTGTTCCCTTTCCATGACTGCCAGGGCCTCGGTGGACCTGTCCGTGACAACCACCTCGAACCCCTCGTTGACGAGTTTGAGCTTGAGGAGCGTCAGGTAATCGACCTCGTCGTCGACCAGGAGGATTCTCGGCTTTGACCCGACGCCGTGGTGGGAGAATTTCTGCTCCACCACGCGCGTGAAAATTTCGACGACCTCCGGGTCGAACTGGGTCCCCACATTCCGGTGCAACTCCGCGATGGCCTCCTCCTTCTGCAGGCTCTTGCGGTGCGGCCGGTTGGCGGTCATCGCCGCGTAGGCGTCGACCACGGACAGGATCCGCGCTCCCAGCGGAATCTCCCGCCCCTTGAGCCTTCCCGGGTATCCCTTCCCGTCGTACCTCTCGTGATGGTGCACGATGATCGGCTTGATCTTCCAGGGGAAGTCGATCGTCTCGAGAATCTTGGCACCGTTCTCGCAATGGGATTTCACCGTGTTGTACTCTTCCTTGGAGATCTCCTTTTTCCCGGTGAGGATCTCGCTCCGGATGCCGACCCTGCCGATGTCGTGCAGCAGGGACGCCACGACGATCTCGTCCACCATCTCCTTCGTCAGTTTCATCTCCTCGGCGACGGCGCGGGCGTACTCCATCGTGATGTGCGAGTTCCCTCCGAAAAACGGGTCGTTGATCTCCAGCAGGCCGACAAGGACATCGATCGTCTCGATGAGGCACTTCTTCAGAAGCTTGTCCGTCACTGGCGGTGCCACCGGGGCCCTGCCCTCCCCCGCCGCCTCGAGGAGGTCCAGGAGCTCGCGCTGGTCCAGGATGAAATCGGAAGACCCGAACCGCAGGACGTCGTCCGAACTCCGGATGATGGTGAAAGAGGAAAGGATGATCACCCGGGATTTCGGGGACAGACGGAGAATACGCCGCTTCAGCTCCACGCCGGAGCAGTCGGGGAGGAACTGCTCGCACAGGATGAAATCGGGGACGGAGTTGGAAACGATCTTGACGGCCTCCGCACCGGAGCCCGCGAGCGACACCCGGTAGCCCGCGTCGGTGAAGAGGTTCGCCAGCATGTCCCGGACGCTTGCCTCGTTGCTGATGGTAAGGACCGATTTCTGCATCTTCCCTCTATACCGCCTTCGCCACCTGCCGGACGTCCTCGCCGGTCATCTCGGACGGTGCGGCTATCCCCAGCATCATGAGAATCGTGGGGGCGATGTCCTCCAGAGCACGGTCGCTCCTGAGCGTCATCCCCTTTCCCTGCGGATCGGCGAGGATCAGCGGGACGGAGTTGGTCGTGTGGGCTGTGTGCGGCCCCCCCGTATCGGGGTCGACCATCTGTTCGGCGTTTCCGTGGTCGGCGGTCACGAGCGTCACGCCTCCCACCTCCCAGACTTTCTCCACTACACGGCGAAGATTCTCGTCCACCGCTTCTATCGCCCGGATCGCCGCGGACAGGATCCCGGTGTGCCCCACCATGTCCCCGTTCGCGAAGTTCAGGATGAGCGCGTCGTGCCTGCCCGAATCCACCTCGGCGACCGCCCGTTCCGCGACTTCGTATGCGCTCATCTCCGGCTGCAGGTCGTAGGTCGGGACCGAAGGGGACGGAACGAGGATCCGCGACTCTCCCGGGAACACCTTCTCCACGCCCCCGTTGAAGAAGTAGGTCACGTGCGCGTATTTCTCGGTCTCCGCGATCCGGAGGTTCCGGGTTCCCCGGGAGGCGAAGACGTCCGCGAGGAGATTGGTCCGGGCCTGCGCCGAAAACGCGACCGGCAGGGATAAGGTCTCATCGTAGGAGGTCATGCAGACGAACGTGAGACCAAGACGCTCAGGGCGGGGAAAGCGGTCGAAATCCTCCTGTGTGAGTGCGCGGGTGAGCTGTCTGGCGCGGTCCGCCCGGAAATTGAAGAACAGGACCGAATCCCCCTCGGAAATGGGCCCCACGGGCCGGTCGTCCTGCCGTATGACGACGGGTTCGATGAATTCGTCGGTCTTTCCCTCCTCGTACGACCGGGATACGGCGGCTACGGAATCGGAGCTCTCCTTCCCCTCGCCGCGCACCAATGCCCGGAAAGCCCGTTCGATCCGGTCCCACCGGTTGTCCCGGTCCATCGCGAAATATCGCCCCCCCACCGTCGCCACCCTTCCCACACCGATCTCTTCCATTTTCGCCAGAAGGTCGCGAAGATGGTTGACGCCGCTGGTCGGCGGGGTATCGCGCCCGTCGAAGAAGGGGTGAACGAACACCCGCGAAAGACCACGATCCTTCGCCATTTCGAGAAGGGCGTACAGGTGCGTTGGGAGCGAATGAACGCCGCCGTCGGAGAGAAGGCCGATGAGGTGGAGCGCCTTCCCGTTTTCCCGGGCCGTGTCGATCGCGCGGCAGAGAATCGGGTTCCTCGCGAACTCGCCGTCCCGGATCGCCTTCGAAATACGGACGATGTCCTGGTAGACTACCCGGCCCGCGCCCAGGTTCAGGTGACCGACTTCCGAGTTTCCCATCTGGCCGGCGGGAAGCCCGACTCGCTCCTCCGAGGCGTGGATGAGCGTGTGGGGAAATTCCGCCCAGAGCCTGTCGAAAAACGGCGTATTGGCAAGGGCCACGGCGTTGGCCTCGGTCTCTTCCCTGTACCCCCACCCGTCCAGCACGACGAGAGCGACGAGCCGCTGTTTCATATCAGATATTATAGAACACTCCCTTTCCCTCGAATCTCCCGGATGGCCCCAGCTCCTCCTCGATCCTCAGCAACTGGTTGTACTTGGCAAGCCGGTCGGTCCGCGAAGCCGAGCCCGTTTTGATCTGCCCCGTGTTCATGGCGACCACAAAGTCGGCGATGGTACTGTCCTCCGTCTCGCCGGACCGGTGGGAGACGACGGCCGTCCATCCTGCCCGCTTGGCCATCTCCACGGCATCGATCGTTTCGCTGACGGTCCCGATCTGGTTCAGCTTGATGAGAACGGAGTTCGCGATCCTCTGGTCGATTCCCTTCCGGATGATCTTCGGGTTGGTCACGAATATGTCATCGCCGACGATCTGGATCTTCTTCCCCATGGCCTGCGTGAACAACCTCCATCCTTCCCAGTCATTCTCGGCGAATCCGTCCTCGATGGAGAGAATGGGGTATTGCCGGCACAACCCCTCGTAGAATTTCACCATCCCGTCGGCGGATCGTTTCGACCCATCCGATTTCCGGAAGAAATACTTCCCCTTTTCGTAGAACTCGGAAGCGGCGGGGTCCATCGCGATTCCGATCTCCTTCCCCGCCTTGTATCCCGCTTTCCCGATGGCCTCGAGGATCACCTCGATCGCCTCGGCGTTTGACCGGAGCAGGGGAGCGAAGCCGCCCTCGTCGCCGACGTTGGTATTCAGCCCCTTCCCTTTCAGCACCTTCTTCAGATGGTGAAACGTCTCCACACCCATACGGAGCGCCTCGGAGAACGATTTCGCCCCCACGGGCATCACCATGAACTCCTGGATGTCCACGTTGTTGTCGGCGTGGGAACCGCCGTTGAGGATGTTCAACATCGGGACAGGCAGCGTCCGGGCCCCCACGCCTCCCAGATACTGGTAGAGAGGGAGGCCGCAGGTTTCCGCCGCCGCCCGGGCGACGGCCAGGGAGACTCCGAGGATGGCGTTCGCTCCGAGCTTTCCCTTGTTCTCCGTACCGTCGAGCTCGATCATCATCCCGTCGAGGATCGCCTGTTCGGTGGCGTCAAAACCAACGAGCTTGGGTCCGATCACCCGGTTCACGTTCCGGACAGCCTTCTCCACCCCTTTTCCGAGGTACCTCTTCGGGTCGCCGTCCCGGAGCTCCACCGCCTCGCGGGTCCCGGTCGACGCTCCCGAGGGGACAATCGCCCGCCCTGCGGCTCCGGACTCGAGGTGCACTTCGACTTCCACGGTGGGGTTGCCCCGGGAGTCCAGCACCTGTCGACCGTGCACGTCCATGATCATGCTCATAAGAAAGTTCCTCCCATCGGGGATAGGTCAAGGATGAACAAACTGCTTTCCTCCCTGTCGGACGCTCAAGACGGGGCAGGGAGCCATGCGAACCACCTTTTCCGCCGTACTGCCGAAGATAACGTGTTCCACCCCCGTGCGGCCATGCGTCCCGATCACGATGAGATCCGCTGCGACTTCCCGAGCCTTTCCGATAATTTCCCTGTATGGTATCCCCGTGGCGAGCATTGTGTCAAAGTCCCGGAACCCGGAGAAGTGGCGCGCGACGAACGCACTCATGTTCTCCCGGGCGAATTCCTCCATTCGGCTTCGAAGCGTTTCGAGCGGAACTTCCCCGCGGGACATCGGGTCGAGAGTTGCCGGTTCGTCGAGCACGTGAAGCAACACGACGAGCGACCCGAACTTTTCCGCCAGGAGCCTCGCTGCTTCGGCGGCCCCCGCCGAACATTCGGAGAAGTCCGTGGGCAGCAGGATCTTCGTGAACATGCTCCCTCCGGCAGAAAAAAAACCCCCGGTCGAGCACGTGGCCGGCCGGGGGTCGCTGTTTACCGTTGTCGGGAACTCGCTATCTTTTCTTTCCGCCGACCGCTTCCTTGAGGGACTTGCCGGCCGTGAACTTGGGAACCTTCGTCGCCTTGATCCGGATCTGCGCTCCGGTCTGCGGATTCCGTCCCATCCGGGCCTTCCGGTTGCTGACGCTGAACGTTCCAAATCCCGTCAGGGCAAGCTTGTTCCCCTTCTTCAAGGCGCCCGTGACAGCGTCGGTAAACGCGTTTAGCGCTCCCTCCGCCTTGCCTTTCGGAATGCCAGCCTTTTTCGCCATGAACCCAACCAGTTCCGCCTTCGTCATCGCAATCCCTCCTGTCGGTTTGGGGTAAGATTCCTGATCCCCGGATGAAAGGTAATTGGGCTTTCCACCAACGTCATAAATTTTATCCCATTGAATGCCGAAGGGCACGGTAGTGTCAAGGCATTTTTCCGACTTCGCCCTCCCGCCGGGCCTTTATTTTCGGGCCTTCCGGAAGAATCAGACGATCACGGTCCTGCGCGCGGCGTTGCGCGGCAGAAGCAGTTTCACCAGAAGCATGCCCGCGAGAAATCCGCCGATGTGGGCCCACCACGCCACCCCGCCCGCGAGGGCGGACGCATGGCCGATCGTCGCCGCGCCGCTGAGAAACTGCATGAGAAACCAGATCCCAAGGAAGAAAAATGCCGGGATCTCCACCAGGGGGAAGAAGAAGAAAAGCGGAACCAGCGTCAGGATCCGCGCCCGGGGGAAGAGCAGAAAATATGCCCCGAGCACGCCCGCGATTGCCCCGGAGGCCCCCACGTTGGGGACCATGGAGTTCGACTGCAACACGACCTGGGCCAGGAAGGAGAGGACGCCGCACGTCAGATAGAACAGCAAATACCGGCCCCGCCCCAGCGTGTCCTCCACGTTGTTCCCGAAAATGTAGAGGTAGAGCATGTTTCCGAGCAGGTGTCCCCACCCGCCGTGAAGGAACATGGCCGACAGGGGCGTCAGCAGCTCCCAGGGATCCATGGGGAACATATGCACGA
>JBAVJZ010000161.1:0-21743 GCA_049688015.1 Candidatus Deferrimicrobiaceae bacterium | reverse complement strand
GCGGGGAAACCCCGACCAGGTCTTTGCCACCGAGGAGAATCCTCCCGGATCGAGGAGAAAGGATCCCGGACACCGCTTTCAGAATGGTGCTCTTTCCCGCCCCGTTCGCTCCGATCAAGGAAACGATCTCACCTTGGCCAACGGTCAGGGAAACACCGTGCAAGGCGCGGATATTTTCGTAATATACTTCTATATTTTCTATACATAAGAGCATATTCTCATCCGTTGTATAATACGTTGTATCTTGTCATTCGATCGATATGTCCTCCCCGAGATATGCTTCGATCACTTTCCGGTTCTCCCGGATCTCGGCGGGAACGCCCCGTGCGATCACCTGCCCGAAATCCATAACGGCCAGGCGCTCGCATATCCCCATGACCAGTCTCATCTGGTGTTCGATCAGCAGGATGGAAAGCCGGAACCGATCCCGGATCAGGAGTATGAATTCCATCAACCTTCCCACCTCGTAAGGGTTCATCCCCGCTGCCGGTTCATCGAGCAGGAGAACTCTGGGTTCCGATGCGAGAGCCCTTGCAATCTCCAGTTTCCTTTGGTCGCCGTAGGACAGGCTTCCTGCCATCTCGTATTTTCTGTTTTGAAGCAAGAAGATAGATAAAAAATTCTCCACCTTTTCATGAAGTTCTTTCTCGCCGATGTAATATCGACTGGTCCGACACAGTGCCGCCAGCGGTCCGTACTCCAGGTGCGAATGGTGGGCTATCCGTACGTTGTCCATGACGGTCAGTTTACGGAAGAGGCGGATATTCTGGAACGTCCTGGCGATCCCGAGTCGATTGATCCGGTGAGGTGGAATCCCCACGAGGTTTTCTCCCTCGAGCGCAATGGAGCCGGTATCGGGACGATAGATCCCGGTCACGAGGTTGAACACGGTGGTCTTTCCCGATCCGTTCGGACCGATGAGACCGACGAGTTCCCCTTCCCCGAGAAGAAGATCGACGCCATCTACCGCCCGTATGCCGCCGAAATGCTTGGTGAGCCCGCGGACCTCGAGCATCATCGGGTACCCTTTCCCCGGAGAAACGGAAATTCATACGCCCCGAAAATACCTTGCGGCCGCATGAGCATGGTGACGATCAGCAGGGCGGGAATCAGCACCCATCGAAGCTCCACGTATCCGGGAGGAAGAACGACTCGCAGCCCCTCCAGGAGAAAGATCCACCCGAACGAGGCGACAAGCGTCCCGCTCATGTTCCCCAGACCCCCGAGGACGATGATGATCAGGATGTCGATCGACTTGAAAAAATCGAAATTGCTCGGGTGGAGGAAGACGTACAGGTGCGCGTAGAGGCCCCCCGCCACCCCGGCGAAGGCGCATCCGGTTACGAATCCGACCATTTTGTAACGAAACGTGTCGATCCCCATCGTCTCGGCGGCGATCTCGTCCTCGCGGACCGAGAGGATCGCCCGCCCGTAGCTGGAGTGGATCGTGTTGCGCACAACGAGGAGAGAGGCGAGCAGGAAGAAAACCACCCAGGGAATGGTCGTCATCTTCGCGATCCCGGTCATCCCCCGGGCTCCCCCCAGCTCGGGAAGGAAACTGTCGGCGTTGTCGAAGACAACCTTCATGATGATCCCGAACCCCAGGGTTGCGATCCCCAGGTAGTCCGAGGTGAGCCGCAGCGTGGGCATTCCGATGAGATAGGCGACCGCGGCCGAGGCGCCCCCCCCCGCGACCAGCGCGGCGAGGAATGCCGCCTGCGACTGCCCCCCGTACGTCTTCATGAGGTAGGCGGCCGTGTAGGCGCCGATCCCGTAGAACGCCGCATGACCGAGCGAAAACAGGCCGGCATAGCCGTAGATGAGGTTCAGGCCCTGTGCCGAAATCGCCACGATGCACGCAAGCTCCAGGATCTGGACCCAGTAGGGATTCACAAACCCCGCTTCCGCCAGAAGCGAGATGCTCCCTGCCAGGAGCGCGTACGCGGCGACGGTCTTGACCAGGCTCCGGAGAAGACGCATTAAGAGGCCTAGACCTTTTCAGTCCGGGAGGTACCGAGGATTCCCGTCGGTTTCCACAGGAGCACCAGGATGAGAATCACGAAAGCGATTCCGTCCCGGTACGTGGAAGACAGGTAGGCAGAGACCATCGTTTCCGATTGCCCCATGATGAGCGCCCCCAGCACCGCGCCGGGGATGTTGCCGATTCCGCCGAGAACGGCGGCGGTGAACGCCTTGAGCCCCGGCATGAACCCCATGAACGTGTTCACCTGGGGATACGCGATGCCGTACAAGACCCCTCCCACGCCTGCCAGCGCAGCCCCAAGCCCGAAGGTAAAGGAGATCACCATGTTGACGTTCACCCCCATGAGTCCGGCGGTGACGTAGTCGAACGATACCGCCCTCATCGCCCTGCCCATCTTCGTCCGGAAAACGATGAACTGGAGCAGGAGGAGGCAAAGGATCGTGACGAGGAAGATTACCGCCTGGATATTGGTCACCAGGATGCCGTACCAATCCCAGCTGACCACCGGGAAGGGGCGAGGAAAGGAGTAGTAGTTGGGGCCGAATACCTGCCTCAGGCTCGTGAAATACTCGAGAAACAGCGAGACTCCGATCGCGGTGATCAGCGAGGCGATCTTGGGGGCGTGCCGCAAGGGGCGGTATGCCAGCTGTTCGATAAGCACCGCGAGGACCGTGCACCCGACGATCGCGGAAACGAACACCGCGGCGAGCGGCCACTGGAACCGTTCGATGGTGTAGAGACCGATGAAGGCGCCGACCATGAAGACATCCCCGTGGGCGAAATTGATCAGCCGCACGATCCCGTAGACCATGGTGTAGCCGAGGGCGATCAGCGCGTAGACGAACCCGAGCTGCAGACCGTTGATCAACTGCTGGACGAAATAATCCATAAGCGGAATGTATCGCTTCGTCCCCTTTTTCGGCAAAAGAAAAAAAAGAAGGCCGGGTGGCGCAAAGGCCTCCCGGCCGATCGTTCTTTTCCCGGTCTACGGGGTCAGGGATTGACGACCTGGAGGAATTTCTGCTTCCCGTCCCGGATCTGGATAATGACGGCGCTCTTGATGGGATCGCCGTTCTCGTCCATCGTGAACTTTCCGGTCACCCCCTCGAACCCCTTGAGCGACGCAAGTGCGTCCCGGATCTTGCGGGGGTCGTCGCTTCCCGCCTCCCGGATCGCTTCCAGCAGCATGTTGGTGGCGTCGTACGCAAGGGTCCCCAGGGCGTCCGGGGTCTGGCCGAACTTCTCCCGGTACTTCTTTACCCAGTTCACCACCTCGGGGCGCGTATCCTCCGGGGAGTAATGATTGGAGAAGTACCCTCCCTCGATCGCATCCCCCGCCACCTTCACCAGTTCCGGGGAATCCCAGCCGTCCGGCCCGATCAGTTTCGCTTTCAAATCCTTTTCCTTTGCCTGCTTCGCGATGAGACCGACCTTGTTGTAGTAATCGGGAAGAAAGAGGACGTCCGGCTTCGCGGCCTTTACCTTGGTGATCAGTGCCGAGAAGTCCACGTCGTCCTTTCCGTACGATTCGAAGGCGACCACCTCTCCCCCCATGCGGGTAAAGGAGTCCCGAAACACCTCGGCAATCCCCTTGGAGTAGTCATTCGAAACGTCGTAGAGAATGGCGGCCGTCGCTGCCTGGAGCTCGTCCCGGGAGAATTTCGCCATTACCGTCCCCTGGAAGGAGTCCGTGTAACAGGCGCGGAACATATAGTCCTTCCGTTTTCCGTCCGCGACGGTAACTTTCGGATTCGTCGCGGTACCCGTAATCGTGGGGATCCGGGAGCTCTGGGCGAGATCGGAGACCGGGATGGTCGTTTTCGACGTGACCGAACCGACAATCGCCTTCACCCCATGCTGATTGATGAGGAGGTTCGCCGCGTTGCTCGCCTCGGTGGGGTCGTTCCTGTCGTCCACGATGACAGTGGCGATCTTCATGCCTGCCACGCCCCCTTTGTCGTTCGCCTCCCCTACCGCGATCTCGAAAGCGTTTTTCACCGACTCGCCGAAGGTCTTGACATCTCCCGATAGAGGAGTAATCAGGCCGATCTTCACCTCTTTTCCGGGGGGAGGCTTGCATCCCGGGAAAACTCCCGCCAGGAGAACGGCCAAAACAGGGATGAACAGGTTTCTCTTCACGTGTCTCCCCTTTTCTGTACGCGTTTTTCGGTGTCTTTCTTCCCATTCTATTCCGGTTTTTCCGCACGCCAAGAGGTTAATCATCGCAAAGAGATCCGTGAAGCGGGAGGAAGGCGTACCGAGTCGAGGCGGGAATCGGCGGTACGGTCAGCGGAGGAAACGACCGGTAGAGAGCAGAGAGAGGAAACAGGGACGGGGGAGATTCATGGATATTACCTTCCCGGCCAATCCGCCTTTCGCTTCCGGATCCCCGGGGGGGAAAACCTCAAACAAGCGGTCTCTCCTCAACGATCTCGAAGAAAACGACGTACTTGACCGCAACTGCCGCCGCCTCCCCCGATGATTGCCTCGTACGGGATCGTATCGTCTCGAGGAGATTCCCTGAATCCTGGATTTCCTTGAGCTTCAGAGTGAGCCTCACCCCCTGGTATCCATTGCCGGGAGCAATGTAGAGGTACGAGGCGTTCGGATTCCCCCGGACGTTCCTGTTGGTACGTCCCTCGGTCATCCCCCAGACCGCCGTGCCGTCGTCGCCCAGGTGCGGGGGGGCGTATATGGCCGTGTTCACCGATCCGTCGGCATTGGCCGTCGCCATTACGCCTTTCCCGCCGGGTTTCATGAGTTCCGCTAGCTTCATCAATAAGTTCCTCCCGTCCACCGGTCGTTTCTTCAAAAATACGGGGAGGTCATTCCCTCCCCCCGACATCCACCCTGGATGAATTGCGCCGACCCTATTTTTTCCCGCCGCATCCGCACGTCTTGCACATGAGAATTCCCCCTTTCCGTGTTATTGGCAAAGTTCTTCCATCAAGTAGGATGCGCCGGGCCCCGGGAGGATTCCCCCGCGGCAAAATACGGAGAGCGGGGTTGACAACAATTCCCCGCGGGGGCCACACTTGCCCTGGCAGCAAACCCATTGGAGGAGCGACCATGGCGTACAAGGTGATCATCCTCGGGTCCGGGTGCGCCGGATCCACGGCCGCCATCTATTCGGCGCGGGCGAACCTTTCCCCGCTGATTCTGGAAGGACACGAACCCGGAGGTCAGCTGTCCCTCACGACCGACGTGGAAAACTTCCCCGGCTTCCTGAACGGCATCCAGGGACCGGAACTCGTCGAAATCATGAAACAGCAGGCGCAACGTTTCGGGGCGGAATACCGGATGGAGAGGGCGACCGAGGTGCGTCTTGGTCATTCCCCCTTCAGCGTGAAGACCGAGGAGAACACCTACCAGGCGGAATCCCTGATCATCGCAACGGGAGCCTCCGCCAAGATGCTCGGCCTCGAGTCCGAGAAAAAGCTGCTCGGGCGGGGCGTTTCCACGTGTGCGACGTGCGACGGCGCTTTCTTCCGGGAGAAGGACGTCATCGTCGTGGGGGGCGGGGACACCGCTGTCGAGGAAGCGAATTTCCTCACGAAGTTCGCGAGCAGGGTCACGATCGTTCACCGGCGCGACCAGCTCCGGGCCTCCAAGATCATGGCAGACCGCGCCAGGAAGAACAAAAAGATCCGGTTTCTCTGGGACACCGTGATCACGGACATCCTGGATCCGGAAAGGAAAGAGGTTACGGCGATAAAGATCCGGAATACGAGAGACGGGAAAGAGGAGACGAGGGAGACCAACGGGGTCTTCATCGCGATCGGGCACGAACCGAACACCGCGATCCTCGAAGGGCAGATCGAGTTGAACAAGGGGTACATCGTTCTCCGGAACGGCTCGATGACCAGCGTCGAGGGGGTCTTCGCCGCGGGCGACGTCCATGACATCGTCTACCGGCAGGCGGTGACCGCTGCCGGGTGCGGCTGTCGCGCCTCCATCGACGCGGAGCGATGGCTAGAATCCCGGGAGAGCGGCTGACGGAGCAGCGATCCCGCGCGCTTTCCCACGGGCGGAAGGCTTGCCGCCGCCATCTCCTTTATGACTGCGCGACCTTTTCCAGGAAGAGCGTCTGCGTCGGGTACGCGAACTCGATTTCCCGCTTCTCGAACTCCTCGTGAATCCCCAGGTTGATCTCCTGCTGGATGTCCATGTACTTGTTGTAGTCGTTGCCCACGACGTAATAGACCACCTCGAACACAAGGCTGAAATCCCCATAGGAGGAGAAATGGGCCCGGTCGAAGACGGTGTCCTCGATCCCCTCGATGATCCCCCTGATGATCCCCGGGATCTCCTTGAGCATCTCGTAGGGGGTCTGGTACGTGACCCCTAGCCGGAACAACACTCTCCTTTTCTCCATCCTCTTGTAATTCCGCACCCGGGAATCGGTAAGGTCCTTGTTGGACACGATGATCTGCTCCCCGCCGAGGCTTCCGATGCGCGTCGTCTTCACCCCCAGTTGATTGACCACCCCCATGTGCTCCCCGACGATGACGAAGTCGCCGATCTCGTAGGGCCTGTCGAACATGATGGTGAAGTAGGCGAAGAGGTCACCCAGGATGTTCTGCGCCGCCAGCGCGACGGCGATGCCTCCGATCCCGAGACCGGCGATCACCGTGTTGATCCGGAAACCGAGATTGTCCAGGAGGACGACCGTTGCGAGCCCCCACACGACGACCCGTATCAGGGTAGTTAATCCCTGGAGGGCCCGCTCGCGGCCCGATCCCTTTTCCGATTTTTCAATGTAGGTCTGGATGGCGAAACCCGCCACCGCGATCATAGCCTGTGCGGACAGGAAGGCAACCAGGACCATCCCGGCCATCTCGATTACCCGTTCCAGAACCGGGGGGATCGCCAGGTTTTTCGAGGCCAGGAAAAACATACCGTAATAGGCGATCGGAACGAGCATCTTTCGAACGATATCGACGATGAATTCGTCGATATCCCAGGTGGTCGTTTTCGCCCATTGTTTCAGCCGCCCGAGGACGAGCCTCTTGAAAATCGTGATGATCATGATCCCTACGACAAGAACGACCAGGAACACGAGATAGTCCTCGACCCGGTTCCGGAAAATTTCCCGGCTCAGGAACTCCTGAAACATTTCATCCCCCTCTTCCTGCCCGCATGGAGAAGCGCGCGGGCCTCCTGTATTTTCCCTGGCAGCAGGAGAATCCTCCCTCTCCGGCCGCCGTCCGTCCTGTTGCTTCGTAAAAAGCAAAATGGATGGATCCCGGTTCGGGAGGGATAAAATTCGACTGGCGGTCGTCCCGCCGATTGCTTATCATATTGCGTACTTCTGATCATCATAACCGGGTTGCCCGTCTTGTCGCGAACCCCGGAATGGGCGGAGGGTGTTTTCGGCACCCCCGGAAAAGCGGAGGGATGAGATAAACCATGAGCACACTGTCGTACGTGAAAAACTTCATGTCGGACAAGTACATCGCCTCCATCACCCCCACATCGGACTTCGGCGTCAGAAAAGTGTGCAGCAAGATCGACTTCAGTCAATGCGGGCTGATCGTGGAATATGGCCCGGGGACCGGCGTGTTCACAAAATACCTGCTGGAAAAGATGAAACCCGAATCCCTGCTGCTCATGATCGAACGAAACACCAACTTCGCGGAACTTCTGCGAAAAAAGATCCGGGACCCGAGGGCGGTAGTGGTGAACGGCTGCGCCTCGAACATACTCGACACCCTGGCGGAATTCGGGAAACCCTTCGCCGACTACGTGATTTCGGGCATCCCGTTTTCCTTCCTCACGGATGCCATGAAGAACCGTATTCTGCGAAACTCTTTCTCCGCTTTGCGCCCGGGGGGTAAATTTTTGGCCTACCAGACATTCTACCAGTCCAACAACCACCTGAAATCCCACCTGGACCGGATATTTCCTTTCGTGCGGGTCGAGTACGAGATGCTCAACCTGCCTCCCCTTCGGGTCTACGAGGCACGGAAATAACGGGAGTCGCCCACTCCCTGGTCATACCTCCAGTATCCTTGCGGTCACATCTCCGCGGAGGGCGAGGATCAGGGTAAGGTACTCCCGCAGATGCCGGGTCAGCAGGAAGTTTTCCCGGACGAACTCGCGCGCATCTTTCCCCATTTCGCCAATGCGCTCCCGGTGATGGAGGAGATAGCGGATCCGGTGCGCGGCACCTTCGGGAGTATTCACGAGGAACCCGGTGTGATGGTTCACCACCTGGAGGCGGATCCCCCCCGTGTCTCCCCCGATCACCGGCTTTCCTTTCCACATACCCTCCGTGACCGTCAGTCCGAACCCTTCCCTCGTCGATTTCTGGAGAATGATGTCCGCAAGCCGCTGAAGGGCGTTGATCGTCACGTGCGCGGTCGGAGGAAGGTCGAGCACGTGAACGTCGGGATCGTCTCCTGCCGCCTCCTGGACATCCTCCAGCACCGCTTTTCCCTCCGGGTCGTCCGTGGCGCTCCCTCCCGCCAGCACAAGCTGTACCGGGAGCACCTTCCGGACGAGGCGGTACGCCTGGATCACCCCCACGGGGTCCTTGAACCGGTCGAACCGGGAGATCTGCACGAGGAGGGGACGATCGGGGTCGAGCCCGAACCGGGATCTCACGGTTTCGCATTCGGCAGGTTCGAGGTCCCGGTTCTTCGGGCTCAGCGGATCGATGCTCGGCGTGACGATAAACTGGGTGTGGGGAAGCGACTGGGCGAACTCGCACATGGAGAATATGCTGCCGTCGTACTTTTCCAGCATCGTTCGCAACACCTTCCACACCGGCCGGAACGGGCGGCTGATGTCGATATGCCCCCGCCAGATCCATTTCCCTTTTCTCCCCTCGCACAGCGGCAGGAGGAATGCAGGCTGGGGGTCGTGCACGACGACGATGTCCGCGCTCTTCAGGACCGGGCGCAGCCTGCCCATGTTGGCTTCGTTCACGTCCTGGAAGATCTTCCAGTCCTTGTGGGAGATGTCCACGGGCCTTCCCTGCAGCCCGTTGTGAATGTTCTTGGTGACCTCGAAAAACTCCTCCGTCCCCTGGATGACTTCCCACGAGGCGTTGAGCCCCACTTCGCACATGAGGGGAACCATCCAATCGAGAATTTCCGCCACGCCTCCCCCTTCCCGCGTGGAGTTCACATGGACAATCCGTCTCCCCTTGAGTTTCTTTCCGAGGCGGTACAACTGCGTGATCGCGGAAGGTCCCACGATCCTCTCGTATGCGGATAGCGTCATGCTCACCGTTTGCGTTCCACCTTGGCCAGCGCGGCGATGATCTCTTCCTTCAGGTTGCTGAGGCTGTGAAAATAGAAGTCGATCGATTCCAGGGTGCGGATGCACTTCGCGTTCTTTTTCTCCTCCCCTTTCAGCCATGCGGAGAAATCGTCCATCCCGACGGGGGCGCGGCGACGCGCCTCCAGGAAATGAAAGAAGATGCTTCCGTTCGTCATTTTCCGGATGGCCGGTCCGAGCTCCTTCGGGGAATTCACCCGTTCCCCCGTGTCGAAGGTGACGGTCGTCGCCTCGAGAAAGTAGAACTCGTCTCCGGGAGCGGCTGACGGGATCGCCACCACTTCGCTCAGCCTCTCGTCGAAGATGTCCAGCGTGATCGCCCTGAGCTCCTCGAGGGATTTCACGGTATAGGGGTCGAGAATGCCCAGGCGCTCCGCGAGCACCCGGTCCGACAGGTACCATTTCGCCCAGACCGCGAAATCGTTCCGGTAATCGGGGTGGTCGAACGCGGGCCGGAGCAGCGATTCGCAGAAATGATGAAACAGGACGTTTTCGCTGCAGGCGGCGACGCGCTCCCGTAGTTCCCGGAGATTGATCGCCGGGGGAAGCCCGCTCATGCGGACAAGGAGGGCGCAATCTTTCACTGCAAAAGGGGTCATCTGCCTAGATCCACGGTTTTCTCTCCCCGTCGTTCCCGGAAAGACAGGCGAGGGAGCGCACGAGACGCGCCAGTTCCGCGGGGCCCGGGACGACCCTCGACCCGGAAACCCGGGGGCGGCTTCCCACGGCAAGTGCTACCCCTTTCCGGGAGAGTACCCAGCGCATGGCGGTGCCGTCGTTTTCGTCGTCCCCGGCGTATACGATCCGCCCTCCCGACGGATCGAACCGGAGAAAATGACAGATATTCTGAAGCCCCCGCGCCTTCTCCCACCCGGGTACAAGCTGGATTTCGGCAACCTCGGGGCCGTCGAACACGTGCACATTTTTACGCCGCCGAACCTCGTCAAGAAGAGGTGCGAGACTCGACCGGGCGTCCGGGGTCGCCTTCCGGTAATGGACAGCGATGGACCAGCGCTTGTCCTCGATGTCCGTGCCGGAAACGGATTTGATTTTCTCCAGTACGGGAGAAAGGAGTGCCAGGGCTTTCTCCCTGCTCTTCTCCGTTTCTCGCCCGGGAGATATGCGCTGCCCGTGGGGGAGCCGCCACTCCAGGCCGCTTCCCCCTCCCAGAAACAACCCCCGCACCGGAACGCGGGAAACCAGGTCGTCGAGCGACCGGCTCGAAAGTACGGCGGCAAGGGTATCGGGGGATCCTGCCAGGTCCCGAAGCAGGGACCGGCAGGTGGGGTAGAGCCGGGCCTCGGTGCGAACCGGGACGATGGGGGAAAGGGTCCCGTCGAAATCGAAGGCCCAGAGACGGCGATACCTCTTCCCTTCCCTCACGGCATCCCCTCCAGCAGGGAGGTATGCTCCATCTCGGAAAATATGTTCCCTCCCCACTGGTACACGTTGTTCTTTTCGACGATGTTGCGCATCCTTTCCATCCGCTGTCGACGTTCCTCCTCAGGCATGAGAAACGCAGCGTACATCGCATCCGCCATCTGGTCGAGATCGAACGGGTTGACCTGCAGCGCGTCCGGGAATTCCCGGGACGCTCCGGTGTACTGGGACAGAAGGAGTACCCCGTCCCCGTCGGTCCGGGCGGAGATGAACTCTTTCGCGACCAGGTTCATTCCGTCGTGCAGGGAGGTGACAAGCAGGACATGAGCCATACGGCAGGCGGCGAGGACCGCGTAATAGTCGTGATGGGCCCGCAGGAAACGGACGGGAACCCAATTCTCCGTCTGGTGACGCCCGTTGATCTGCTCGACTGCCTCGGAAAGCTCCTCGTTCAATTGCCTGTACGCCGCCACGCCCGTCCTGCTGGGGGCGCCCAGCTGAACCAGGATAACCTTCTTCCTCGTATCCTCATAACGGGAGAGCATCAGGTCGAATGCCCGGACCCGCTCCAGGATTCCTTTCGTGTAATCGATCCGGTCGGCGCCGACGTAGATCACCGTGCCCTGGACATCTTCTTCCAGCTCCTTGAGAAAACGATTTTTTCTCCTTTCCACCTCCAACGTGTAGACGTCCTTCCCGATCTGGTCGTAATCGACGCTGATCGGGAACGGCCGGACGTAGGTGGGATGCCCTCCGCGGAAGATCCGGAAATGCTCGTAATCCACAAGCGATTCGATCGCTCTTCCCACCGTCTCCAAAAAGTTGTTGCAGTGGTGTTGTATGTGAAACCCCAGGAGGTCGTTCCCGAGAAGCCCGTCGAGCAGTTCCTCTTCCCACGGAATGATCCGGAATGCCTCGCGGTTCGGCCAGGGGATGTGCCAGAACTGGATCACGCGGATGTCGGGTCTCGCATTCTTGATCATCCGGGAAAGGAGGGCTAAATGGTAGTCCTGGATGAATACGATCGCGGGATCGGTGCCTGCCTCCTCCAGCACGGCGTCGCGGAATCTCCGGTTCACCGTCTTGTAGGCTTCCCAGTCCCTGCGCGAGAAATCGGGGCGTTTATAGACGATGTGGCACAGAGGCCAGAGAGCAGTGTTGGACATCCCCTGGTAATATCCCTTTTCCTCGGTCCGACTGAGCCACACCCTCTTCAGGGTGAATTTCGGGTCGTCGGGGGGGAGGGCGATCCGTCCTTTCGGGTCCACCACGAGACGGTCGGCGCTTCCTCCTCCGTAAGCGATCCAGGTGCCGCCCACCGCCCGGACGATCGGCTCGAGTGCCGTCACCATCCCGCCAGCGGGGCGCACTACCCGGATCTCCTCTTCCACCTGTTCATGGATGTAAGGCTCCCGGTTGGACACGACAATGACCTTTGCTCCCGCCGAGACGCGAGAAACGATTTCCACAAGCTCCGAGGGTTTCACGCCGGTTTCCTCTCGATCATCCCTCTCCCGGTTTATCTCCCCGTCCGGTACCGCCGGATCGTATCCCCCCGGAAATAACGAACCCGGGCATTGTATTACAAGAAATTCTCGTTGTAATATGATCCCTTACCATACAGGCATTCCTGGCCGAAATCAAATTTCCCCGGATCGGAATGCACGCAGATAATCAGTCCCCTGCAGGAGGATCGGCGACCATACCCCCAAATCCCCAACGTCTCCCCTCCCGGTGGTTTACCCGGGAAAACCCTTTCCGCCCTCCGACTGACGGCCCATCCCGTGGGAGGGTCCCAAGGGGAATCCCGCACCTATGGTAAAACAGATCCACATGGCAGTCCTCGCGGCGATGGATCTCCCGAGGCAATGGATTTTCCGGATGGTGGAGCGGTTCCGCATCGGGCCGCAGCTGTTCCTCGTCATTCTGGCCACTGTTATCGGAGCGCTCACCGGCCTGGGAGCGGTTTCCTTCCTTCTCATGATCCGTCTCGTGAAATTGCTTTTTTTCGGAATTCTCCTCCCGACCATGGCATCGGCCCCCTACCTGATCTTCCTGCTCCCCGCACTGGGCGGCCTGGTGATCGGTCCCCTCATCCACTATTTCCCGAAAGAGGCGAAGGGGGACGGCGTTCCCTCCGCCATGGAAACGATCGCCCTCGGCGGCGGGATCATCAAACCACGGACTGTCGGGCTCCGCACCATCACATCCGCAATCACGATCGGTTCGGGCGGGTCGGTCGGCCGCGAGGCGCCGATCGCCCAGATCGGGGCCGCCATCGGATCCGTTGTCGGCCAGTTTCTCCGTGTCTCGGGCGAACGGATGCGAAATCTCGTGGGCTGCGGCGCCGCGGGAGGCATCGCTGCGGTCTTCAACGCGCCCATGGGCGGAGTGTTCTTCGCTCTCGAGGTGCTCCTGGGGGATTTCTCCGCCCAGACCTTCCCCCCCATTGTGATCGCCTCGGTCGTGGCCGTTTCCGTCTCCCGAGCGTTTCTCGGGAATGTTCTGATCTTCCACGTACCGCACTTCGTTCTGTCCAGTCTCCCCCAGATTCTTTTCTGCGCCGTCCTCGGTGCCGCTTGCGGGGGGATCGCCATTCTGTTCATCCGGTCCCTGGATCGGACGGATAAAATATTCTCTTCCTCGAGAATCCCCGTATGGCTGCGGGCGGCAATTGGCGGCGTGGTGACCGGGATCATCGCAATCAAGTTCCCGCAGGTCCTCGGAACCGACGAAATCGCCCTCGATCAGGCCCTGCACGGCGAACTCCCCTTGCTTCTCCTGTTGGGGATCGGGTTTCTGAAGATCGTCGCCACCTCCTTCTCCCTCGGATCGGGCGGGTCGGGCGGGGTCCTCGGCCCCGCGCTCTTCATCGGCGGCATGATCGGTGCGCTCTGCGGCACGGCCGCGAACGCCCTTTTCCCCACGGCCGCGGGCTCGGTGGGTGGTTACGCCCTCATCGGCATGGCTGCGTTCCTTGCACCCGTGGTGGGGGCCCCTCTCACCGCCATTCTGATCCTGTTCGAGATCACGGGCGATTATGCGGTCATCCTTCCGCTGCTCGTCGCGGTGATCTCCGCGATGCTCGTATCCGGGCGAATATCCCGTTTCTCCCTCTACACCTTCCACCTTCACAAAAAGGGCGTGGATCTTGTGAGAGGGCGGGAGGAAGGAGTGCTCAAGACACTGAAGGTCCAGGACGTTATGCGCAAGGAGGTCTATACAATCCCTTCCTCGGCCTCCTTCCGCCAACTCTCCGCGAGGTTCCTGGCGGAACACGTCGACTACTTCTACCTGAACGATACGGACGGTGCGCTGAACGGCGTCGTCTCCTTCCGGGACATCCGGCCCTACCTGATGGAGGAGAGCCTGTGGAACCTCGTACGGGTCAAGGACATCGCTACCACAAACCCCGTCTCCGTAACGCCGGGAGAATCCCTGTTCGACGTATTAATCAAATTCGGGTACAAGAACGTGGCGTTTCTCCCCGTGGTTTCCGATCCCCATTCCCGGAAGCTGATCGGAATTATCCACAGGAAGGAAGTCCTGGAGGCTTACCAGAGGAGAATCATGTCCGCGATCCGGGAAGAGTAGATCGGCAGGCCTTTTCCCGGAGAGGATGCGCGCCGCACCTGTCAGGGGACGGAGGAGGTCCCGGATTCCAGACGAAGATAGAGTTTCCCGGCCAGCAGGTAAAGGATGCCGCCCGCGGCGACGGTGGCGTGAAACCCGATCCACAGGGACCCTACCGAGGCAACGGACGCCCCTGCCACCGAGAAGAAGCCGTTCACGCCCCACGCATACGGGATGGCTGCGGAATTCGCCACCGTCATCCGGGACAGGGCCGTGGGAAACGGCATTCCCATCAGGAACGCCGCCGGAGCGAGGGCGGCGAGAAAGGCGAGATACCTCCCTCCTTCCCCCTTTGCCAGGAGAAAAGGGGCCCCGTGAAAAAGGACGAGAAACCCCGCCGCGGCGAGGACCGCGATGCCGGGAAACACCCACCGTCTCATCGTTGCCGGAGACTCCCATTTCCCCGATACCGCGCTTCCTATCCCCGAGAGCAGGGAAAAGCCTCCGATGGCCGCGGCAGCGGCGCGGATGGGGTCGCCGAGAAGGAGGATGCCGATCTTGAGGAAAGTAAGCTCGACCAGCATGTATGCCAATCCGAGGGCGGAGAAGTAGATTACAACGGGAAGCCCGCCGCTGCCGCCGGACCGGGAGATAACCAGGGGAAACAGAAGGAAGACCGCGGCGAGCGTCACCGACACGACGAGGGACAACGCGAGAAACACGATGCCCCATTCCAGGAAAGGGAACCACTGATCGCCGAGGAGCCTCCGGAACGCCGGGAGGGACCGCAACCGGAGGAACCGGTGAAAATACGGCGAGTCGTCGGTGACCGGACGAAGGTCGAATAATCCTTCCCCTGAAGACCCGTCCGGGGGCCCCGCCAGGGCGCTGTGCACCGCCTCCCGGAAACCCGCCTCTTCCAGGCTCCGGCTGTCTGTCGGGGGTCCCGCCTCCGGCCACACCATAGCGAATCCTGTATCCCGGCAGAATCGTTTCGCCGCGGCAAGCTCGCCCGAGGTAAAGGGGTCCTTTCTCGCAACGGCAACGAACGATCCCCACCCCCGAACCACGATGAATCTCGCCGGAACCGGGGATCCTTTCCCCTCCTCGGTCGCAAAGCGAAGCGTGCGCAATATTTTTACGCTTTCCCTTGGGGGGGATTTCAGCCAACCGGACACGGCGAGAACTCCTCGATCCGTGAGCCTCGCAAGTGCGTCCCGGATCCCCTGCCGGGTAAGAAGGTAAGTCTCTCCCGTTGCGTGTATCCCCAGGGAGGAAAACGTAAGGGAGGAGACATCGGACAGTTCGACGATGTCGTATTTCCGTCCTCCCCGGGCAAGAAAGTTCCTCCCGCCCTCCTTCCGTATCTCCAGACGGAGGGCGGGAGGCATTCCCCCGGAAAATGCCGACAGGTCGTGCTCGATCATCCTGACGTATTCCGCCGCCGGCTCCACGACCGTGACAAGGGACGCCCCGTGCCCCGCCGCCATCAGTATTCCCTCGGTCCCGCGAAGGGAAAACTGCACCACGGCGGGACGGTCCAGGATCCGGTAGGGAAGAGCTTGGGGAAGATATCGGAGATAGGCGGGAGGGTTCTTTCCTCCCTCCCGGGGAACGATGCCGCGAAGTTCCCCGTCTGCGAACAGTGCTGCCTGCGGTGGTATCTCTCCTTCGAACCGGAAGCTCAATCCCGGAGCATAGTGGATCCCCGGAGCGTACAGGGCCCGAAAGTCGCCCGTCATGCCGGCGCGCACCGAAAGCGTGTGCGCCGCTGGCAGCCTTCGCGTAATCGCGAGGTCCTTGTAGGGGGACAGCAAAAGGAAGACGGGTGGAACCAGGAAAAGCAACACGGAGAGTCCCGTGCACAGGACCCGTCCCACGCGAAACCGGCGGTGCGGATACGAAAGGACGAACGCGGAAGCGAGAAGCCCCAGTACCAGGGGGACCCGCAGGAGCAGTTCGGTCGGCAGGAGGCGGAACGCCGGGAGGGCAAGAACCGCCCCCGCGGCCGTTCCCCCGAAGCTCGCGGCGTACAGCACTCCTGCCCTGCCCAGGGGAAAGGAGAGGGAAATGCCGACCGCGGCACCGGCCAGGAAAAACGGGACGGCGAGGAGGAAGAAGAACAGAGCGAACGCGGGCCAGGAGGAAGGATCCCACAGAAGCAGAAAGGGGTCGAACGGAACATGCTGCGATGCGCGGAAGGCAAGTTCGAACGACGGTGCAGCGAGGATAACCACCCAGGCGAACGCCGGTTCCGGTTTTTTCGCGATCCGCGGACGCAGCAGGTGGAGGGCGACGCCGGAGGCGCCGAATCCGAGCATCGCCTGGGATATGATGAGCGGCACGAAATGGGGCCAGAACCGCAGGGAGAGCAAACGGATCAGGAAGATCTCGTTCGCCAGGGAGGCGGCGGAAACGAGGAAGACCGCCGGGACGACCCGGCCATACCGGGCGTCAGTGACCAAGGAGGCGCACGAAGGCCACCGGGAGAACGTTGCGCTGGGAGAGGACGCCGTTGGCGTCCTTCTCGAGGAAAACGAGATTCTGGGTCAGGAAAGGGCCCCCGACCGGCATGATCATCCTCCCCCCCTTTCGCAACTGGCGCAAAAGCGGCGGCGGAACGTGACCTCCCGCGCACGTGACGATGATGGCGTCGAAAGGAGCTTTCTCTTCCCACCCGTAATATCCGTCCCCCTGGCGGACGGTGACGTTTCGGAACCCGAGGAACTCGAGATTTCTTCGCGCGCGATCGGCAAGTGTCGGAAAAATTTCGACGGAGAAAACCTCCCCGGCTATCTTCGCGGCAATTGCCGCCTGGTATCCGGAACCCGTCCCAACCTCCAGAACGCGGTCCCCGGGCTTCAGTCGAAGGATCTCCGTCATGAAGGCGACGACGTAAGGCTGCGAGATCGTCTGCCCTTCGCCGATCGGGAGCGGACGCGGTTCATATGCCATCGGGCGGTATTCGGGCGGGACGAGAAGATGGCGAGGAACCTCCCGCATCGCCCCGAGAACCCGGGGATCCGAAATTCCCTCGCTCTCGATCTGGTTCCTCACCATCGCCAGCCGTTTTTCGAGATACGGGGCGGCGTCCCCGCCTCCCTGGGCCGTCCCGACGCAAAGGAGTACCGTCAGAAACGCGATGGCGAGCCGTCCCGACCGCATCGTTTTGCCCTCGAAGCGCAGGCGTCAGGAGGCCCCGAGCACCTTGCCGGCCTTCCGGACATCCGCCGCCTTCACCCAGAGGAGGGCGCCATAGTGCCCCTTTCCGTCCGTCACCGCGTCGATGGCGGTCGCATTGATCCCGGCTTTGCCGAGCGTGTCCATGACCCTGTGGATCGCCCCCACCCGGTCTCCCCCCTGGATGAGGAAGACGGTCTTCTTCCCGCTCACCGGCAACCCGGCCCGTTTCATCGCCTTCCGAAAGGCGCCTGCGTTCCGGGGGATGAAATCCATCTGGGTCTTCCTCCCCTGCGGGAAACCGGTAAACGCCACGAGGCTCACTTTGGCGTCGCGCAGAATCTTGAGGACCCGCGCCCCCTCCCCCGGCCTGTTCGGAGTTTCCAGCTTGTAATACTCGGTTTTCAGAATCCGGTCCGCCATCTTTTTCCTCCTCCGGGATGTCGTCCCTCCACCCGTTACCGGTTGTTGTCCCTGGTCTTTCCGCTCTCTTTTTTGCCCTCATCCCTCTTGGACGCCTCCCGGAGCACATCGAGGCGGTCCTCTATGAGCCGGTGAAACGTCCCTTCCGGGAATGTTCCGTCCGGTCCGGGTGTCCCCGGCGGCATCCCCATCAGGATTTCGATGCCTTCCTCGACGTGATCGATGGCGTGAATCCGGAACATTCCCCCTTCGATCGCCCCGACGACGTCTTTTCTCAGCATCAGATTCCTTACGTTCCGTTCCGGGATGATGACCCCTTGGGAGCCGTCGAGACCTCGAAGCCGGCAGAGCGAGAAGAACCCTTCGATCTTCTCGTTCACTCCGCCGATCGGCTGCACATTCCCACCCTGGTCCATCGATCCCGTAACGGCGATGCCCTGCCGCACCGGGATTTGCGAGATCGCGCTGAGGAGCGCGTAGAGCTCTGCGCAGGTCGCGCTGTCCCCCTCGATCATACCGTACAATTGCTCGAAGGTAAGCGACGCGGCGAGGCTTATCGGCCTGCGTGCGGCGTACATTCTCCCCAGGTAGTTCGATAGGATGAGGACGGCCTTCTCGTGGATCTTCCCGGAGAGCTTCGTTTCCCGCTCGATGTTGAGGACTCCCCCCTTTCCCGCGTACACCGTCGCCGTGATGCGCGACGGCTTTCCGAAGGCGTAGTCCCCCGTATTCAGAACCGCGAGTCCGTTGACCTGTCCCGTCGTCTCGCCCGAGGTTTCCACGATCAGCGTTCCCTCGTTCATTACCTCCCGCAGGCGGTCCTCGATACGGCTGTGACGGTAGACCTTCTCCTCCATCGCCTTATCGACGTGTGCGCGGGATACTACCGGAGCGCCGTCCTTCGCTGCCCAGTAATGGGATTCTCGGAGAAGGTTCGAAATGTCGCTGAACTTCGAGGAGAGCTTCTCGTTGTGCTCCGCCAGGCGGGACCCGTATTCCACAACTCTTGCCACTCCGGATCGATCGAACGGATACAGGTTCTCCCCCTTTGCCTTCGTCCCGATGAAGGCGGCATATTTCCGGATGTTCTCCTCCGACCGCTCCATCCGGTTGTCGAAATCCGCCTTGACCTTGAACAGTTCCCTGTACTCCTCGTCGAGATTGTGCAGGAGATAGTAGATCTCGGGGTTGCCGATCAGGATCACCTTGACGTCCAGAGGAATCGGCTGCGGTCTTCCCATTGCCGTCGGCACCTGGCGGTACTGCTCCCACACGTCCTCGATCTTCACCTCGCAGTTCCGGATGGCCCGCTTCAGGGCGTCGTAGGAAAACAGGTTGCGGAAGAGATCCGTGGCGTTGATGACGAGGTAGCCGCCGTTCGCCCGGTGAAGAGTCCCTGCCTTGATCATGGTGAAGTCGGTAAATGCGGCTCCGAACTGGACCTTGTGCTCCATCCTGCCGAAGAGGTTGTAGTAGGTGGGATTGCTCTCGAATACGCAGGGGGCGCCCTTCTGACTCCCGTTATTGACGATCACATTGACGGTGTACCTGCCGAAATCGGGCTCACGGGGAGGCATCTTCGTGATGGGGACGGGAGATGGAGCGGTCTCTTCGGTCGGCGGTTTGAAGTCGTCGATCTTTTCGAGAATGTCCTCCTGGACAGCGTCCAGGTAAGACCCCAGCGTATCGTTCGGAGGATACTGGGCGCGGATGTCTTCGATCAGTTGCCCGAGCACCGAGAGAGCGGCGTTGCGCTCCAGTTCCCGGAATTTCTCCCTGGTCCGTTTTTCGTCACCCTTCAACACCCGCTTGATATCGTCGACCTTCTCCTGGATCTGCTTCCCTTTCTCCCGGAGCCGGTTCTTTGCCTCGTCGTCGAATGCGTTGTACTCCTCCTCGGTCAGAGGCTCTCCCGAGCTTCCCATCGCCACGATGGTAAAGCCGCCCATTGCGGGGCGGAGCTGGAATCCCTTCTCGCCGGCTTCCCGCTCCACGGAAGCGAACAGATCCTTCTGCCGGGCCTGGAACGCCTCCATGATGACGCCGTGCTGCTTCTTGTATATCTTCGACTCGAAGATCTTCGGGATCTCCACCTTCAGCGACGCGATCAGCTCCCCCATCTCCTTCTGGAGCGACTCGCCTCGCCCGGTTTCGAGCGAAAGCGCGATCGGCTCCGTCGGATTCCCGAAGTTGTGGACATAGCACCAGTCCGGTGGAACCTCCTCCTGCTCCGCCTTCTTCGATATGAAGGCGCGGACCGCAGAAGTCTTTCCCGTGCCGATTTCCCCCAGAACGTAAATGTTGAACCCCATGCTGGGAAGGTTCAGACCGAAGTCTATGGCGGTAAGCGCGCGCTCCTGTCCGATGATCCCGTCCAGCGACGGGACGTCGCCCGTCGTGCGGAAGTCGAACATGCCCTCATCGCAGTTCCTGTACAGGTCCTCGGGGGAAAGCACTCTCGCCATGGATTCCTCCTGTCAATCCTTTTCGTCTTTCTTCGGAAACCTGCCCGGATCGACGACCTTGAGCTCCAGCGGCCGGGACGTGTCGAGGTGAATATCCCGCTGGGGGAACGCAATGACGATCCCGGCCTCCCGAAACAGGTCATCGACGCGAAACCGGATGTTGCTCTCCAGGCGGAGCCGTTCCGCCATCGTCTCCATGCTGACCCAGACGTAGAGGGAAAAGATCAGGGCGTTGTCCCCGAAATCCCGGAATAGCACGAAAGGCTCCGGTTCCCGAAGCACCTTCTCGTTCTCGGTCGCCGCCTTCACCATAAGCCGTTCGACCTCGCGGACCGGGGAACCGTAGGTCACTCCGACGGTCACGTGGGCCCTGACCTTCTGGTCGGACAGGGTCCAGTTCACGATATTCTTCTCGAGGAAACTGCTGTTCGGGACAAGGATGTGGATGTTGTCCGCGGTCCGGATGCGGGTGCAGCGAGGGCCGATATCCTCTACCCTCGCGAAGCTTCCCTCGATTTCGATCAGGTCACCGAGCCGGATCGGCCGTTCCGCCATGAGGATGAAACCGCTGATGAAATTGTTGAGCAGGTTCTGTGCGCCGAAACCTACACCGATGGCGAGCGCTCCCCCCAGGAAAGCAAACGCCGTGACCGGCAGATGGACCAATCGCATGCAGAACAGGACAATGATCAGAACCCCGAAGTAGTAGATGATCTTCGTGAGCGCAGCCGCCTCGTTCGGCTTCAGGGTGGTTTTGGGCAACACCCGTTTCCGGAACAGCCGGATCCCCTGCTTGAGAAGCAGAAGACCCAGGAAAAGGACGACCAGCGCAATCAAGAGCTGTCTGATCTTGATTTCATGGTCGTCGATGGTGAAGAGAGTCGTGTCCAGGATCTCCGAACCGCGGCTTTTCCCGGCGACGCTTACCGCCAGGGATCGTTCCGCGGCGATCTCCAGGGCGGGCGGGGTCGGAAACAGGCCGGGGGAAAACGATACGGCATCCATGCCGTATGGAAGGACGGGTGAAGGCGCAACGAAGAAGCTGGCGAGAAGAACCGCAAGGACCGATAGCGGTAGAAACTTCGGGTTTGCCGACATATTACCCTCCCGGGGCATCCCCCGCACCTATGATGCCACGCCGGTCGGGAACGGACAAGAAACCTACCCGGGTTCCTGCACGGGAACGGCGACGTGGCGCCGACGAATCGAATGAAAAATAATAAATATGCTATATTCGGAAATTGAAGGTGGGCTTACCCTTCGTTGCATCCCGAAACGGGGAGATGATGAGCAGGGGAAAAAACCGCAAAGTTCCTTTGGTGTTCGGGATATCCCTCCTGTTATCGATCGTGCTTTTCCTTTTTGACTGGTACAAGCCGACCGATATCGCCGTCTGGCTGTTCTATCTGATCCCACTGCTCTTTACCGCCTACGTGGCCCCGCGCCGGACTTCC
>JBAVJZ010000160.1:0-17059 GCA_049688015.1 Candidatus Deferrimicrobiaceae bacterium | reverse complement strand
GTGATGCGGCGGCGGTTCCGCCAGGTCTCTGCCAGCAGACGCAAGGTGGAGGAGGCGGCGTCGCGCGGAGCGGGCGCGCGGGAGCGGGGTGAGCATCTCGATTTCCAGATCCGGGAGATCTCGCGGGCGGCCCTCGACCCCGCGGAGGAGGAGAGGCTTGCTGCGGACCTCCTCGTCTTTCGCAATGCTTCGAAGGTGCAGGAGGCTCTCCGGGGTGCCGAGGATGCCCTCTCCTCCTCGGAGCATTCGTCGGTCACGTCCCTTTCCTTTGCCGTTGCAAGGCTCAAGGAGGCGGCTGCGGTCGATTCGAGGATCGAAGCTCTCGTTGACCGCGTCCGGTCGATCCGGATCGAGGCCCAGGAACTGGCACGGGAGGTGACCGGGCTGTCGGCTTCGGTCGATCTGTCCGCCGAAGCGATGGAGCGGGCGGAAGAAAGGCTGAGCGAAATCCGGCGTCTGAAACGGAAATACGAAACAGACGTCCCGGGGCTTCTGACTACGCTTGCGGAGCTGCAGACGGAACGGGAAAGACTCGAGGGGGCACGGGAAGAAGAGAACCGGTTGCGGGAGCAGTTGCGGAGGGAAGAGGAGGAATGCGTGCGATTCGCTTCGGAGGTTGGCAAAAAGAGGCGCGAGGGGGCGAAACGGATGGGACCCGCGGTCGAGAAGGAGCTTTCTCTGGTTGCCCTGGTCGGCGCGAAATTCCGGGTGGAGCTCGTTTCCCGGGCGGCCGCAGCGGAATCCCTCTCGGCGAACGGGTTCGACGAGGCGGAGCTTCTTTTCTGCGCCAACCCGGGGCAGGAGATGCGCCCCCTTTCCCTGACGGCTTCCGGAGGGGAGCTTTCACGCGTCATGCTCGCCCTCCGCAACGCTTCCGAGCGGGGGAGAGGAAACCGGACGATGGTGTTCGACGAGATCGACACGGGGATCGGCGGGAAGGTGGCGGAGCGGGTAGGAAGGCGTCTGAAGGGACTCGGGGCGACGGCCCAGGTGGTCTGCGTGACCCATCTTCCGCAGGTGGCCGCCTTCGCGGACAGTCACCTGCTCGTCGCCAAGAAACCCGGGAAAACCTCGGTCGTAACCGGGGTGCAACCGCTGTCGAATCAGGATAGGATTAAGGAACTCGCGCGAATGATATCAGGGTCCGACGTGACCGAGGAAGCACGGGCGCAGGCGAAAGAACTGATCAAGGGAGCGGCCCGGGGATGATCCGGAAGGCCCGGATGAAAGACGTCAAGGCGATCCAGAAACTGATCGCCGAGTATGCGCGGAAGGGAGACATGCTTCCCCGATCGCTCTCCGAAATCTACGAGAACCTGCGCGACTACTTCGTGTACGTTCAGGACGGCGAGGAGGTGATCGGGGCGGCGGCGATCCACATCATGTGGGAGGACCTTGCGGAAGTGCGTTCGCTGGCTGTCCGCGACGGGAATATGGGTCGGGGAGTGGGGACGCAACTGGTCGAAACGTGCATATCCGAAGCGATCGTCCTCGGCATCTCGCGGGTGTTCGCCCTGACGTACAAGCCTGATTTCTTCGAGAAGCTGGGATTCGTGCGAGTGGACAAGTCCCAACTGCCCCAGAAGATCTGGACCGACTGTCTCAAATGTTCCAAGTTCCCCGACTGCGACGAGGTCGCACTGGTGTCCGATCTGTCCGGGATGCAGCGTGCCTGATCGCCTCTTCGACCTCGTGGAACGGGAGGTGTCCCGCCGCGGAGGGGGCGAGGCGGAGCTGTGGGTCCACCGTGCCCGCGTACGCCGGTACGAGGCGCGCGACGGAGGGATCGACGGCATCTCCTTTTCGGACACGCTGTCCCTCGGAGTCCGCGTGTTCCGGGACGGAAGGATGGGCTTCTCCTACGGGTTCGGGGAAAGGGAAGAGGACATACGGAGGACGGTGGACGCCGCCATATTCTGCGCGGACGCCTCCGACAGGGACGACGCCCACGGACTGCCGGAGAACGGTGGAATCGGGCTCGCGGGGGACGTCTCCCACAGGGGATTGTTGCTGTACGAGCCATCCTGCGAAGGAGTGGAGGAACGGGAAAAGGCGGATTTCACACGCGAACTGGAAACCCGGACGCTGGCCGTCGACCCCAGGATGAAGCGGGTGAGGACCGCCTCCCTCACGGAGACGGTGGCGGAAGTACGGTTACGGAACTCCCGGGGGCGGGAGGACGTCCAGCGCGAGTCCCGGTATTTCGCCTCCGTGGAATCCGTGGCCGAGGAGGGGGGCGAGGGACAGACAGGGTACGGGTTCGGGTTCGCGCGCCGATTTTCCGGGCTCCGGCCGGGAACGATCGCTGAAGAGAGCGGGCGAAGGGCCTTGCGGATGCTTTCGGGCCATTCCCTGCCCTCCGGCCGCGTCGCCGCGATTATTGAAAACGAGGCGGCGGCGGATCTCCTCGATGTGCTTGCCCCATCCTTCCTTGCGCCCCAGGTGGCAAAGGGAAAATCGATGCTCGCAGGGAAGATCGGGAGAACCATCGCTTCGCCACTGGTGGAAATGGTCGAGGACCCGCTCGATCCGGAAGGGACCGGGGCGACGATCTTCGACGGGGAAGGGGTTCCTTCCCGGCGGAACGTCCTGGTCGGGAGCGGGACGCTTACATCCTTCCTTTCCGACACGTTCTGGGGAAGGAAGAGTGGAACGGGGACGACGGGAAGCCTCCGGCGCCTCTCGCCCAAGGCCCCGCCAACTGTCGGCACGACGGGTCTGCGCGTGAAGGCGGGAAACCGAAGCGTGAGACAGATGATGTCGGAGCTCGGGAATGGCGTCATCCTCATGGAGTTTTTGGGGATCCATACGGCGGACCCTGTGTCGGGCGACTTCTCCGTTGGGGCATCGGGCGTCCGGTTCGAGGGAGGCGAGGAAAAGGAGCCCGTCCGGGGGTTTGCCGTTTCCGGAAACGTCCTGGCGCTCCTTCGGAACGTCGTAGGCGTGGGGGACGATTTTCGATGGTTCGGGAGCACGGGGTGCCCGTCCCTGGCCGTATCCGGCGTCGAGATCGGGGGGCTGTAGGATGGGGTCGGGGCCGCTTTTCGTATTCGACCTGGACAACACCCTCTACCCTCCCCACGTCCAGCTGTGGAGGATCGTGGATTCCCGGATCGAGCATTTTGTGCAGGACCGGCTGGGCGTCGACCCGCTGACCGCCGGGCGGCTCCGCAAGGATTTCCTCCGGGAGTTCGGGACCACGCTCCGCGGGCTCATGCATTACCACGATGTGTCCCCCGCGGAGTATCTCGAGTTCGTCCACGACGTCCCCATTCCCGAGATTGTCCCGCCGAGGCCGGAACTGGGGGAGATGCTCTCCTCCCTGCCTGGGAGGCGCGTGGTGTTCACCAACGGGTCCGAATCGTACGCCCGCCGCGTTCTTTCGGCGCTGGGGATTTCGGACATGATGGAGGGGATTTACGGTATCGAGTTCATGGAATATGTCGCCAAGCCGTCCCGCTACCCGTACGAGAAGCTCCTGCGGGCCAACGGAATCGATCCCCGGAACTCCCTCTTCTGCGAAGACCTTCGGGAGAATCTGGTTCCGGCCCGCGAGCTGGGGATGTTCGCCGTCTGGGTAGGGAGCGGGGAAGAGGGGTTTCCCGCGCACGCGGTCATCGAGGATGTGTGCGATCTCCCCCGCATCCTTCCCCGGTTCTTCGCGGGCAGTGCGCAGCGCAAGAGAGAGCGTGGTGCGCGTCAGGGCGCGGACGGCGGGTAAAAGGCCCACCGGCAAGAGGGCCGTCAACAGGAGGAACAGGATGACGGAAGAGAAAAAGAAACGCAGGTTCTGGAAACGGAGCCCGCGGCGGAAGAAGTCCGGGGAAACGCCCGAACTGCCCGCTGCCGGGGAGGAGTCCGGGACTCTCCTCTCGGAAGGAGAGGAGAGGCAGCCCCTACGAGAGGAGCCTCCGGTGCCGGATGCCGGGGTGGAAAACGGAGGGGACAATACAGTCGAGACGGCGCCGGAGATCTTCGAGGTTGCGGAGGCGGTCGCCGAGCTTGCCGATGCGAAAAGGGGACGTCGCCGGGGGCGCCGGCGGGGGAGGGGGCGCGGGAAGCAGGAGCCGGCCGCAGTCCCGGGAGAGGAAAAATCCGCCCCGTCGCCGGATGGCGAGGACCCCCAGGGGGAGTCACCGGCGGAAAAAGGCGCCGGGGAGGCAGATCCCGAGGCGGAAACCGGGGAACCCGGGGAGACCGCGGAACCGTCCGGCGAGCAGCGGAAGGGACGGCGCCGAAGCCGTCGCCGGGGACGTCGCCGCGGGAAGAAGGTTCCGGCTGACGCAGGGGAGGAGGCTCTGACCGCCGAAGCGGGCCCGGAGGAGACTCCCGTGACTGTCGCGGAGACACCCGCGGGGGCCGAAGGAACCACCTCCGAGGAGGCACCCCTGCCGGACGAGGAAGAAGAGCAGGAGGAGGGCGAGGAGGAGGAAGCCGTTTCCCAGGGAACGGGGCCAAAGAAGGTGATGCTCATCGATGGGGCCCATCCCGAGGAGATTCGCGTTGCTATCGTAAGCGATGGCGTCCTCGACTATTTCGAGGTGGAGAACCAGCGCAGGAAACAGTTCAAGGGGAACATCTACAAGGCGAGGGTGGTAAACGTCGCCCAGGCGATCGAGGCGGCCTTCGTCGATTTCGGGGGCGGGCGCCACGGGTTTCTCCCCCTGAATGAATACTGCGGCGGTGCCCTCATCGAGAACCTCGAAAATTGGAACGAGGGAGACAAGCGCCCCCACCTGCGGCCGGGGATGGAGCTCCTTGTGCAGGTAACCAAGGAAGAGTCGCCGATCAAGGGGGCGGCGGTCACCTCGTACATCAGCATCGCGGGGCGATACCTGGTGATGATGCTGGGGATGAAGCGGTACGGGATCTCGAAAAAAATCACCGGGGAGAAGGAGCGGGAGCGGATCCGGAAGAACATGGAAAAACTCTCGTACCCCGACCACTTGGGGTTCATCGTGCGAACGGTGGGGGCGGGCCAGCCGCTGAAAGACCTGCGGGCGGACCTGACGAACCTGATCAAGCTGTGGAACAGGACCGTGGAGGGCGCGCGTTCCCGGAAGACGCCGGCGTTGCTCTACGAGGAGCAGGACATCGTGGTGCGGGCCCTACGGGACAACTACTCCTCGGACTTTGCCGAGGTCCAGATGGATTCACCCGACTCCCAGCGGAAGGCGTCTGATTTCTTCGACGTCTACTATCCGAAGCAGAAAGGCAAACTCAAGCTGTACCGTCAGAAACGACCCCTCTTCTTCCGGTTCAACCTCGAGGAGCAGATCGAGCGGGCCTGCCTCCGCAAGGTGCCGCTGCCGTCCGGGGGCCACATCGTGATCGACCGGACCGAGGCGTTGTGGTCCATCGATGTCAACTCGGGGCGATCCGCCCGTGACCGGGACATCGAGGACACCGCATTCCGGACGAACCGGGAGGCGGCCGCCGAGGTGGCCCGCCAGCTCCGGATCCGGGACATGGGGGGCCTGATCGTCGTGGACTTCATCGACATGGAACAGCGCAACCACATCAAGGAGGTGGAGAGAGTTCTCAAGGAGGGGCTGAAAAGGGACAAGGCGAAAACCGACGTCTCCGGCATGGGGAAGTTCGGTCTGGTCGCCATCAGCCGGCAAAGGATGAAGATATCGTTCTACGACGTGATGCTAAAAGGATGCGAACTCTGCGCCGGCACGGGGCTTCTCCCCACCCTTGATGCGGCGATCGTTAAGCTGATGCGGAGGGTCCACGGCGATCTTGCACGAGAGCCGGGGAAGGAACTCGTCATCCGGGTATCGCCCCCGCTGCTGGAGGCGGTTGCGAACCAGAAGCGGGAGCAGGTCCTGCGCCTGGAAAAGCTTTGCGGTTCCCGGGTCACCTTCGTTTCCGACTCGTCGCTCCCCGTGGCCACATTTTCGGTGGTGGTATGACCCATGACGGCGGACCTCTCTTTCCTCGAGCGGAGAACCCAGGAACGGCTGAACCGTCTCTGCCGGTGGTACATCCGCGTCGCCTTCCTCTACCTTGCCCTGGGCATGGTCCTCGGCGTGGGGATGCTCGCCTTCGGAAACGACAACTTCCAGTTCGTCCACGTCCATATGCTGCTCGTGGGGTTTGTCCTGTTTCTCATCTACGGCATCGGATACAAGCTGATACCCACGATGTTCTTCGGGCTTCCGAGGGTGGAAAACATTGGCTGGGCGGAAACGCAATTCTGGCTCGCGAACATCGGCCTCGTCGGATTGCTCGCCGGGGCGGTGTTGCCCGTGGGTTTGGGACTGGACGGGATTGCCCTGTCGTCCGGGGTGATCGAGGCGGCGGCCGGGATTCTCTTTGTTTGGCTTATGGGGAAGACGATCCGCGAGGAGCTCCCGCGGGGCGCCGGGTCAAAGTAGCGGTCCGTCGCTCCGGAAGGTCCTGAACCCGGACTCTCCCTCCCCGGAGAGGTAGAAGTACCGCCATCCCTCCTTCCACGAAGGAAGCACCACGAGGGTCTTGGTCGCCTGACCCTGCGCGAACCGGATGATCCTCTCCGTGTGAAAGTGTCCGAGGATGAGGAAGTCCACGCCGGAGGCGAACATCCGGAGGGCGAAATCGCGGATCTCCTTCTCGGGGAACGATTCCCGCAACCGGCGGTTTGTCTCCCTGAGCTTTTTCTCCAGGCGGTCGGCGACCGGCAGCACCAGGGAAGAAGGCATGAGGGAGATGGCGCCATAGGCCAGACGGTTTTTCGACAGGGTCTTCCAGAACCGATAGGCGAGGTCAGCCCGGTTCACGGTGTCGCCGTGGGACAGAAGAACCCTCTGTGGTCCGATGGCGGCGTCCATCTCCCCATCGGAGACGATATGGAACGTGCTCCCCTCGTGGTGTTTTTTCAGATAGAAATCCCGGTTCCCCTCCACGTAATATAGGCGAAGGCCTCCGCGCCGCAATTCCCGCAGGCGCTCGATCACGGGCTTCTGGAACCGGAAGGTAAGCCCCGGGGCCCCGAACCACAGATCGAAGATGTCGCCCAGCAGGAACAGGGGGATTTTTTCGGACGCGGCCTTTTCCACCAGGATCAGGAAGTTGCGTGTGTGCAGGTCTTCCTTGTTCAGGTGGGCGTCGGAAAGGAAGATCGCTCTGTCCAGGGAGATGGGTAACCCCGTTTCCATACGCAAAATACGATAGCACAAGATATCCGGGGGATAATGCCGATGTCGCCACTTTCCGGTATTCGGGTCCTTGACCTATCGCTCCAGCTTCCCGGCCCCTTCTGCACCCTGATGATGGCCGATCACGGCGCCGACGTGATCAAGGTGGACGAGCCGGCGCCGCGGGTGCGCAATCCCTTCTCCGGGGAAACGTGGGGGGAGAGCCCCGCGGACCGGTACCTGAACCGGGGGAAGCGTAGCCTGACGCTCAACCTGAAAACGGAGGAGGGGAAGGAGATCTTCCGCGCGCTTTCGGCGGCCGCGGACGTCGTGATCGAGGGATTCCGCCCCGGTGTGGTGGAACGGCTCGGGGTGGATTACGCGACGCTTTCTGCCGCCAACCCCCGCCTGGTGTACTGCTCGGTTTCGGGGTACGGGCAGACCGGCCCGATGCGGGCGGTCGCGGGACACGACATCAACTACCTTTCCTACGCCGGCGTGCTGGGTCTCTGCGGGCGGGAAGGGGAGTCTCCCGCGATCCCCCCTGTACAGATCGGGGACCTGTTCGGCGGGGCGATGATGGCCCTGTCCGGGATTCTGATGGCGCTGCGGCAAAGGGATGCCACGGACAGGGGATGCTGGGTGGACATTTCGATGACCGACGGAGCGATGTCGATGCTCTCGATCCATGCGGCGGCGGTTCTCGCCGGAATGCCTCCCCCGGAACGGGGCAGGATGATACTCGGGGGGATGTTCCCGTGCTACGAGACGTACCGGTGCGCGTGCGGAGGGTATGTAAGCGTTGGGGCCCTCGAGTCCTGGTTCTGGGAGGATTTGCTGAAGGCGATCGGGCGCGAGGATCTGGCCGGCTTCCAGTACGCGACGGGCGAGGAGGGGGCGAGGACGAAAGAGGCGCTTTCGCAGGTCTTCCTGAGCAGGACGCGGGACGATTGGGAGGTCTTCTTCGCGGGGAAGGACATCTGCGTTTCCCCGGTTCTTTCCCTTTCCGAGGGGCTCGCCCACCCCCAGGCCCGGGCGAGGGGGATGGTGGTCGATGTGGAGTCTCCCTTCGGCGGGAGGGAAAGGCAGCTGGGGCGGCCGGTCAAGTTGCGGGACCGGGGGAGGGAGGATGGTCCGTTGCCCGAGAAACCTCCCCGGCGTTCCCCGCGCCTGGGGGAGCACGACGGGGAGATATTGACGGATCTCGGGTATTCGGCCGAGCGGGTAGCGTCCCTCCGCCGGAAGGGCGTGATCCGGGGGGACACGGGGTGAGCCGCGTCGGGACTGCAGGGCGCCGGGGAAACGGGTAGAATAGAGGGCGGGCTGCGGAGGAGAATCCCGGGAAAGAGAGGATCCGATGGCGCTTCGGTTGCTGACGTCGCTTCGTGATGACGGGACGATCGACCCGGCGCTGGACCCGGCTCTTTCCCGCGAGGACCTCCTGTTTCTGTTCCGGAAAATGCTTCTCCTGCGGGCCCTGGACGAAAAGACAATCCTCCTGCAGCGGGCGGGGCGGATCGGTTTTTACGTCCCGTCCTCCGGCCAGGAGGCGGCGGAGATCGGCTCCGGCTATGCCCTCCGGGAAGGCGACTGGGTCTTCCCCTCCTATCGGGACCATGGCGTCGCACTTCTCCGGGGGTATCCCCTCGAAACCCTCGTCGGACAGCTGTTCGGTAACGCCTCGGACGCGATCCGAGGCAGACAGATGCCCAACCACTGGTGCGACCGGGCGGCCCGGGTGGTGTCCGTATCCAGCCCGGTGGCGACCCAGCTTCCGCAGGCGGTGGGAGCGGCCTACGCCGCCAAGCTGTGCGGCGACCGCGTCGCGATCATCGCCTACTTCGGCGACGGAGGCAGCTCCACGGGCGATTTCCATGCGGGGATGAATTTCGCCGGCGTCTACCAGACCCCTACCGTCTTCTTCTGCAGCAACAATCAGTACGCCATCTCCCTCCCGGTTTCCCGCCAGACCACTTCGGGCTCGATTGCGGAAAAGGCGGCCGCCTACGGGTTCGAGGGGGTCCGGGTGGACGGGAACGACCCGCTGGCGGTCTACCGGGTGACGCGCGACGCGCTCACCAGGGCGCGGGAAGGCGGCGGTCCGACGCTGATCGAAGCCGTCACCTACCGGATGGGCCCGCACTCGACCTCGGACGATCCCACGCGCTACCGTTCCGAGGAGGAGGTTGCCGAATGGGCGAAGAGGGATCCTGTCCGCCGGTTCGCGGAGCATCTCCAGAAGGCGGGCGTCCTGGACGGGGAGAAGGCCAGGACCCTGGCGGAAGAGGCAAGCGGAGAAGTCCAGCGCGCCGTGAAGGCTTGCGAGGGGGCATCCCCCGTTCCTCCGGAGAGCATGGTGGAGGATGTGTACGCGGAGGTGCCGTGGCACCTGGTCGAGCAGAGGAAACTGCTCTCGCCAGGCGAGGGATGATGCGATGGCGACCATGACGCTTGTCCAGGCGATCCGTGATGCCCTTTCCATCGAGATGGAGCGCAACTCGCGGGTCATCCTCCTCGGAGAGGACATCGGCCGGAACGGCGGCGTCTTCCGGGCGACCGAGGGCTTGTGGGAGCGGTTCGGACCGGAACGCGTCCTCGACACCCCCCTGGCCGAGGTCGGTATCGTGGGGATGGCCATCGGGATGGCTCTATACGGCCTTCGCCCCGTCGCCGAGATCCAGTTCGCCGACTTCATCTACCCCGCCTTCGATCAGATCGTGTCCGAACTGGCCAAGTTCCGGTACCGTTCCGCCGGGCAGTTCCCGACTCCGGTCGTCATCCGCGCCCCGTCGGGAGGAGGCATCAAGGGAGGCCTGTATCACTCGCAGAGCCCGGAGGCGTACTTTGTTCATACCGCGGGGCTTACGGTGGTGATGCCGTCCAACCCCGCGGACGGGAAAGGGCTTCTCGTCTCCGCGATGCGATGCCCGGACCCGGTGATCTTTCTCGAGCCCAAGGCGTTGTACCGGACCGCGAAAGGCGAGGTGCCCGAAGGAGAGTACGATGTTCCCCTGGGAAAGGCGCGCACCATCCGGGAGGGGACGGATGTCTCCGTCATCACCTACGGGGCGATGGTTCCCGTGGCGGAAGGGGCCGCAGCGGAGGCGGAGAAGGAGGGGGTGAGCGTCGAGATCACCGACCTCCGTACCCTGTGGCCGCTCGACGTGGAAGAGGTCGATCGGACCGTGCAAAAGACCGGGAGGGCGGTGGTTATCCACGAAGCGCCCCGGACCTGCGGATTCGGGGCCGAACTGGCGGCGCTTGTCCAGGAGAGGTCGTTCCTTCACCTCAAGGCGCCTGTCGCCCGTGTCACGGGCTTCGACACGCCTTTCCCGTACGCTCTCGAGAGGAAGTACGCGCCGGACGCCCGCCGGGCGCTCGATGCGGTCCGCACCGCGATGAACTTCTGAATCCGGGGTCCGGACGGGGCGACCCGCCGGGGTTGAGGAGACCACCGACAGACCCTCAGGAGGAATGAGATGGCAGTGGCGCACGCACACCGATTACTGGTCGACGGGAAGAGAATCGAAGACGACGAGACGATGCTGGTCATCGACAAGTACACGGGCGAGACGATTGCTACCGTCCCCGTGGCGTCGAAAAAAACGGTCGATAAAGCCATCGCCGCGGCCCATGCCGCGTTCCCCTCCTATTCGCGGCTGCCCGCCCACAGGCGTTTCCGGATTCTCGAGAAAACGAGCCAGCTGCTCGCGAAACATCAGGACGAGATCGCCACGATCATCTGCCGGGAGGCGGGGAAAGCGTGGAAATACTCCTTCGGGGAAGTGACGCGGGCGATCGAGACGTTCCAGTTCTCCGCCGAAGAGGCCAAGCGAGTCCACGGCGAGACCATCCCCCTGGACGCAAGCGTCGCCGGGGAGGGCCGGGTGGGGTACTATCTTCGCTGCCCGATCGGGGTGCTCTCCGCCATCACTCCGTTCAATTTCCCGCTGAACCTGGTCGCCCACAAGGTAGGTCCGGCGCTGGCGGCGGGGTGCACGCTCGTCCTCAAGCCGGCGTCCACCACGCCGCTCACGGCGATTCGACTAGGGGAGATCCTCGAGGAAGCGGGTCTTCCTCCCGGGGCCATGAACGTAGTCGTCGGCCCCGGAGGCACGGTGGGCGAATGGATGACCACGGACCCGCGGGTCGCGAAGATCTCCTTCACGGGAAGCCCCCCAGTGGGAGAGTCGATCATCCGGAAGGCGGGCTTGAAGAAGGTCACGATGGAGCTCGGGAACAACTCGGGAACGATCATCGAGCCGGACGCCAACCTCGACGCGGCGATCCCCCGGTGCGCGGTCAGTGCCTTCGCCAACTCCGGCCAGGTCTGTATTTCCCTGCAGCGGCTGTATGTGCACAAATCGATCGCCAAGGAGTTCACGAAGCGGTTCGTGGAGACCACGGCTGCCCTCAAGGTGGGGAACCCGCTGGACAAGGATTGCGAGGTCGGCCCGATGATCGACGAGGCCGAGGCGATCCGGGCGGAAAAATGGATCCGCGAGGCGGTGGCAGAGGGGGCCAAAGTGCTGGTCGGCGGAAAGCGGGAGGGGAGGATCCTGTATCCCACGGTCCTGGTCAACGCGCGGCCGGAGATGAAGGTCATGTGCCAGGAGGCGTTCGCCCCCCTCGTCTCGATCTACGAGTACGACTCCTTCGAGGATGCGGTGGCGATGGTCGAAGACTCCCCGTACGGGCTGCAGGCCGGAGTCTACACGAACGACCTCCGGAAGGCGATGTACGCGATCGATCGGATCAACGTGGGTGGCGTGATGATCAATGACACGTCCATCTTCCGGGTGGACCACATGCCGTACGGCGGCAACAAGCTGAGCGGCCTCGGACGGGAAGGGGTACGGTTCGCCGTCGAGGAGATGACCAGCATCAAGATGGTGGTGATAAAACCGTAGGAGGGAGTTCTCCGGGTGAAGTTCGAGCTTCGGCTTCCCGACATCGGCGAGGGGGTGGCGGAAGGGGAAATCGTCCGCTGGCTGGTGGCTGAAGGAACGCCGATAAAGGAAGATGACCTCCTGGTCGAGATTCTGACCGATAAGGCGGCGATGGAGATGCCCTCCCCCGTGACCGGCGTCCTGGCGAAGATCGTGGCGCAGCCGGGACAGGTCGTCCCGGTGGGGGAGGTCCTCGCCGTCATCGAAATCGCTCCCGCAGATTCCCTTGGCCCCCCGGGACCATCTTCCCCGGGAGGAGATGTACTTGCCGTTCCCGCAGTTCGCCGTCTGGCCAGGGATCTCGGGGTGAACATCTCGGCCGTATCCGGGACGGGGCCGCAAGGGCGTGTGACCGAGGAGGATGTCCGTCAGGCCGCAGCCGCCTCGGCCGCCCCTTCCCCCCCCCCGGCTGCGGAGGAGCGGATCCCCTTCCGGGGAAAGCGCCGGATGGCCGCAAAGAAAATGGTCCTTTCCAAATCGACGATTCCCCATGCGCTTCTGGTCGACGAGGCGGACGCCACGAACCTCCTCTCGATGCGGGAGGCCATGCGGGAAATCGGGGCGAAGGAAGGGGTGAAGATCACGATCCTGCCGTTCATCGTCCAGGCAGTCGTCACGGCGCTGCGCACCCATCCGGCGATGAATGCGTCTCTCGACGAGGCCCGCGGCGAGATCGTGAGGAAGAAGCGGTACGACATCGGTGTGGCCGTGGACATGGAAGACGGGCTCGTCGTGCCGGTCCTACATGACGCGGGGGAAAAAACGATCGTGGAGCTCGCCCGGGAGATCGAGCGGCTTTCGGAGAGGGCACGCAACGGGACGCTTCCTCTGTCCGACCTTTCCGGGAGCACCTTCACGGTAACGAGTATCGGATCGATCGGGGGGCTGTTCAGCTATCCCGTAATCAACGTCCCCGAGGCGGCGATCCTGGGCATTCACAAGATCGTACGACGGCCCGTCGTCCGGGAGGGAAAGATCGTCCCCCGTGACATGGTGTACGCAAGCCTGTCGTTCGATCACCGACTGATCGACGGGGGGACCGCCACCCGGTTCATGAACGACGTGATCCTGCAGATCGAATCGATTTCACTTTCGTGAGGGATGCCGATGAGAACGTTCGACCTTGTGGTAATCGGAGCGGGTCCGGGAGGCTACGTGGCCGCGATACGGGCGGCGCAACTTGGCTTGCGCGTAGCGGTTGTGGAGAGGGACAGGCCGGGAGGAGTATGCGTGAACTGGGGATGCATCCCCTCCAAGGCGATACTCAAAAGCGCAGACCTGTACCGGCAGATGCAGAACGCCGCGGACTACGGAATCACCGTGAAGGGACTTTCGGTCGACTACGGGCAGGTCATCCGGCGCAGCCGGAAGGTGGCCGAACGCATGTCGAAGGGGGTCTCCTTCCTTTTCCGGAAGAACGGGATCGAGATGATTGCGGCGAACGCCGTGATTGCGTCCCCCACGACGGTCAAGGCCGGCAGCGAGGAGATCGGGGCGGGGAACGTCCTGGTGTCCGTAGGGACGGCGGTGCGGGGGCTGCCCGGGATCGAGCCGGACGGCAAGACCGTTCTGACGAGCGACGACGCGCTCGCGCAGGAGGAGATGCCGGGTTCGGTGGTCGTCCTGGGCGGCGGTGCGGTGGGGGTGGAATTCGCCTACCTCTACCGGGCATTCGGCGCCGACGTGGCGGTGGTCGAGATGGAGGATCAGCTTCTACCCAGAACAGATCAGGATGTGGCGAAAGAACTGGAGAAGTCGTTCCGGAAGCAGGGAATCCGGGTGCTCACCTCCGCCCCGGCGAAGGCGCTGGACAAGGCGACGGGGACGTTGACCGTCACCCGGGAGGGCAAGGAGGAGAAGCTTTCCGCGGAGAAATTCCTCGTCGCGGTGGGGAGGAAGCCGCTTACGGACGGGCTCGGGCTCGAGGCATGCGGCGTGAAGCTCGTGAAAGGGTATATCGATGTGGACGATTCCTTCCGCACGGCATGTCCGACCGTCTACGCGATTGGTGACGTCATCGGCGGGATGCTCCTGGCCCACGAGGCATCCGCGGAAGGGGTGGCGGCTGTGGAGATCATCGCGGGGCTTACGGTGCGTCCCCCCGATCGTGACCGGATCCCGGCCTGCATCTTCTGCCAGCCCGAGGTGGCCACGGTGGGACTCTCGGAGGAGGAGGCGAAGAAGAGGGGAATCCCGGTCAAGGTGTCGAAGTTCCCGTTCACGGCGCTGGGGCGTGCGGTGGCGTCGGGGCATACGGAGGGATTCGTGAAGATGGTGGCCGAGGAGCGGTACGGCGAGGTCGTCGGGTGCCATATAATAGGACACGGCGCGTCGGACATCATCGCCGAGCTTGGCTTGGCGCGCACGCTCGAGGCGACGTACCACGAGATCGGGAAAACCGTGCATGCCCACCCGACCCTGCCGGAGGCGATCCGGGAGGCAGCACTGATGCTGGGCGGCGAGGCGATCGACATCTGACGTTTCCAGCGGAGGGGCCATGACCGAGAAGAAGGAGCGGGAACTCTATTTCTGGCTTCGCCTTATCCGGGAGTTCGAGGACCGCATCTCCGCCCTCGACAAGCAGGGGAGGATCCAGGGCGGAGTCTACTCCGGGAAGGGACAGGAAGCCGTCGTGGTCGGGGCCTGCCACGACCTACGGCCCGATGACTGGATCTTCCCGCTGCACCGCGACCTGGGCGCCTTCCTCGTAAAAGGCGCCGACCCGAACCGGCTGATGGCACAGATCTTCGGCAAACGAGACGGCTTCTCCCGGGGGAAGGACTCCTTTCTCCACGGGGGTGATTTCTCCCATTGCATTTTCGGTTCCACCTCGATGCTGGGCTCCACTCTCCCCGTTGCCGCGGGGACGGCGTACAAGTTCCGGTTCAAGAGGGAGGACCGGGTGGCGGTCGCCTTCTTCGGCGATGGGGCGAGCAGCCGGGGGGACGTGCACGAGGCGATGAATTTTGCCGCGGTCTACAAGCTTCCCGTCGTGTTCCTCTGCGAGAACAACTTCTACGCGTATTCCACGCCCAACGAATTGCAGTTCGCGGTAGAGGACGTGGCGTCACGGGCGGCCGGCTACGGCTTCAAGGGGGAGGTCTGCTCGGGGAACGATCTCCACTCCGTGATGAGGGCGGCCCGAAAGGCGATCGACAGGGCACGGGGGGGGGAGGGGCCGACCCTTCTCGAGTGCAAGACGTACCGCTACCACGGGCATTCCGAGCACGACCGGGCTACCTACCGGAGCGAAGAGGAGTTGATCACCTGGGAGAGCCGGGATCCGATCGAGCGGTGGGAAGTCTACCTTGAGAAAAGGAAATACGACATCTCCGCGATCAAGGAGGAGGTGGGGGGGAGAGTGAAGAAGATCGTCGATGACGCGGTGGCGTTCGCCGAGGCGAGCCCGGCGCCGGAAGGGCCGGAGGCGATGGAAGATCTGTATGCCACTCCGATCATGGAGGGATAACCGATGCCGGTGACCTATATCCAGGCGATCAACCAGGCGATGCACGAGGAGATGGAAAGGGATGAAAACGTAATGCTCCTCGGGGAGGACGTGGGAATCCTCGGCGGCGCGTTCAAGGCGACGGAGGGGCTCCTGGAGAAGTTCGGCTCCGAGCGGGTAGTGGACACGCCCATCTCGGAAACCCTCATCGTAGGGGCAGGGGTGGGGCTCGCGATCCAGGGAATGCGCCCGGTCCTGGAGATGCAGTTCATCGACTTCATCTCGTGCGGGTTCGACCAGATCGTCAACATGGCTGCGACGCTGCGGTACCGGCACGGCGGGCAGACTTCCTGCCCCATCGTGGTTCGGGGACCTTGCGGCGCCGGGGTCCACGGGGGGCTGTATCACTCCCAGAACCCGGAGGCGTGGTTCTTTCACGTGCCGGGACTGAAGGTCGTGGCGCCCGCCACCGCTTACGACGCGAAGGGGCTGCTCAAGGCCGCCATCCGGGACGACGATCCCGTGATCTACCTCGAGCATAAGTTCCTTTACCGGCGGATCAAGGAGGAAATTCCCGGTCCCGGGGAGGACTACATCGTTCCGATCGGGAAAGCGGCTCTCCGGAAGGAGGGGAAAGATCTCACCGTGATCACCTACGGTTCGCCGGTGCACGCGGTAATGAAAGCGGCGCGGGACATGGCGTCTGAGGTCGACATCGAGGTGATCGACCTGCGGACCCTGCTCCCCTACGACTGGAAGACGATCCGGGAATCGGTGACGAAAACCGGCAAGGCGCTCATCATCCACGAAGCGCGTCTCACCGGCGGGATCGGAGGGGAGATCTCGGCGCGTATTGCCGAGGACCTGTTTGAGTATCTCGACGGTCCGGTGATGCGGCTCGCTTCGAAGGACACACACAACGCCTTCGCGGGCCCGATGGAGGAGTACATCATCCCCAACCAGGAGAAGGTAAGGGAAGCGGTACGAAAGCTCGCGGCGTACTGAGTGGGCGGGGACACTCCTCTCTCCCGTCCTGGAGATGAATCAGGAATGTCCCCGGTGAGGTTAAGAGAGTCCCGCCGATAAGCGGAAGGGGGAATGGAAGATGCGCGTAGACGTCGTCATGCCCCAGCTCGGGGAGAGCGTGGTCGAGGGGGTCGTGGTCAAGTGGCTGGTGAAGGCGGGGGACACCGTGGCCAAGGACCAGCCGCTCCTCGAGATCTCCACCGACAAGGTGGACGCCGAGATCCCCTCCCCCGTCGGGGGAAAGGTTGTGGAAATTCTCGCAAAGGAAGGGGATACGGTCCCCATACAGGAAATCCTCTGCCGGATCGAGACAGGTAAGGAGGGCGAGACCCCGCCACCCGAGAAACCCCCCGAAAAATGGGACGAGGAAGAGGAGGGGTTCCCAGGGGCCATGTCCCGCAAGACGGGTCCCCCCATTCCTGCGGCGCCCCGCGAGGAACCGACGAAGGAGGAACCCGGGCCCGCGCCGCCCCCGCCGGCCAAGGAAGGGCCCAAGGTGCGCATCTCCCCAGTGG
>JBAVJZ010000159.1:0-14611 GCA_049688015.1 Candidatus Deferrimicrobiaceae bacterium | reverse complement strand
GGAGAGTCCTATGAAATCCGGCAGGAGTGTTTTCATGGTTGCGATTTTTATTATGGCGACAGTCCTGGTATTTCCCTGGCATTTGAGAGATGCGGAGGCGTTTCGAGGGGGTAGAGCGCTTGAAGGACCGCGCGGCGGCGAGGCAGTCGAAGGTCCGCGTGGTAACGCGGCAGTGGAAGGGCCCCGAGGCAATGTTGCTGTGGGGACTCGATACAACGTATTACCGGATTCCGCGCATTCCGTTATTGTAGGAGATCGAACGTACTACGTAGATGACAGCAACGTGTATTATCTGCCGTGCGACGATGATGATTCGGTTTTCTGTGTCGTTCCTGCACCGGAATGACGGAATCAGGTATTCGTGCCGCTCGATTCCCACTCCTTTTGACAGCGCACACCCCGATCATTCGTCCTTGCCGAGAATTTCCTTCATGACCGACGCCAGGTCCAGGAGCGCTTTCTCGCCATCGCCCCGGAAGGAAGATCCGTGCATGATCGCGAGTGTTCCGGGCTTCAGGCCTCCCAGCTCCCGCATAAGACGTTCCGTACTCACAGCGTAAGGGGTAGCGTTCAGCAGTTGCGTGGACTGGAAATCGATCATCGCCTTCCGGGCTCTTCCGACCACGTCGGATTCGGTGAGCGGCTCCACCTCCCCCCCGTGGAGGAACAGGTCCGAACAGAACAGCGTCCGGTTCGTCTCCTCGAAGAGCATGCCCGCATCCCAGGAGTGGGGCAGGTGGTGCGTCGGGTAGAGGCGAAACCTGTATTTCCCCGTGTTGACAACCTCCTCCTTCGGGATCCAGCGGGACGCCCGGATGGCGAAATCGGAGAGGTTGACGAGCGCCGCCACGACCGTACAGAGGGGTTGCGCCTGCGGAGCCGCCTGGAGCCACTCATTCAAGGATCCGCATTCGTCCGACTCGAAATGGCTGAAGCTCAGCCACCGGATCGTTGCGGGATCGACGATTCGCGCGACGGCTTCCCGGACGTGCGGAAAGTCGCCCTTCATGCCGGTGTGAAAGAGCAGCGGCTCGTCATCCTTGACGAGGAATTGATTGAACTGAAGCTTGTAGTTGTCGTTGTAGCCCGAAATGCGGTAGACGTCGGGAGCAATCTCGGTGACGTTCGCCATGATTCCCTCCTCCGGAAAGCAGTTGCCAACCGGCCCGCCCGGGAAACAAAACGGGCAGACATCAGGGGTGGAAACCCTTTTCCGCCGTGGTTTATGTTACAGGATACCCCTTCGAGACCCCGAAAAGGGCACTTGTTTGCAAGGGAAGCCACGTACGAACGGCTGTCTGCCCCGAGTTGACCGGGTACTCCGAATTATCCCTTCCTCGCTACCGCATAGATCGCACTCAGTTTCAGCGATTGGATCCGGTGCTTCCGCACCCAATCGAGGTTTTGCTCGCGAACCCGCCTCGCCCCATCCTCCCCCAGATCCGTCACCCATTTCCGCATTCCGGTGCCCATCACGATGTCCCACCAGATATCGGGGCTTGGCAAAGGAAGCTCGTTCTCTTCCTCCACGACCAGAGCATCCTGCACGCCGCCACGCCCCATCAGTTCGGAAACAACAGGCAGTCGGTTCGTCCTCTCCCAAGGGCCCACGATTTCCGTCCGTCCCAGTTCCCTCTGGACGATAGTTTTCCAGTAATCGTAAACCGGGGAAAAGAAGTGTCGACCGAGCGTCGAGATGGCAAGAAGTCCTCCCGGCCTGACCAGGCGCCATAACGTTTCGACCTGCCCCGCCATATTGCCCACAAAGAACAGCCCCAGCACGCAGACGACAGCGTCGAAGCTCTTCGGCGGCTGCGCAAGCCGCGTCATGTCGCCCACGAGGAACTCTATGTTCCCAAGATTTCGCCGCCGGGCTTTTTCGCGCGCCAATACCAGCATCCGGGGGGCAAGATCCACTGCCAAAATGCGTCCCCCGGATCCAACCGCCTCCGAGGCCGCGATCGCCGACCAACCAGGGCCGCATGGGACATCCAGAACGTTGGCACCTTGCGAGAGGCCCAGCCGGGCAACCGTGCGTTTGCTTACGAACGCCCAGAACGTTTCAGAGGCCCGGTCGTAGTCCTCTGCGGCTGCGTCGTAGGTCACCGGAGCATCGAAGTCGTCGTTCATGAATCGCTCTTCGTGCATTTCCTCCAGTCCGGGTAGCCAGACAAATCTTCATTCGATAAAGCAGGGGCGGGATTTCTTCGGATATCAAGCGGCTTTCTTTCGAATGACCTCGCAGGCAGCCTGGTAGATCTCCTCGATTTCGAACCAGTCCTCGGTATGTTCCGTATGCACATGTCTCATAAGCGAATCCATGACAACTTGTCCCGTTTCCCCCTCGATCACGAAATTGCAATCCATCCCCACTTCTTTGCAGCTGATCAAAATAGACATCCCGCACCTCCGTTTGCTCAACCGCCACGTCACAAAACACAGTTTCTTCTTCCTAACGATGTGCTTTGACCCTATCCGGGTTTCGCGGGAAATGATTCGGGTGGGAAACCATCCCCTTCCCGACAGAATCGAAATAGGACAAAAAGGGGCATCTGTAAACCTCATGGGTAAACCATGGAATGCATGGAGATTGCAGGGTAAAAACATGTTCGAATTTACTCGTAAAGGAGGTTTCATCCGATGGCAAGATTTCTTGTGGAAGTTCCCCATGAGGCGGAGGAAAAGGCGTGTGCTCTTGCCATTCAACTTCTCCTGCGGACCGGATCGCATTACCTGACGAATGCGGAATGGGGGTGCATGGACGGGGAGCATAAGGGATGGGTAATCATCGATGTGGACAGCAAGGAGCAGGCCCGCGGCATTCTGCCGCCCGTGTATCGATCCAAGGCCAAGATCGTGAAGCTGAACAAGTTCTCCATGGAGGAGATCGACGAGATTCTTCGGCATCACCAGCCGCAGGAAAAGACCGGATAAACATTCTTCGTTTCGCGAGGAAAAGGGAGTGGCACACCCTGATGGATTGGAGTTGTGCTCCTGAACCGGGCGTCTGTCCCGATTGCGATGATAGAATGGGTCCATCTCGGTCTACGGGAGGAGGCGGACATGGCCATTCCGAAAACGATCCGGACGAAAATTGGAAGCGTCGAGAGGCAGCTCGCCCGGCGTGTCAGCTCGCTCGAGAAGGACGTGGCGCGGTTGATGAAGAAGCTCGAGAAGAAAGAGCACGAGGTCAAAAAACTGAAAAACAAGCTGACTTCCGGTCAGGTCAAGAACATCAAGAAAAAAGTGAAGAGGGCGAAGAAGGCGGTCCGGAAGCACCTGCCCGGGATCCGCTGACAAGGCAGACCGCTCTCCCCGACGTCGACCACGGGAACGAATTGGGCTCCGAAGGGCATGACAAGCCCCCCGTGATCGGCCCGCCCGGATCTTATTACAGGGTGCACAATCTTTCTCTTTCAAGGAAGGAGTTGTTTGACAGGGTTTGCTGTCTGTGGAGAAATGATCCCTGTGGACCGGTCAGTGGGAAGAATCAGGAAAACCGGCAGAAAAAAATACCTTATCGTATCGGTTGCAGTAGCGGTATTCCTGTGGTCAGCATGCATTTCGTGGGCGGCGGAAGACAGATCCGTGTACGCAACGATCGGCCCCCTCGATGTCCTCGGCAGCGGGCAGCACCATCTCGACCTCGGGTTTGGCCTGGCGAATATCAACAGGCCCCACAGATTGAGGGGTGCCGGAAAAATCGAACTGCGGGTGGGGAAGAAGTTCGCCTTCGTCGGTCCGGCGTTCGGCCTCTTTATCAACAACGAAGGATTCAGCTACGGCTACGCAGGGATCTACGCCGATCTCGCATATGGGAGGTTCATCCTGACGCCGCTCATCGCGGCAGGCGTTTGCCATAAGGGGGACAGCATCGACCTGGGCGGTCCTTTCGAGTTTCGGGAGTCCCTGGAGATCGCCTACAGGGTTGACGAACGGTGGCTGGTCGGAGTCTCCCTCGCCCACATCTCGAACGGAAATGTCTACAAGAATAACCCCGGCCAGAACGACCTGCTCCTTACGATCACAGCCGGGTTTTAAAGACGAACTTCCGCACTCTCCCCATCAATCTCTCTCCCCTCTCGAATCGGTCTGAAACGGTTCGACACCTCTTAGGACCCCGTCGAGGAGGGAATGTCGGCCTCCAGCCCCGGAGTCCACGAACGTCTTTACCGTCCGCCCTGAGACTCCTGCAAGGCTCGTGATGTCCGGCAACTTGTTTGGATTTACATCGGGGTACAAATCGGGTAAATTGAGGCACCCGGTACATGGCAAGGGAGGTGGCTTTGTGGATCTGCTCAGGGAAACGCCCCTCGTTGGCAGACACCAGGAACAAAAGGCCCTCTTGGCCCCCTTCGGTGGCTGGAACATGCCGATCCAGTATGAGGGAGGGATCCTCGCCGAGCACCGCTGGTGCCGGGAGAAGACCGCCCTTTTCGACATATGCCACATGGGAGAGTTCCTCTATCGTGGCGACATTGTCGACGGCGGCCTGGAAGACGTCTTCACCTTCTCCGTCGCCTCCATCCCGGAGGGACGGTCCCGCTACGGCTTTCTCCTCAACGAACAGGGAGGGGTCATCGACGACATGATCGTCTTTCGCCTGGCCAAGAACGAGGTGATGATCGTAGTCAATGCCGCAACCGCCGACAACGACTTCGGCGTCATACGCTCGCGCCTCAAGTCAGGCGCGGAATTCAGTGACATCTCCGACGTAACCGGGAAACTGGACCCCCAGGGGCCGTTGTCCAGGGATGTCGTGACCGATCTGCTCGGCCGGCATATCGCCTCCATACCGTATTTCCGCTTCATCATCACGGACATCCTCGGCAGCAAGGCTATCGTCAGCCGTACCGGCTACACGGGCGAGCTCGGCTACGAAATCTTCCTCCCAGCGGACAAGACGGTCGAGCTGTGGGACAATCTGCTGAAAGATCCCCGCATGAAACCGGCAGGCCTGGGGGCGCGTGACCTCCTCCGCCTCGAGGTGGGATACAGCCTCTACGGAAACGACCTCGACGAGACGATCACCCCGCTGGAAGCCGGCCTGGAGAGATTCGTCAACTTCGATACGGAGTTCGTCGGCAAGGACGCCCTCTTGAGGCAACAGGCAACGGGGCTCAAACGATCCAAGGTGTCCTTCCGGGTAGGTTCCCGCCGCTCTCCCCGCCATCACTACGAGATCTGGCGAGGGGACAGGAAAGTCGGCGTCACAACCAGCGGCTGCTTCGCCCCGATGCTCGGCTGCGGAATCGGGCTCGGACTGGTTTCTCCCGATGCCGCGGAGTTAAACACAGAGCTTACCATCCGCCACGAAAACGTCAGCATGCCGGCGACGGCCTGCGAATTGCCATTCTACGAGGGTGGTTCGGTCCGCGCGTAGCAGCGATTCGATCCTCCATCGCCCAAGGAGAAGCGGTATGTCCAAAATGTACTACACCAAGGAACACGAATGGGTGAAGATCGACGGGAACATCGCAACGGTCGGGATCAGCGACTACGCGGCCCACCAGTTGGGAGACATTACCTTCGTGGAGCTTCCTGCGGTGGGGAAGACGGTGAAGCAGTTCGAGGTGCTCTGCGCCATCGAGTCGGTGAAGGCGGCCAGCGACATCTACGCACCGGTCTCCGGCACGGTGGTCTCGGTAAACGAGGCACTGAACACCGGGCCCGAGATCGTCAACGAGTCTCCCGAGGAGGCTGCCTGGATGGCCACCATGAAGATGACCGATCCTTCCGAGGTGGGAAAGCTGATGAGCAGGGAACAATACGACGAGTATCAGAAGGGGCTCTGAGATGAGTTTCACGCCACATACCCCTGAAGAGATCCGGGAGATGCTTGCCACCATCGGGGTCGGGAGCATCGACGACCTGTTCCGCCCTATCCCGAAAGAGCTGCGGGCCCGATCCTTCGACCTCCCCCCCGGGATATCGGAGTTCGAGATGATGGCCCGACTGCAGGAGATGGCGGCGCAGAACGGCCACGTCGTTCCGTTTGTCGGCGGCGGTTACTACGACCACCTAATCCCCGCAGTCGTGGACCACCTGGCCGGCCGCTCCGAGTTCTACACCGCTTATACCCCCTACCAGCCCGAAATCTCCCAGGGGTCCTTGCAGGCGCTCTTCGAGTACCAGTCCGCCATCTGCCGCCTGACCGGCCTGGAAGCCTCCAACGCCTCCCTCTACGACGGCGGCACGGCCCTGGCCGAGGCCGCCATGATGGCGCTGCGGGTCACCGGCCGGGACCGGGTCATCCTGGACGGTGCAATAAACCCCTTCCACCGGGCGATCGTGCGGACCTACCTCGCCAACCTGCCGGTGGAGATCGTGGAACTTCCGCCGGTCAACGGAATGCTGGACCGACAGAGTCTGGACGGGATGCTGGACGGCCGCTGCGCCGCGGTGATGGTGCAGAACCCGACCTTTTTCGGCTGCGTGGCCGACTACAGCGACCTTGCGGCCCAGGTGCACAAGAGTGGCGCGCTGCTGGTTTCGGCCGTCTACGCGGTATCGCTGGGGCTTCTCAAGACGCCGGGAGACATGGGCGTCGATATCGCCGTGGGCGACGGCCAGAGCCTCGGGAACCACCTCTCCTTCGGCGGACCGGCCTTCGGCTTTATCGCCGCAAAGAAGCAGTATATCCGAAACATGCCCGGTCGGATCGTGGGCGAGACCGTCGACCGCGAAGGACGCCGCGGCTTCGTGCTGACTCTCCAGGCCCGCGAACAGCACATCAAGCGCCACAAGGCGACCTCCAATATCTGCAGCAACCAGAGCCTCTGCGCCCTGCGCGGGCTGATCTTCCTGGTGAGCCTGGGGAAACGGGGGCTTGTAGAGTTGGCGCGGCTCAACCGCGACAAGGCCGAATATGCAAAACGTGCGCTGGCCGCCGTCCGTGGGGTATCGATCCCCTTCGGCGGCCCGACCTTCAACGAATTCTCCATCCGTCTTCCCAAGCGGGCCGACGACGTGGTTGCCTCCCTGTTGCAACGGGGTATTGCCGCAGGCGTGCCGCTCGGTTCGTACTACCCGGGGGAGGAGAATTCCCTGGTGGTAACCGTCACCGAGAAGCGGAGCAAGGCAGAGATCGACCTGCTGGCGCGGGAACTGGAGGGTGCGCTATGAAACTTGTTTACGAGATTTCGGTTGACGGTCGGAAGGGTGTCAGGCTGCCTGCCAGCGACGTCCCCGCGGCAACCCCGCTTCCAGGCGAGTTCCTGCGCGCCGAGCCCGCCGGGCTTCCCGAGCTTTCCGAGCTGGACGTCGTGCGCCACTACACCCAACTGTCCCGCCGCAACGTCGGGGTAGACACGACGTTCTACCCGCTCGGCTCCTGTACCATGAAGTACAACCCCAAGGCGCTGGAGGAGGGAGCGAGGCTTTTCCTGCCGTTCCATCCGATGATCGGGCTGTTGCCGGGGGGCGAAGCCCTTGCCCAGGGGTCGCTGGCAACGCTTTATCACGTCGGCGATCTGCTCGAGGAGATCACCGGGATGGACGCGGTCACCTGTCAACCGATGGCCGGGGCGCACGGCGAAATGACCGGCATCATGCTGATCGCCGCGTACCACAAGGCAAAAGGGAATAAGAAGAAGTACGTCATCGTCCCCGACTCTTCCCACGGCACCAACCCCGCTTCCGCCGCCATGGTCGGCTACCAGGTCGTCACCATACCGACCGCCCCCTACGGCGACATGGACCTGGAAGCCTTCAAGGCTGCGCTGAACAGCGAGGTGGCGGCGGTGATGATGACGTGCCCCAATACCCTCGGCCTCTTCAACCCGCACATCAAGGAGATCTGCGACCTGGCTCATGGCGTGGATGCTCTTGTCTACTACGATGGCGCCAATCTGAACGCCATCCTCGGCCAGATGCGTCCGGGCGACGTCGGGTTCGACGTGGTCCATGTCAACCTGCACAAGACCTTCGGCACGCCGCACGGAAGCGGCGGCCCCGGGAGCGGCCCGGTGGGGGTGAAAAAAGCTCTCATCCCCTTCCTGCCGGCTCCGCGGGTCGTTCGGCGGAAGGACGGCGGCTTTACGCTGGCGGCCGACAATCCTCAAAGCATCGGCCGAACCGCTAACTTCTTCGGCAACTTCGGGATAATCGTGCGGGCGTACGCCTATACCCTGATGCTGGGGCGCGAGGGGTTGATCGAGGTGAGCGAGCGGGCGGTGTTGAACGCCAACTACGTGATGAGCCGGCTGAAGGACCTCTACGACCTCCCCTTCGACCAGACCTGCATGCATGAATGCGTCTTCTCGGCCAGTCGCCAGATGCAGCACGACATTCACGCGATCGATATCGCAAAATTCCTGATCGACAAGGGATTCCACCCGCCGACGGTCTACTTCCCGATGATCGTGAAGGAAGCGATGATGATCGAGCCGACCGAGACGGAGAACAAGGCGACGCTGGATGCCTGCGTCGATGCCATGCGCGAGGCGGCGGAACTAGCCGAAAAGGATCCCGCGGTGCTCAAGCGGGCCCCTGTGACGACTCCGATCTCGCGGCTCGACGAGACCAAGGCCGCCCGGGAACAGAACGTCTGCTTCGCCTGATGTCCGGAACGACCTGGCGCCTCATCGACACCGGCCCCCTGGACGGGGCCTCCAACATGGCGATCGACGAGGCGCTGTTGGACAGTTTCAACCCCGGAAAGTCGACGCCGGTGCTCCGTCTCTATGGCTGGAGTCCACCGGCGCTTTCGCTGGGGCGCTTCCAGGATGCCGGGAAAGTGCTCGACCTGGAGCGCTGCGAGGCGGGCGGCGTTCCCGTGGTCCGGCGGATAACCGGAGGCGGGGTGATCTACCATGCCGACGAACTGACTTACGCCATCGTCTGCGGCCCGCAGCACCTGCCCGAGAAGACGACCATCAAGGAGTCGTTCCGGTTTCTGACCGGGTTTCTGCTTTCCTTCTATCGGGAGTTGGGGATCCCCGCGGTCTATGCCGCCGACGTACCGGGGAACATGTCACGGCTGGGCAAGCCGACTCCTCTCTGCTTCGCGGGACGGGAGAGCTATGACATCCAGGTCGACGGGCGCAAGATCGGCGGCAACGCCCAACGCCGGTTGAGAAAAGCGGTTTTTCAGCATGGCTCCATCCCCCTGCAGGACAGGGTGGAGACAGGGATCGGATTCCTGCGCGAAAGGCCGTCCGGCCTGGACCTTTCGGTGGCCGATCTGGCGATGCTGGGGGTGAACGTCCCGGAGGAAGTTTTGAAGAATCGACTCGCTGCGGCTTTTGCCGGGGGGATCGGAGGGACCCTGGTCCCTTCGGAAATGACCGCCACGGAGCGGGAACGGGCAGAATGTCTGATACGAGGCAAGTACGCCTCCGGCAACCGGGACCGGAACGGTATGGAGGCATGAAGATCGCCAGGAAGCCCGAGTGGCTGCAGAAGCAGGTCCGCCCCGCCGCACATGCCGAAATGGAGCAGCTGCTGGAAGCGCTGAGACTCAACACCGTGTGCCAGGAGGCGCGCTGCCCCAATGTCACGGAGTGCTTCCGACAGAAGCAGGCGACCTTCCTTATTCTGGGAACCGCCTGCACCCGGCTCTGCACCTTCTGCAGCGTCGCAAAGGGTGCGCCGCTTCCGGTCGATCCCGGAGAACCGGCGCGGGTGGCGGCAGCGGTCGCCCACCTTGCGCTTTCCCACGTGGTGATAACCAGCCCGACACGCGACGACCTTCCGGACGGTGGAGCCGCCGTTTACGCGGCCACGGTGACGGCCATCCGGCGCCGGTCGCCGTCGACCCGCATCGAACTGCTTATCCCGGATTTTCAGGGGAACAGGTCGAGCATCGCCCGGATCGCCGATGCCGGGCCGGACGTGATCGGCCACAACATCGAGACCGTGCCGCGTCTTTATGTCATCCGCCCGGGCGCCGGTTACCGGCGCTCTCTCGAAGTTTTATCCACCGCCAAGGCAGTGTCTTCGGCCACTCCCACGAAATCGGGAATGATGCTCGGCCTGGGAGAGAGTCTCGACGAGGTGCGCGGGGTGCTGGCGGACTTGAAGGAGGCAGGTTGCTCGTACATCAGCCTGGGTCAGTACCTGGCGCCGAGCCGGCGACACCGGTCGGTGGCGGAATTCATTCCCCCCGGGAAATTCGTTCTCCTTAAACGAGAAGCCCTCCAAATGGGTTTTGCGCACGTGGAGAGCGGGCCGTACGTTCGCAGCTCGTATCACGCGTCCGCCTACGCCATCGGAGAAAGCTGACGCACGATTTGCCCTGCCGGGGTGTTAAGACGGACAATGGCCCTTGGGGGCGCAAGTAACAGAATACCGCGGAAGGGGGCGTTGGATGTCTGAACCGGACGCCCGCGCGCAGGAAAGATTCAACCTGCAGTCGGCCAACTGGATTTCCTACGTCCTGGACCGGCGCAACCGGATCCCCGCCATCGCGGATCCGAATCTCGTAAGGGACACGCTGGTCGTATTCCTCGGGAACCTCATCGACGGGCTGTATTTTCACGCCAGATCGAATACGAAGATCATCGAAAAAGCGGTTCACATGAGGAACACGGTCCGGGAGAGACCACACCACCGTTACGATGATATCGTCATGGATCTACGCGATATCTTTTCGAACAGGGCGTGGACCGCCATTCTCATCCCCTCCGGGCTCCAGGAATCGCATCCCGTCGACCGACTGTTGACATCAAAAACCTTCGTGTCGAAACTGTCCGGCACCGTCAAGGCCGACCCGCATCTCATCCTGCACCTGAACGAGGTTCCCCAAACGGATTTTGCCATTACGTACGTATACCCGCCCTTCCATTCCGCCCTGTCGAAATCCACCCGCTGGCCCGGGATTCTACTCTGGCGCAACAGCGACGAACCCCTGTTTTTCCCGCTTCCCGCCGAACAAACCGAAAATGCCATCCATTGGGTATTCTCCCGGGCGGATGACCTCGTGCACACACCGGGAGAACTCCTGACGCGTCAATACCTGGACGCTTTCCCTTCCTGCCGGATCCACCCGACTTCCCGGCTGACATTCCTGCACATGAGCGACACCCATATCGGAAGCAAAAAATCCTTCGAGAGAATCGTCCGGGTAAAGGGTCTCCTGAAGGACTACATGAACAAAAACCGGGGCGATACGTCCGTGGTGTTTCTGTTGAGCGGAGACATCATGCAGGCACCGGACGAGAACAACGTGATCTGCGCAAACGACTTCCATGATTTTCTGAAAGAGATCAATCCTGGCGGCCTGGATCCGATATTCGTACTCGGAAATCACGATGTGCGAAAAAAAGGCGGATCGAGGAAACGGCACACTTCCTCATCCCTGGTTCCCGCAACCCGTACCCGAATCGAATGGATCCCGGGTCATCCTGTCGGGATTCTCTGCTGGAATTCCACCGATGGCGGCAGGATGGCTCGGGGGAAAATCACGGGGGAGCAATACCGTGCCATCGAAGAACATCTGCATCCGTTCCCCGACGGAAACCCCGACCCCGTGCTGATCTCCCTGCTGCATCATCACCCCCTGCACTTTCGCCGTATCGATCCCGAGATGCGCAGATTCCACATCCGGACTATCGGGCCCTCCTTGCGCAAGATCATCGGTTCCGCGTATGAGCGCATGGACGGTCTGGCGAACGCACAGGATTTCATCCACTTCTGCGACTCCCATGGCGTGAAGGTAATCCTTCACGGCCACAAACACATACCCAATGCGGGGAAAATACCCGGACCCGTCCTGGAAAACCGGCCGATCCTTGTTTTCGGATGTGGAAGTTCCGTGGGCAAAAACACGTATATGTACAGGAAGCTGTTCGACGTGGACTATGAAATCTCTTGGAACGAGATCGTTCTCGACTTCCAGACGCACCTCCTGTCCGGAAAACTGATGGCGGAAACACATTATGAAAAGGGACTGGCGACGATGAAGACCCATCACGGATTTGTCTCCCGTTCCGCCATCGAACGATGACCCGATGTCGGGTATTCCCTCCCCTACCCTCCTTTGCTTGACCGGGTCGTAAAGGGGCGTTCCTTCCGCAAGGTCGTCGTGGAGCAGGACGCCGGTTACCGTCGATACTTCCCCCGGAACCGAAGCGCCAGGGGGCGGATGACGAATCCGGGGAGCGCCTTCAACAGGAAGACGTAGAACCTGTAACGCCAGCCGGGCACAACGACAAGCGTTCCCCTCTCGAGGCCCCGCAGGGAAGCGTCCACCACGTCCTCCGCGGACATCCACCAGGAAACGGGAACATGCCCTCTCCCGATACCCGATACCTCATGGAAATCCGTCAGGGTGTAGCCGGGACAGAGCGCCTGCACCTTGACGTGCGACCCGACGGAGGCAAGATCGAGGTACAGCCCCTCCGTGAAACTGTTCATCCACGCCTTGGTGGCGCAGTAGCCGGCGTTGCGGGGACTCTGTGCGAAGGCGGCCACCGATGAGACGTTCACCAGACTCCCTTTCCCGCGGGCGACCATCCCGGCAAGCGCCGCGTGGCTCAGCCGCACGGTGGCCAGCACGTGGAGGCGGTGCATCCGGGCCTGTCCCTCCACGTCGGCCTGGAAAAACAGGCCCCCCGTGCCGAAGCCCGCGTTGTTCACGAGGAACTCCAGGTCCCCGGCGCGGGCGATCCGCTCTTCGACCTTAAGGAGACCGGCGTCTTCGGCAAGGTCCGCCGCCAGGACCTCCGCCATTACCCCGTGGCTCGCCTCCAGTTCGTCTGCCAGCTGCTCGAGCCGGTCTTTCCTGCGGGCCACCAGGACCAGGTCGTATCCCCCGGCGGCGAGCCGCCTGGCATACACCGCCCCGATTCCGCTTGATGCGCCCGTCACCAGCGCGGTCCGGCCGGAACCCTTAGACAACGTACCCGTCACAACTTACCCCTCCCTAAATAAAACACCCGCCGGGTCTGAAAATCCCGGCAGGTGTATCCCTCCTCATCGAATCCGCAGGCTCCATCTCTTACGATGCCCCTGCATCGACACTCTTTAATACGACGTATTAATTTTTCCGGCTTTCCTCTTCGAATATAGTTTTTGCCAATTTTAATTGATCCTCAAGTGCTGCCAGGGCAAGATCTAACGCTTCCTGAGTATTTTTACACCAGGTAATCCGATGCTCTATTGTTCTAGTAAGGACTTCGTTAAGCTTCGACATTTTTGACAAAACGTCATCGGACTGATCCTTCAATAACGGTTGTACTGTGGAGTAAAATTGGCCATAACTTTTTGACAAAGAGGACTGTACCTTGCGCCCCGCTTCCTCTAAAAAATCATAAGAACGATCTCCTTCCGGGGAGAAGAAAGCAACTTCTTCATACCTGGGAGGTTCGATCCTCGAGTGGTTCAGCATGAAATCCGTAAGAGTATCCTTGATTTCTTTCGCCATGAGGTCAATTTTGTTCCATAGGGTTTCCATTGTGTGCCCCTCCAGAGGTTGTATTTGGAAGCAAAACGCCACTGAGGTGGGTAAGAAAGAATATATTGGATGCCATCCGCATGGCAATGGCAACAAAAAAATCCCGAAAATTTCCGACCCGCCCATCGACGTTGCCTGGTTTAAAATTCTCCCCGCGGCCCTCCCCACCTCACCGTGGATGGCGAGACGCCAGGGATCCGGGTGAGAAACCCTATAGGCAGGTAGTTGGCGATGCGCAAACGTATGCGCGTTATAATCCAGCCAGAATCGGAATCGAGAGAGATGAGTGTGAGTCGCATCCCTGTGGATACCCCGCAACCCGATGCGCACGTGGTTGCCGTGCTGCGTGGCGCCGGTCTGATCGCCTCCGCCGAAGAAGCACACTTCGAGGCCCTCGCCGGCGGCGTGTCGTCGGACATCTGGAAAGTCGAAACCGCCGGGCGAATCTTCTGCGTCAAGCGTGCGCGGGCCAGGCTCAAGGTCGCAGCCGACTGGCAGGCGCCCGTGGAACGCAACCGCTACGAGGTGGCCTGGTACCGCATCGCGCATGGCATTTTGCCCGGTGCGGTGCCCGAAATTCTGCATCACGACGAATCCGGGATGCTGTGTGCGATGAGTTATCTGGATCCCGAGCAGTACCCTCTGTGGAAGACCGGGTTGCGCGCCGGCCACGCCGAACCGGCCGATGCCGCCGAGGTGGCCCGCCGGCTAGTTCGCATCCACGCCGCGACGGCGGGCAATCCGGCCGTAACGGCACAGTTCCCACCCAACGGTATCTTCTACGCGATCCGCCTTGAACCTTACCTCGAGGCTACCGCTGCGGCCCACCCCGATTTGCACGACACGCTGCTGGCGCTCAGCCGGCGCACGGGATCGCTGCGTATTGCCATGGTGCATGGCGACGTCAGCCCGAAGAACATCCTGCTCGGTCCGCAGGGGCCGGTATTCCTGGATGCCGAGTGTGCCTGCATGGGTGACCCAGCCTTCGATCTGGCCTTCTGCCTCAACCACCTGTTACTCAAGTGCCTGTGGAGTCCGGCAGCGCGCGAGGGCTTCACGGCCTGCTTCGAGGCCCTCGCCGAAACCTATCTGGCCGCCGTCGACTGGGAGCCGGTGGCCGCGTTCGAAGCGCGCGCGGCGAGTCTTTTGCCGGCGCTCCTTTTGGCGCGCGCGGATGGCAAGTCGCCCGTCGAATATATCAAGACCGAGGAAGAG
>JBAVJZ010000158.1:0-5024 GCA_049688015.1 Candidatus Deferrimicrobiaceae bacterium | reverse complement strand
CACCATGACTGCGGACGACACGGCGGCTGCCATCATGGGCGGGACGATCACCGGCGGGATGATTCCCAAGGTGGAATGCGGATTGACGGCGCTGGGCAAGGGGGTGAGAAAGGTGCACATTCTCGATGGGCGGGTCCCCCACAGCGTGATTTTGGAAATCTTCACCGATGCCGGCATCGGGACGGAGATCCTCCCCGCGGAGCCGGGAACGTGACGGGAATGACATCCTCCGAGATCATCGGCATGACGCAGACGTACCAGATGGGGAACTACTCCCGCAACCCCGTCGTCTTCGTCCGGGGGGAAGGAACGCGGCTGTTCGACGTCGACGGAAGGGAATATCTCGATTTTCTGGGGGGGATAGCGGTCATCCTGCTGGGGCACGCCCACCCCGGGGTCTCGCAAGCGGTCTCCCTGCAGGTGAAAAACCTTGTACACGTCTCCAACCTCTTCCATGTGCCTGTTCAGGCGGAACTGGGAAGGCTCGTGTCCGCCTCCACGACCGGCGGCAAGGTGTTTTTCTGCAACAGCGGAACCGAGGCGAACGAGGCGGCGATCAAACTCGCAAGGAAGTGGTCCGCGGACCGGGGGAAGACGGGTGCGCACGAGATCGTCGTGGCGGAAGGTTCGTTCCACGGACGCACCTACGGGGGACTGTCCGCAACGGCCCAGCCGAGATTGCACAAGGGGTTCGAGCCCCTGCTGCCCGGATTCCGGACGGTGGCGTTCGGGGACGTGGCAGCGCTCGAGGCGGCCCTGACGGACACGACGTGCGCGTTCCTCATAGAGCCGATCCAGGGGGAAAGCGGTGTCCGGGTACCTCCACCCGGATACCTGGCGGCCGCCGAGCGGCTCTGCAGGGAAAGAGGGATCCTGTTGGTGGTAGACGAGATCCAGACCGGCCTGGGGCGAACCGGTTCGGTCCTCGCGAGCGAGCGGTTCGGAATCACCCCCGATATAGTCACTCTGGCGAAGGGACTGGCCAACGGTCTCCCGCTGGGCGCCGCCGTGGCGAACGACGAAGTCGCCGCGTCCTTCGGCCCCGGGACGCACGGCGCCACGTTCGGAGGGAACCCGGTCTGCTGCGCCGCATCAAGGGTCGTACTCGAAACGCTTCGGACGCCGGGGTTTCTCGACGAGGTCCGACGCAAGGGGGATCTGTTCGCGGAAGGCCTCCGGAAGCTGGCGTCCCGCCGGGAGGACATCCGGGAGGTCCGGGGCATGGGGCTCATGCTGGCGATCGAAATGGACGGGGAGACCCGGGAGCTCGCGACCCGGTGCCTTGCGAGCGGTCTCGTCGTGAACAGCACGGCGGGGAATGTTCTGCGGTTTCTCCCGCCGCTGACCGTCACCGACGGGGAGATCCAGCAGGCCCTCTCGATTCTCGAGGGCTCCCTGCCGGAGAGGGGGCGGAAGTGAAGAAGGATCTCCTTCGGGTTCTCGACCTTACCGGGCGAGAGGTCCTTTCCCTTGTCTCTTCCGGTCGTGCATGGAAGCGGAGGGGGAGGCGACGGAACGCTCCGCGCCCGCTCGCAGGCAAGTCGCTGGCCATGGTGTTCCAGAAAGCGTCCACGAGGACCCGGGTATCGTTCGAGGTGGGGATGGCCAGGCTGGGCGGACACGCCCTATTCCTTTCCCCGGCGGACACCCAGATCGGACGCGGAGAGCCTGTCCGGGACACCTCCCGCGTTCTTTCCCGGTATGCGGACGGGATCATGATCCGGACGTTCTCCCACCTCGTCGCCGAAGAGATGGCTGTCGCGGCGTCCGTCCCCGTGATCAACGGACTGACGGATGACCACCACCCGTGCCAGGTTCTTGCCGATCTCATGACGGCCCGGGAGCGCGGCTTCGACCTGCGACGGATGCGCGTCGCCTATGTCGGTGACGGGAACAACGTCGCGAACTCCTGGGTGGAAGCGGCCCACCTCATCGGGTTTACATTACGCGTCGCATGCCCGAAGGGGTACGAGCCTTCCGCGAGGATCCGCCGGGAGGCGGAGGCGATAGGAAAGGGGGACGTCCGGGTGTTGCGGGATCCGGTCGAGGCGGCAAGAAAGGCGGACATCCTGTACACCGACGTGTGGACGAGCATGGGTCAGGAAAAGGAGCGGCGCAAACGTCTTGCGGCCTTCCGCGGTTACCGCATCGATTCCGATCTGCTTCGGGTGGCGGGGAGGGATGCGATCGTGATGCACTGCCTCCCTGCCCATCGCGGGGAGGAGATCACCGACGAGGTTATCGAAGGGACCCGATCCGCCGTGTTCGACCAGGCGGAGAACCGTCTGCATGCGCAGATGGCCATCCTGGAGAAACTCATCCCACATGGATCGTAGGGAGGGGAAAGAAGTGAAAAAAGTGAAGAAGGTCGTGCTCGCGTATTCCGGGGGGCTCGACACGTCGGTCATCCTCCGGTGGCTGATCGAGACGTATGACTGCGAGGTGATCGCCTACGTGGCGGATCTCGGTCAGGGGGAGGAGCTCGCGCCCGTCCGCGCCAAGGCGAAGAAGACCGGCGCCTCGAAGGTGTACGTGGAAAACGTCCAGGACGAATTCGTCCGGGATTTCATCTTCCCAGCTCTCATGGCGAACGCGGTGTACGAGGGGTCATACCTCCTCGGGACCTCCATCGCCCGTCCTCTCATCGCGAAGAAGCAGATCGAGGTGGCCCGCAAGGAAAAGGCGGACGCCGTGTCGCACGGTTCGACCGGCAAGGGGAACGATCAGGTCCGGTTCGAGCTCACCTACTACTCGCTCATGCCCGGCATACGGGTCATCACGCCCTGGCGGGAGTGGGATTTCCGGTCGCGGACCGACCTCGTGGAGTATGCGAAGAAGCACGGCATCCCGACCCCTGTGACGGTGCGGAAACCGTACTCGAGCGACCGGAATCTCATGCACATCAGCTTCGAGGGAGGGATCCTCGAAGACCCGGCGGCGGAGCCGCCCGAGGACATGTTCGTCCTTACCCGTTCCCCCGAGAAGGCTCCGGACAAGCAGACATACGTGGAGATCGAATACGTCCGGGGGGTTCCCGTGGCGGTAGACGGGAAAAAAATGGGACCGGCGAAGCTCCTCGCGCATCTCAACAGGCTGGGGGGGATCAATGGGATCGGCCGGGTCGATCTGGTCGAGAACCGGTACGTGGGGATCAAGTCCCGCGGCGTGTACGAGACCCCGGGGGCGACCATCCTTTACGTTGGGCACCGGGCGGTCGAATCGATCACTCTCGACCGGGAAGTGATGCATTTCCGGGACTCGTTGATTCCCAAGTTCGCCGAACTCATCTATTACGGGTACTGGTACTCCCCGGAGATGGAGTTGCTAAGGGAAATGGTGGTGAAGAGTCAGGAGAACGTGACCGGCACCGCGCGGCTGAAGCTGTACAAGGGAAACTGCACCGTGGCGGGCCGATCGAGCCCCGTCTCCCTCTATCGTGGCGATTTCGCCACGTTCGAGAAGGAGACCGTGTTCGACCAACGCGATGCGGAGGGGTTCGTGAAGATCAACGCGCTTCGGCTCAAGATCCGGGCGATGCGCAGGGACCGGAAGCGCTGACATGGCAAAGAAGAAAAAACCGTGGAGCGGAAGGTTCGACGGGCAGATCGACGCTTTCGTCGAGGATTTCACGGCGTCGATTCCCTACGACATACTCCTGTACCGTCACGACATCGAGGGCAGCATCGCCCACGCGCGGATGCTCGGCAGACAGAAGATCATCCCGCAGGGGGAAGCCAGGAAGATCGTCGCGGCCCTGACGGCCATTCGGCAGGAGATCGATGAGGGGAAGCTCTCCTTTCACTCCTCCCAGGAAGATATCCATATGGCGGTGGAGCAGTTATTGATCCGGAAAGTGGGGAAGATCGGGGGAAAGCTCCACACGGGAAGGAGCAGGAACGACCAGGTGTCGCTTGACCTGCGCCTGTACCTGCGCGATTCGATCGATGACATCGTTTTGATGACGGACAAGGTCAAGGAGGCGATCCTGACGCGGGCGGAGGAGCTTTTCGGCGTCGTGATGCCCGGATACACGCACATGCAGAGGGCCCAGCCGGTGCTCTTCTCCCATTATCTTCTCGCCTACCACGAAATGTTTTCGCGGGACCAGGACCGCTTCCGGGACGCCCGAAGGAGGACGAACGTCTCCCCCCTCGGTGCGGGAGCCCTCGCGGGAACCACCTTTCCGGTCGACCGGGAATTCGTCGCGGTGGAACTCGGCATGGAGGAGGTGACCGAGAACAGCATCGACGCCGTGTCCGACCGCGATTTCGCGGCGGACTTCCTGTATGCCTGCGCGATGGCCATGATGCATCTGTCGCGGCTCTCCGAGGAGATGGTTTACTGGTCCTCCGCCGAGTTCGGTTTTCTCTCGCTGCCCGATTCGCTTTGCACCGGAAGCAGCATCATGCCGCAGAAGAAGAATCCCGATGTGCCCGAGCTCATTCGGGGGAAGGCGGGCCGGGCATACGGCAACCTGGTGAACCTGCTCACCGTGATGAAGGGGCTGCCGCTCGCCTACAACCGCGACATGCAGGAGGACAAGGAGCCGGTGTTCGACTCGGCGCGAACGGTGAAGGAGTCTCTCATCGGAGCAGCGCTGCTGATACGGGGGATGACGGTCTACGAGGACCGTATGCGCGCGGCGTGCGATGACGGGTTCCTGACCGCCACGGACCTTGCCGATTATCTGGCCCGGAAAGGGATGCCGTTCCGGAAAGCCCATGAGATCACCGGGAAGGTCGTCCTCTATTGCGAAAAGAACGGGAAACGTCTAAAGGACCTGAGCCTGAAGGAGTTCCACTCCTTCTCGCGCAAGATCGGCGAGGACATCCGCGATTTCGTGTCTCTTACGAATTCCGTCCGGATGCGCAACGTCCGGGGCGGGACCGGGCCGAGACGAGTGAAGACCCGGCTGGAGGCGCTTAAAAAATCATGAGTCCACGGACCCGGGGCGTTCGCGCTTTCCTCGTCCTCGCCCTGTTTCTCATGGTTATTAGCCTTCTTTCCGCATGCGGGCGCAAGGC
>JBAVJZ010000157.1:0-2575 GCA_049688015.1 Candidatus Deferrimicrobiaceae bacterium | reverse complement strand
CTGCGGGGCCAGGAGAATAACGTCTATGCCCAGATCGGCCTCGTCATGCTTATCGGCCTGGCCGCCAAGAACGCCATCCTGATCGTCGAGTTCGCGAAGATGGAGTACGAAAAGGGGCGGCCGCTCGTGGAAGCGACCCTGGAAGGCGCACGTCTGCGGCTGCGGCCGATCCTGATGACCTCCTTCGCTTTCATCCTCGGCTGCGTGCCGCTGGCGATCGCCAGCGGGGCCGGCGCCATCTCCCGGCAGGTCATGGGGTCCACCGTCATCGGCGGGATGCTGGTCGCCACGGTCATCGGCGTATTTCTCATCCCGGTGCTCTTCTACGTGATGGAACGGTTCGCCACCCTGTTCGGGAAGCACGACGCGACCGCCACCGCGGAAGGAGGCGGGAATCCGGGCCACGCACCGCCGGGAAATTCCCCCGGGAAGGAGGGTGACCCCCATGCGTAGGCTCTTCATTCTGACCGGGATCGCCCTGGCCCTTGGCGGATGCGCGGTCGGCCCCGACTACGTGCGTCCCGCGGTGGATACCCCCCCTGCGTGGCGCCTGACGGACGCCGAGGCAAAGGACGTCGCCGACACCGCCTGGTGGGGACAGTTCGACGACCCGGTTCTCGACAACCTGGTCCGCGTCGCCCTCCGGGAGAACCTGGACCTGCAGATCGCCTCCGCGCGGGTCGAGGAGTTCGCCGGGCGGTACGGGTTCGTCCGCGCCGGCCTCTTCCCCCAGGTCGGGGCCGATGCGGCGGCCGGCCGCCAGCGGTTCACCGAGGAGACGGGGAATACCAACCCCCCGGGGTACAACTTCACGCTCAACAACTACTCGGCAACGCTTGGCGCCACCTGGGAACTGGACGTCTGGGGCCGCATCCGTCGCGCCACCGAGTCCGCCCGTGCGGAACTGGTCGGCAGCGAGGAAGGCCGCCGGGCCGTCATCCTCTCCCTGGTCGGCTCCGTCGCCGGATCCTACGTCAACCTCCGCGACCTCGACCGGCAACTGGAGATCGCAAAGGAAACGGCGAGGTCCCGGGGGGAATCGCTGGCCCTCTTCAAACTCCGGTTCGAGGGGGGGTTCAGCTCCGAGGTCGAGTACGTCCAGGTGAAATCCCTGTACGAAGAGGCGATGGCCACCATCCCGGCGGTCGAGAAAGCCATCGCCCAGCAGGAGAACGGCTTGAGCATTCTGCTGGGCCGCAACCCGGGACCGATCCCCCGGGGTAAAACCATCGACGAGCTGGTTCTGCCTTCGATCCCCGCCGGCCTCCCCTCGGATCTCCTCTCGCGGCGGCCCGACATCCTCCAGGCAGAGCAGAATCTGATCGCCGCCAACGCCCGGATCGGCGTCGCGAAAGCCGCGTACTATCCGTCCATCAGCCTGACCGGCTTCTTCGGGTCCGCCAGCACCGACCTGGACGACCTCTTCACGGGGCCCGCCAAGGTCTGGAGCTACAACGTCCCGGTCTCTGTGCCGATCTTCACCGCGGGGAGGATCGCCGGCAGCGTGCAGTCCGCCGAGGCGATCCAGCGGCAGGCGGTGGCCGGGTATCGACAGGCGATCCAGACGGCGTTCCGCGAGGTCGACGACTCCCTGGTGGACCAGGCCCGGACGCGGGAGCAGCTGGCCGCCCAAAACAGCCAGGTGCAGGCGCTGCAGAAGTACGTGGAGCTGGCCCAGCTCCGGTTCGACAACGGCTACGCAAACTACCTCGAGGTGCTCGACGCGCAACGGACGCTGTTCGCCGCGCAGCTGAACTACACGCAGAACCAGGGTGTCCTGTACCAGGCCCTGATCAACCTCTACAAGGCCATGGGCGGCGGCTGGGTGACGGAGGCGGACAAGCTGACCGCCCTGCCGGACGGGAAATAACCGGAACGTCCGCACAGGACATGGAGCGGTACGACCCGGTCGTGTTCGGCGTCGGTGTTGCGGGCAGACGGGACGAAGTCCACGCTGCCCGGCTCGGCCGTCGCTTTATCCTCATGGACCTGTTAATCTGACCGCTTAATGGAAGCCCACACGAGATCAATCAAGAACCTCGTCTGCCCACCGTTTCGCCTGGCCGTTCCCCTCGTGGCGCTTCTCGTCTTCCTCCCCGCGCCCGCCCAGGCGGATTGGGGCATGGAGATTACCCCCTTCGCCGGATTCCGGATCGGCGGGAGTTTTACGGACAACACGACCGGCCTCGACCTGGATGTCGACGATGGGGGGAGCTTCGGGCTCATCCTTGGCCTCCCGGCCACCCACGAGTCCGATTACGAGCTTTTCTACAGTTTCCAGAAGACGACGCTGCAAGGGGAGGGGCTTTTCGCGGGAGAACCCCTCTTCGACCTTACCATCCATTACCTCCACATCGGTGGGACCTACCTGTTTTCGGGAGAGAAGGTACGCCCCTTCATCAGCGGAGGGATAGGGCTCACCTACTTTTCCCCGGACGCGCCCGGGCTGGACTCGGAAATCGACTTCTCCCTTTCCCTGGGAGGCGGGGTGAAGATCCCGATCTCGAAGAAGGTGGGATTGCGCATCGAGGGGAGAGGGTTCCTGACGATTCTCCCGGAGAACACGGATATCTTC
>JBAVJZ010000156.1:0-17254 GCA_049688015.1 Candidatus Deferrimicrobiaceae bacterium | reverse complement strand
CATGGGGACCAATCGCGCCCGGGAGATTCTTTCGGACCGGTCCCGGGACTCCCGGCAGCTGCGGATGAGCATCGACCGGATCGGGACCGAACTCGCCGGGGCATTCTCTTCCGACACGATCGAGGAAACGGCGCTTACCAGCCACGAGGACACCTTTTCCGGGAAACCCGCCGCCACGCTGGTCTTCACCGCCTTCATGCTTCCGCAGTCGTCCGGCCCGCGCCCCTCGGACGACATCGTGAAACTCAAATACTTCCCGAAACTGAGCAGGGACGGCAGATTCATCGAGCTGTACCGGGAAGAGTCCTTCCTTCCCCTGATCGAGAACCGGATCCCTACGCAGGAGGTCCGGCTGGCGGACCGCCTCCTGGGTTTCCGGGTGGAATGCTTCGACGGTAATACGTGGTCGAAGGAATGGCCCACGGGCGGCCGGAAGAAGAGCGCTCTCCCCGAAAAAGTGGCGTTTATCCTTACGTCCTCGTCCGGGGTGGAGTACCGCCGGGTCGTCGTGCTTCATCTGGCGGGAATGGAGACGCAGATCCCGTATTCGGGGAGACGCAAGGGGGCGGGGTCGTGAGGGCACTGCGGGTCGGCGACAGGGGGGTGGCCCTCCTCGTCACGCTCATGATTCTCGTGCTGATCGTGACTCTGGTGTGGGAAGTTTTCCGGCTCGGCGCGCGGGCTGCACAGACGGGAGCATACTCCCGCGACTCCATTCGCGCGGCCATCGTGGCGGAAGGAGGCATCAACGCGGCCCGGATCGCCTTTCGGGAGGATTCGGAGAACAACAATTACGACACGCTGGACGAGATCTGGTCGCGACCGGTGCCCCCCATCGAACTGGGCGAAGGAACGATCAGCATCATCGTGGAGGACGAGGAGCGGAAGATCAATATCAACCGGCTCGTGCTGCCCAACGGGAACGCCCCCGACGACCAGCAGCTCGCCGTCTTCCGGAGGCTTCTCGAGATACTCGAGATCGACCCGTTGCTCGCCGATGCGATCGTCGACTGGATCGACAACGACGACACGCCCCGCGTGGGAAGCGCGGAAAGCGCCTTCTACCTTTCCCTGCCGTTTCCCTATCAGGCGAAGAACGACTTCCTGGACACCGTCGACGAACTCCGTCTCGTCCGGGGCGTAACCCCGGAGGTCTTCGAGAAACTGAGGCCGTTCATCACCGTCTACTCCTCGGGAAAAGTCAACCTCAACACGGCCCCCAAGCAGGTCCTCATGGCCCTGTCCGCCGGCCGGGATGCGGCCGACGCCGGGGAGATCACGGAGACAAGTGCCAACGAGATCATCGAGTACCGGAAGGACAAGCCTTTCCAGAAAATCGAAGAGATCCGGAACGTGAGCCCCTTCCTTTCCGACCTCTACCAGAAGACCCGCTTCCGGGACCTTCTGGAGGTCCGGGGGACCGCATTCCACGTCCGCTCCGCCGGGGAGGTCGCCGGGACGATCCGGACGATCGACGCCGTGGGCATCCGTACCGGAAATACTATACATTGGCGGTACTGGAGGGTAGAATGACCCACCAAATTCGAGGAGTTGCGGGGTGATCATGAAACGTATCCTGGCGTCGGCCTGCCTGGCATTGCTGGCCATCACGATGGCGGCGACCGCGGGAGCGGAAAAAACCGTGACCGTGAACGATCCCGCCATCCCCGGTGTATTCGACCAGCCCTCCGCCGTGGCAGTCGGGGGGGGCCTCGTTCACGTGGCCTACATCGGAGCGGCCAGCACGGCCGGTCCCTTTCTCCTGTTCTACGCGGGGATCGACGGCAGTGCCAATTTCACCGATCTGTCCCTCTCCCGGACCACGCCCGGTTTTCTTGTCACTCCGCCCACCGCTATCGACAATACCTCTCCGGGAAACGACGCCTACGTGGACGCGCGGCACCCCCAAATCCTCGTCCGATCCTCCAATGAAGTGGCAATATTCTTCCAGGCCAAGGCGGTTTCCTCTCCGGACCCGGTCTATGCCCTTTATATGGCAACGTTAACGCTGCAAAACGGCGCGGTGGTGAAACAGTCCGTGCGTCTCGTGACCGGTCTTAGCGGGCTCACCGAGGATGTCTCGTTTGCGATCAACACCTCGGACGGAACCGCGCGGATTGCCTATGCCGGCAGGGCGGGAATCACGGGAGACTTCAACGTGTACTACGCGAGGGTCTCCCTGGATACCGCCGCCGTGACGGGTTCCCCCGGAACACCTCTTCTGCTTTCCTCGGTTCCCGGCAGTTCCGGCTCCCGCCCGCTTCCCAGCCTGCAACTCGACGACTCGAAACGGGCCCACGTCGCCTGGGCCGCGAACACCGACTCCGCAACCGCAAACGGGGTCTATTACGCGCTGGTGAAAGAGACAAACGGAGTGGACACCGTCGCGATCGCGGCGACGGAGATTCTCGGTAGATCCAAGAAATGGGGGTTCCCGATCCTTCTCGTCTCCTCGACAAGCTCCATCATCATCATGGCGATCGACGAGTCCCAGCCGGAAATCGCCGGGGAGATCGGCCTGGTGAACATCAACCCTGAAAATGCTGATCAGGACGGAAGCCCCGTCGAGGTAAGGACCGACACCGATTTCCTGCGCACCCCGCCGGGGGAGGCCATTCTTCCGACGAACTTCAACCTTTTCCGTCCGGAGGCGTTCCTCGACAGCCTCTCGCAGATTCATATCACCGGGTACGGTACCGGCGGAACGAGATCCACCTACTACGGCTTCAGGCTCACAGGCGCTTGGCCATATGTACAATTCCAGAAGATCCCCGTCCCTGTAGGCCTCGGTTCGTCCGAGTACCCCGTCTCCCTCACCGGGGACTACACCCGCTCCGGACTCGCTTTCCTCACCGGGGGGAAGGTCATCATCTTCTGGTCCGGCGAGGTGTCGGGGACGGGCAACCGGAACCTCGACGTTACCGGGCTGCCCGCGGCCAGCGCGATAGAGACCAATGAATCCGGGTGCTCGATCGTATCCGTCCCCGGGGGTGAGAAAACGGTCCGGATCCCGGATATCCTGCTCCTTGCCCTCCCCCTGGTCCTGCTGTGGATTCGACGCGCACGTAAGGCGAACAATCGTTGAGAAGACGTTTTCCCCGGGGCCGCTGGCTATGGCTGGCCCCGGGCGCCCTCCTGTTCCTCCTCGTCTTCCTCTCCGTGCTCACCTATACCCTTCCGGGCGACGTCATCCTCTCCTCCGTCCGCCCTTTCCTTTCCCGGGCAGGGCTTACGATCTCTTCGGAGTCCGCGCGCACGGAACTTCCCCTGGCCTTCCGGATGGACAACGTAGTCATCGGCCGTCCCGGCGGCGACAGGCTCCTGCTGGACACGGTCCGGGTCAGCTGGGAGTGGACCGGCCTGCTCCGGTGGCTTCCGTTTCACGGCATCGCCTCGAAGGGAAATGCCACGGCGGAGGTTTTTACCTCTCCGCGGTTCTGGGACCCGGGCAAAGGGCGGCTCGCGCTTGCATCCCTCTCCAGCGAGGACCTGTCCCCCCTGATCCCGATCTCCTCCTCCGGGGCGGGATTCCAACTGGATACCGCCGGTATGCGCTGGAAACGTTCGGCGTCGGGAAAAATTACCGGAACGGGAACGGGACGGTTCGCCTGGGTACGGGTGCCGATTCCCGAGCCGTCCTCGCCCATCCGGGAAGCGCTGCTCCAGGATGTCACGATCCTGTTCGCGTTGCGGGAAGGGTCCCTGATCATCTCCTCGTTCACGGCAACGTACGAGGGTGCCCGGGTCGAGGGGACCGGCGAGATCGCGGGGATCTTCACGCCCACCCGGTCGGCGATCACGTTTTACCTGAAAATCGAGAATCCCCTCGAGGGAAAAATTGCCACTATATTTGACCTGCTGGCGAAAAACGCCAAGAATGCTAATCTGAGAATTACGGGCACGCTCCTGTCTCCGAGGGGCGAGTTCCAATTCTTCTAAAGGAAAGGACGCATGAAAAGCCTGGGCATCTCCATCGGGCGCAACACCCTCTCCGCCGTCCTGTGGGAGCAGTCCCTCTTGTCATCGAGGATGGAGGGCGCCTGTTCCGTACCGTGCGAGGAACCTTACGGAGGTCCCGAAGATATCGCCCGTCTCGCGCAGGAGGTCCGCAAGATTGTCGGTACCGGAGGGTTCCCCCCCGCCGTTCTTTCCCTCCCTCCCGCGTGGACTTTCCTGCGCCGCGTATCGTTGCCCGTTTCCGATCTCCTGCGCGCGAAGAAGATGCACATCGCGGACCTCGAAGGAAATCTCCCGATCGAGGACGAGGAGATCCTCTCCGACGTCCTTCCCTCCCCCCCCGGGGAGAAAGGGACGTTCTTCGCCATTGCCGCGCGCCGCTCCGTCGTGGAGAAAACGGTGGCCGCCTTCACCGCCGCCGGGTTCCGCCCGGACCGGGCGATCACCGACCACGTATCCCTTCTTTGCGCCGTTCTTTCCACCCGGGGCGGATTCTCCGGCCTGGTCTATTCCGACCGGAACGACATCGTCGCCCTGCGGCTGTCCGGGGGCGCCTTGGCGTCGGCCCGCCAGTTCCCCGAGACGATCACGGCAAACTCGGAAGAGCTGGAGGGCGGGATTCGGGAGATCCTGGGCGCATACGAGTCCGGTTCCCCGCCGCCTGTCGTCCTGCTGGGAAATCTTCCCGCGTCCCTTGCGGATATCGTTCCTGACGCGGTCCCCTTCGTTCCGCCCGCCGAAGCGGCGGAGGATGCCTCACCGTTTGCCTACGGCGCGGCCCTGGTCCCTTTCTACGGCAAGGAGACCGGAGGGTTCTCCCTTCGCACCTCGGCGGAAGCCGAATCGGAAAGAGCGAAGCGCCAGTTCCGGCTCCGCGTCGCGGCCGTCGCAGTAGTGGTCGCCGTCCTTGCCGCTTCGGCCTCGCTCGGGATCGCGCAGTGGTCCGGGAATAAAAAAGTCTCCCGGATCCACGCCGAGATCCGGAAGGAATTCACGGAGGCCGTCCCCGGAGTGAAAGTGGTCGTCCAGGAGACGGCGCAGATCCGTGGGAAGATCCTTTCGCTTTCCCGGCAGAGCAAGGAGCTCGGAACCGACTTCCCGGAAGCGACCTTCATGCTGGAATTGGTATCCCGAGCCCTCCCGGATGGGGGAGACATCTCCGTCCGGGAGGTCTCGTTCGATTCCGGCCGCCTTCAGATCGCCGGCGACGCGGAGTCCGCGAAGCAGGTCGAGACGTTCCGGACCGCACTCGTCAACGCCTTCGGTCCGAAGACGAAAGTAAACGTCCAGGAATCCGAGGGAAGCGCACGGGGCGGCAAGCTGCGATACACGATTCTCATCGAGAAAGAGGCCAAAGGCCATGCTTCGTAGCCGGGAAAAAATCGTTCTTGCCCTGGGTGCGGCCGCGGCGGCCCTGATTTTACTCCTCTCTTTCGTGGTGATCCCCGGGATTTCCCGTGTCCGTTCGCTGTCCCGGGCGGCGGTGTCGGCCGAGAAGGACCTGGCGGAACTTCGGAGGATGCGCCCGGAACTGATGAGTCTGGACCGGGAGGTGCGCCGGAAGATGGCAGTCGTAACCGCTGCCGCCAACTCGTCCGACTCCCCCCTGGCCCGCCTGACTGCGGAAATTCAGCAGGCCGGGCTCCCCCAGTCGGCGTTCAGCCTCAAATCCGCCGGCCCCCGGAACGGAGAATACGTTTCCGAAGAAGCGTTCGATCTGAAGGTGGAAAACCTGACCTACCTGGAGGCGATCCGGCTCCTCAGCCGGATGGAGGACGGACCGCTGCCTCTCGTCGTCCGGTCCGTAAACCTGAAAAGCCGGTACGACGACAGCAAGTACCTCGACACCACCCTGCGCATCGGGTTTCTCCTCCCCGTGAAGCAATGACCCGACGAATCCTTTCCCTCGCACTCCTCCTTTTGTTGCTTCTGCCTGCCTGCCGGGAAGACCGGCCGCGGCCGGAACTTACCCCGGAGGAGGAGGCGATCCTTAAGACAAAAGGGGACGAAAAGATCGGCCTGATCATCCGGGAGAACCTGCCGGCGCTCTTCGCCGGGATCGTCGTATTTACATCCGACGTCTTCCTTTCCCAGTCGGCGATGCTGGATGAGCGCGATTTGGCGGTGCTGGACTCGTTCGGAAACGCGGCCATCGTCCTGCTCAACTCCCCCGACATCCCTCCGCTCCTGAAAGAACCGTCCGTGAAAAAAGTCTACTACCTCTGCCGGCAGGGACCCCTGACCCGGATCCACCCCGCATTCCTGATGGGGATTCTTCGGCAGTTCAGCGATGGGAAAGAGAACGAGACGGTGCACTTTCTCGTCCGGTTCCGGGATATGCCGCAGGAAAAGGAGGAGAAATTCGTGGAGGCGGCCGGATTCACGATATCCTCGCGCGCCGGGCTCGTCTGGTCCCTCTCCGGCCCGCTCACCTCCCTGCCCCGCCTTTTGGAAGACGATCGAATACTTTTCTACGAAGGTGCATCTAAAGCCCGGACGATGTGACGCGCCCGAAAGGTACCCATTTGTATTTCAACCCCCGTCCGAGACATTTCCTTCTTCTTGTCGGCATTCTTTTCGGGATGGCGTCCCTTTCCGGCGTGGACGTGGCCCCCGACCGGCGAAAGATCGATCCGGCGATCCTGTTCCGCAGCGCCCCGGGCGCGATATCGGCGCCGCAAAGTATCCCCGCGCAGGAGGAGCCCCCGGTTTCCGTACTCATCCGGCTTGCGGCAGACGACGACGCTCTGCCCGATCAGATACGGAACCTGGGGGGCACGGCGCGCAAAATCTTCCCGCGGATCTACGCCGCCCGGTTGCCCACGGACGCGACAAGATATCTGTCGCACCGCCCCGCGATCCTGTACATGGAACCGGACAGGGTCGTATGGCCTCTGCTTGACGTGAGCAGGCCCGCCGTATCCGCCGACATCGTCCAGCAGGGATCGCCCCCCCTGCCTCAATCCTTCCGGGGAGACAACACCTATGTCGGCATCGTCGACACGGGGCTGTCCGGCACGCATCCCGATTTCGCCGGACGGATCGCCCATACTTTTTCCGTATTGGGGCTGGATCCCCTCAAGGATACCAACGGACACGGGACACACGTGGCGGGTATCGCCGCCGGGGACGGCACCGCATCCGCGGGAACATACACCGGCATGGCCCCGGGAGCCCGGCTTCTGATCGGAAGGGCGGGGGCAGACAGCTTCCAGACGTCAGCCATAATTGCTGCGATCAGTGACTTCCTCCTCTTCGCAGGACCCACTCCCGTCTCGATCAACTTGAGTCTCGGCGTGTTTCTCGGTCCGCACGACGGCACGAGCAGTTTCGAATCCACCGTCAATTCACTGGCCACGGGCACGGCCGGGAGCAAGCAGATCATCACGGTGGCGGCGGGAAACGAGAGAAATTTCAACGAGCACTTCCATACGACTTGGCCCCCCTTCGGGATCGTAAATAAGATCGTGGAATTCGCTTCCGGGACGCATTTCGCAGACGTCGAAATCTGGGCGGACGGGGAAGACGAATATTCGGTCACCGCCACAATGGGGTCGGAAAGCATCACCTTTCTTTCGGGAACGGCGGGCACCTCCCCTTCGGGCAGGATCGCCATAGGCAACAAGTCATCCAACCCGCCCAACGGAGACACCCTGATATTCCTGACATTCCAGCCTCCGCCGGGCACGGGGACGGCCAGCATCCGGCTAACGAGAACCCGCAACGGGGGAACGGGCACTGTGGACGGCTACATCGACCGCTCCGAGGGGACTTTCACGGCGGCGGTCAGCACAGGAACCATTACGGAACCGGCCAATGCAGAAAATGTAATCGCGGTCGGATCATTCAACACAAAGCAGTACCCAAGCGGCCAGCCTGACACCATGAATGGAATCTCCGCATTCAGCAGTCTCGGCCCCACGCGCGACGGCAGGATCAAGCCGGACATCGCGGCACCCGGATTTGTCATCTATTCCACCCGCTCCCTCGAGGCACCGGAAGCCAATTATTCCTTCGGTGTCATCGACAACAATTACGCAATCGAAGCCGGAACCAGCATGTCCGCCCCTCACGTCGCGGGGATTGCAGCGCTCGTCTGGGAGTCGAATCCGGCCCTCACGGGCGCGCAGATGCGCGAGCGGCTCAAGCGCACGGCCGACCTGCAAACAGCAGTTCCCGACACAACCTGGGGACACGGCAAGGTCAACGCCCTGAGCGCGATAACAGAAACGGTAGCAGGGATCAGCGGACCCGCGCGAACCCTGCCGGGCCAGAACCTGACCCTTCGGGCCGATGAGAAAAGCTCCGGACCATACGGCACCGCCGCTACGTATTCCTGGTCGGCCTCCGGGGCCACGGTCACGCCCACGGGGCCAACCACCACTTTCACCGCGAACACGCCGGGCGACTACCCGGTCACCCTCAATGCCTCACCCGGATCCGCGCCCTACAACCAGGCCAGTGTGACGATCCGCGTAAACAACGTACCGACCGCGTCGATCTCGGGCCCTGCCGCGGTTGATAACGTCACGTCGATCCCAATCACGGGGACGGGACTGGATGCGGACGGGCAGCCACTCTCTTTCCACTGGATCCTCCTTGCCAGGCCTTCTACCAGCTCCTCGGTTCTGACGACCGCGAATGTGGACAACGTCTCGCTGGTCCCGGACCGTTCCGGTACGTACGAGGTGGGTTTACGGGTAAACGACGGCCTGGACGACAGCGCACTGGCAACGCACACGGTTACGGTAGCCCTCGTGACAGGTTCGAGCGATGGAGGGGGCGGGGGGGGAGGTTGTGCGATCGGAAGCCGGAATTCCAAAGAGGATGGGGCGTCATCGGCGGACGCCCTTCTCCTGCTGTTGTCCCCCCTGGGGGTGCTTTGGGCAAGGAAGCGGGGGTACCGGTTCCCCCGCCAGTGCCTTTGCAGGAGTTCCCGGCGGCGTTAGGAAGGAGAACCCGGTTTTTTCGCAGGCCCTTCCAGCGCGGCGATCCGTTCCTTCAATTCCCTTTCCTTCCGCCAGCGGACGGTCACGTCGCGCAGCACGGCCGATACGCCGAGAAGAACGCCGTCCTCGTCCCGGATGAGCGCAACGGAGAACTCGAGAGAGACCCGGGAGCCGTCCTTGCGAATCCCCGGCACGGAGAGCATATCTTTCCCGTACTTGGTCACCCCGGTCTTCATCACCCGATAGTACCCTTCCCAGTGCCTCTCCCGGATCGTTTCGGGGACGATGATGTCGAGCGTCATCCCCACCGCCTCTCCGGCGGTATACCCGAAGATCGCCTCGGCCCCGGGATTCCAGAGCCGGATGATCCCGTCCTGGTCGGAGAAGATGATCGCGTCGGGAGAGTTTTCGACGATCCTTTGGCAGAGGAAATCGGTAGTTTCCGCAGACATGAGAGCCTCCCGGGCGGATGGATTCTCTATTAATTATTGCGATGCAATCTTCCCCTCAAATATTCGGGATCTTCATGATTCTATTATCAACGAACAAGTTAGGGGAAGCGGCGAGATGGGAAATAAGGTAAGATTCCGGCATTCCTTTTGCTCACGAGTACAGTAAACACACAGAGGTTCCCCATGATTCCGGCAGAAAATCCGGCAATCCTGTCTGTCTCGATCTCGAACGGTATGACCGTCGAAATCCGGCTCGGATTAAAAGAGGTCAGGATCGGAAGAAGCAAGGAGGCAGATCTCTTGCTGCCCGATCCTTCGGTAAGCCGGCTTCACGCACGTATTTTCCGGGTGGGTGATCAGTATTTCCTGTCCGACAACAGCAAGAACGGAACTCTTGTCGATGGGAAACGAATCTCCCAGGTGCAACTGGAGGGAGGCGTTTCTTTTTCCATCGGACCATACCAGATCCACTTTTCCCGGCATGGAAAATCGCCTTCTGCGCCCGAACCTCCAACGGTTGTTTCTGGTTCTGCCGTGGATTCTCTTCCTCGTATCGAAAAGAAAATACCCCAAAGAACATCAATTTCTACCTTAGATATGATAGGGAATAGTACTGTAATAAATGAATTTATATCAAATATATATAAGGTGGCCGGTTCCGACTTTCCCGTTTTGATTGAGGGTGAGACCGGCAGTGGTAAGGAACTCGCATCACGGGGAATCCACGAATATTCCTACCGGAAAGATAGCCCGCTCGTAATCGTCAACTGTGGTGCAATTTCCCCGGAGTTGATCGAAAGCGAACTCTTCGGCCACGAAAAAGGGGCGTTCACCGGAGCAACCACACAAAGGAGAGGGGCCTTCGAGATCGCCCACGGCGGGACCATTTTTCTGGACGAAATCGGGGAACTCCCCTATCGCCTGCAGCCCAAGCTCCTGCGTGCTCTCGAACAGAAGGAGATCAAACGGGTCGGAGGTAACGAATCTATTCTCGTCGATGTCCGAATCCTCGCAGCCACAAACCGAAACCTGACAAAGGAGCTGTCCGAAAAAAGATTCCGCGACGATCTCTACTTCCGTATCAGCACAATCACTCTTACAGTCCCCCCTTTACGGGACAGACGCGAGGATATCCTCCCGATTGCGACGCACTTTCTTGCGGATGCCGCTTCCCGGGCAAATCGGGCGGTCCCGGAACTTTCCGGTCCTGCGGTGGAACTCCTTTCCTCTTACGATTGGCCCGGTAACGTGCGGGAACTCCGTAACGCCATCCAGCGGGCGGTGGTGATGGGTGATTCTCCCTCTCTCACACCTCGGGATTTCGCCTTCCTTCTCCCTGCCCATTCCGATGCTTCCCCGGAAGTTATTGACCAGTCCCTGTCCCGGTGGGAACAGTCGGAGAAAACCAATATCCTGAGCGAACTGTCCCGACAAAAGGGGAACAAGACCCGTACCGCCCGGGAGCTTGGTATTGCCAAATCCACCTTGTTCGAGAAACTGAAGAAGTACGGTATCCGAACGATGCAATAGGTTCGATAGCCGTACCTGCAGTTTGAAATTCAAACCCTCTTGGTTCCCACTCCCCCTCTCCTCATGATCCCCTTCGTCCATCTCTCCTAATTTTCATCATTATTCACCGACTCTATCCCGGACATTTTCGGGCATGCCCCTTGCTCGTATTCGTCTGCAAACCCGCAAAGGGAAGGAGGGACACAGGCATGAAGCGAAAAGGGACAGGGATGAGGAAACAAAGCGGTCAGGGCCTTACCGAATACATCATCATTGTCGCGCTGGTCGCCATCGCCGCGATCGGGGTCGTAAACATCTTCGGCAACCAGCTCAGGCATCAACTCTCCACGATCGTTGCCGCCATGTCCGGAAGTTCCGTGCAGGTGAAGTCTCTCTCGACAAAAGCGAAAGAGCAGACGAACCAGAGAACCCTGAAGGACTATGCCTCGGAAAACAGGTAACCGGCCAGGAGCGGCAATGGTGGAATTTCTTATCGGAGGTCCGGTCCTCCTAATGTTAATGATGGGGACCATTCAGCTCTCCCTTCTTTGGGCGGGGCAGAGTGCCGTGGAGACGGCAGCCCATTTTGCCGCCAGAAAATTCGCGCTTCATGCCCGGACCGATGTTCGGAAAGCCAAGGAGGCAGCGCTTGCAGAAGCCGCCTCGGTCTGTCTCCACCGCCCCGGGGGAAAATCGGGATCCACTCGACTCACATCGATCGAATTTTCCCGTCAAGGAAAAGGGACTCCTGCTCATACCGCTCTCCCGGGGGAGGCCTATTGCCTGCGTCTAACCCACTGGCTGGAACTCAGTGTGCCGTTGATCAACCGGATCCTTTACGCTATCGCCCCGGTAAAGAAAACACGGACAAGGGACCAATATTTCCTTCTTCTTCATTCATCCCGATGGGTGACCGTGGAGTAACAATGATATCGATGTTTTCCAGACAGACCTTGTACGTTCGACAAGGTGCATACGGGCAGGCAGCTGTGCTTCTCCTCACTATCCTCACGGCCATTCTTTCGGTTGTGTTCATGGCAGTGTACCTTTCTCATCTCGGAACCGAAAAGGTCGCATCCGCAAATGCGGTCGATGCCATCGTCCTTTCGGCCGCCACCTGGGAAGCAAGGGGGCTGAACATGATCGCCGCCCTGAACGACGGAATCGAGCAGTGTTTCCGCCTTATCCGGTGGACATCCGTGTTATGGGCCGCCACGGCGATCGCCGCGTTGACAGGGTTTGGTTTGTCTGCCTTTTTGAAATATTCGAGGAAGGCAGCACGGGTCATCCGTTCCGCCTGGAACACTGCCCGCCGATTCGCAAAATGGGCGGAAAAAATCAAGGAGGCGATCCCCTATTTTGTGTTGGCGGAAACCGTCAGGCTATCCAGGGAATTGCAGGTTAAGGGGATTCTCTACCCATTCGACCCGAGAGGACCTCATGACCACGAAAAAACCCTTGAACTCCACCTGACCCGAAGTTCTCCCCTCACCCTCGCCGATGCCATCTCCCCCATCAACGATGTGAAACGAAAAATCCGCAAATGGAAATGGGCGAAAAAGATAGTCGGAAAGGTCGTGGGAATCATCGACTCGGCCCTGCGATCCTTCCTTGGAACAAATCCAGACCCGATCTATATGCTAGTTCCCGAAATCGATCTCCCGGTTCGCCAAAAAGTCCGATTTACCGGATTCAAGTCAGTTTCTTCCATTCCCGTCCCCTTTTTCCCTCCCGCATCAAAGAACCGGTTCGTGTTCGAGACTTCCGCCGAGGCCTACGGAGGAAGCGCGACGGAAATGTCCTGGAAATCAAGATTCACAGTGTCTGGGAGGAAGAATGACAGCGCACCGAGATGAAGGACAAGCCCTTCTGGAAATTGTTTTGACAATACCATTCCTTCTTGTCCTGCTCCTGGGCGCTTACGCGTCGACACGGACCTCCATTCTGAAATCCAGAGCGGAATCCGCTGCGTTTACGGAAACACTTCGTGTGGGGCGAAATTATCGGGGGATCGAACGAGAACTTTCCATGTCCATACTCCCCGAGGAAGAAACTGTTGACATCCATTCCGTAAGAAACAAAGGGGGCCGCCTTCTTCCGGCGCCTTTTCCCTCCCTTGCGGGCAGTACGACGGCTGCCGTGGAAGTACGGAAGAGATGGGATGAGATCGGAGCGCAACGATGGATGCCGACTGTGAGAATCCTTCAGAAGACGGAATCGAATGTGGATTGCTGGGGAAAAGACACTTCCTCTGGAAAACGTGTGCGCCAATGGGTCCAGGGTATTGTTCTCTTGGGGGTTATCCGTTGAAACCTATCGGCAGCTTCATTGCCGCTTTGCTGGCGGCCGGTGCATTATCCGTATACGCATTTCCTGTCCGCATAAACGGATTGCTTAATTCCACGCGCTCCTTTTCCCTGGATGGCAAATGGTACTCATTGGGAAAAACATCCAGCGGTAATTCTGTCCTGAATGAGGAATTACGCAAGCTGGGGATCGATACCGGCCGTATCCCCCGGGAGCCCCTGGATTCGGGGGATTGCGTTCTCGACATTCTTTCCGAGGAACAGTCGAGAATGCGATCCCGTTCCTTCCCTTTGCCGTCCTGTCTTCACGTAGAGGACAACATGGAGATGGAAACCGGACTCGGATTCCTCGATATCACCACCGGAAAGATTTCCCCGAATGGAAGATACGCCAGGAAGGAGCTTGCCGCCAAAGGGTGGACGTTTGTCGACATCAAGGAACACGCAACGCCGGTTAGCATCGGGACAATTCGCGCCGGAAGGGAGACAGCCATTGTCTTTCTGGAAGAGAACGAAGGGGACTTCCTGTACGTCTGGCAACGGGAAAAATAAAATGACGGATTTCCTTCCTCTCATCGCCGGAATGATTCTGACGATGCTTGCCATCTTCGCAGCCAGACAACGTATCTCCATTGTTGAAAGAGACATTCTGGGGAAAGCCGCCCCCACGGAAATCGTCGTAGCAGCCACCTCGATCCCCACCGGAACGACATTTTCCCTGGAAAACCTGTCCAAGAAAGCCGTCCCCTCCTCCGGAACAAGTAGACGTAATGTCCCGGCATCGGATTTTTCTCTTCTTCTGGGGGCAAGAGCAAAATTGGAAATATCGGAAGGTGAGCCGGTATTGTGGACGGACGTGGAAGAACCTTTCGCGGCGGATTCGTTCTCTCTGACGATTGCGAAAGGAAAGCGCGCCATGACGGTTGAGGCTGACAGGAAAACCTCATTTTCTGGTCTCCTTCGACCTGGAGACCATGTGGACCTCCTGAAGGAAGAAAAAGATCATCGGGGATTCACTCCCTTACTCTTCCATGTACCTGTGTTAGCGGTGAATCGCCAATTTCTTCCCCTTTCCTCCGAAAGAGAAGAGGACGAAATCGACACCATAACCGTTTCCGTCACACCGGATGAGGCAACTCGGCTTTCCACGGCTGCTCGTGTAGGAAGTATTTCCTGGCTCCTCCGAAATCCTGGTGATCCTGACGTTCGGCAGAAGAGAAAGAGAGTGCTTCCGAAACCCTCTCCGCCCATCGAAATTTGGAAAGCCGGAATTCGGGAACGAAGCGCGCAATCCTCTTTCCATGCGTGGGAACTTGAATGATCCGCTTACCAATAATTGCGTTTATCTTTCTCTTCTGTGTCCTCTGGAAGTCTATTCTTCCTCCCGTCTCGTTTGGAGAACCGATCCATCTCCGACCGGGATTCCAACACATTATCGAATTTCAGGACACAAGGAGGATATCCATTGGGAACCCGGAAATCATTGAAGCACGTCCCCTTCCCCGAAATGACGGAATCCTCGTCGTGGGGAAAAAAGAGGGGGAAACGGATCTCGTACTCTGGAGGAGAAACGAGAAACGGACATGGATGATTCATGTCGTGGGGGAAGCTAGCGCCTTGGCTGAGGAAACAAGGAACCTTACGGCAACATTTCCCGGGTTGATTGTCACTCAAGTCGGATCGTCGGTGATGATCACCGGCACCGTGCCTACAACACGGGACAGGAATCTTCTCGAGACATTCGCACGGACACGGGACGGGGTCCATCTCCGGATTTCCCTCCCCGAGGAGAAACGAACACTTCTATCATACGACCTGAAAATAATCGAGATCAGCAAAGGAGCAACAACCCATCTCGGAATCCGGTGGCCGGATTCTCTCCCTGCAAAGGGAGCCTGGTCCTACGGATCCCGGGAAAACACCTCTTTTGGAATCACATCTGAATTCGAGGCAAGACTCAATATCCTCATGGCGGACGGTCGGGCGAAGATACTGGCAAACCCCAGGCTGGTTTGCGAAAGCGGAGAAAGAGCGGAATTTCTTGCAGGAGGGGAAATTCCGATTGTGATCATCACTCCGGAAACAAGAACCGTGGAATGGAAAACCTACGGAATCATTCTCAGGCTTGGGCCGATTATGGACCACGACAACCGCATTCGAACGCAGTTAACGGCCGAAATCAGCACCGTAGACCACGGAAGCGGAGGATCGGATGTCCCGGGGTTCCTTACCCGGAGGGTGACCACGAACTTCTCCACCACTGCCGGAGAGACTGTCATGCTTTCCGGACTGTTGAAAAACGAGATGGCAAAAGACGTGACAAAAGTCCCGTTGCTAGGCCAGATCCCGGTTCTGGGCGAATTGTTCAAGTCCCGAAGCTTCCGTGAAAATAAAACCGAACTCGCAATTTTTATTACGCCTACGGAAGTCCGGGACGGAGGCAAGAACGAGGTCGCAGCATGGCAGGCAAAGGAGGCGCAGGAAGAGGAACGGATGCGCTTTCGAATCATCGATTAAAGGAGAACCGGCATGTACGCAGAACTTCGTCGTTCCCTTCATCAGAAGGTCGTATCCCACCTGGATTCCCGAAACACGGGGAAAATCGCAGAAGACGAGGAATCCATGAAGGAGCGGGCGGACCAGCACCTTCGCGTGGAACTGAAGCGGATGACTTTACCGAAAGAGAAAGAGGAAACCATCAGGAATGGCATTCTGGACGAGTTGTTCTCTTATGGTCCCATCACCCCATTACTTTCCGACCCCCATGTTACGGAAATCATGGTCAACGGTAAAAATTCCATTTATGTCGAAAAAGCGGGGAAATTGACCCTTACCGGTATTTCCTTCATATCCACCGAAACCCTCCGCGGGACGATAGACCGAATGATATCCGGTGTAAACAGGCGTATCGACGAGTCCTCCCCTTATGTCGATGCGCGTCTGCCGGACGGCTCCCGAATCAACGCGATTATCCCCCCCGCATGCCTCACTGGGCCGTGTCTCACCATTCGGAAGTTCCGAAAAATACCGTTCTCCCTGGAGGAACTCATCGGGCTCGGTACTCTTTCCGGAGAGGCCGCGGAATATTTACGGGAAGCAGTCATACGTAGAATGAACATCATCGTTTCCGGAGGAACCGGGTCCGGCAAAACCACTCTCCTGAATGCACTCTCCCAGTTTATCCCGGAAGAAGAACGGATCGTCACAATCGAAGACGCAGCGGAAATCCAGTTGATGAAACCTCACGTTATTGTTTTGGAAGCCCGCCCCCCCAATATCGAGGGGGTGGGGTCTATAACTATCCGGGATCTGGTGCGAAATTCTCTCAGGATGAGGCCGGACCGAATCATCGTGGGAGAATGCAGAGGCGGAGAAGCCCTCGACATGCTTCAGGCGATGAACACCGGTCACGACGGATCTATTACCACCGGCCATGCGAACACTCCCCGTGACATGCTTCGTCGACTGGAAACGATGGTCCTGTTTTCCGGGGTGGAGATCCCCGTCAAGGCAATCCGGGAGCAGATCGCATCCGCAATCGACATCCTCGTGCATATAAGCCGGATGGGCGACGGAAACAGAACCGTTACATCTCGAACCGAGGTGACGGGAATGAGCGATAGCCAGATCCTGCTGCAGGAAATTTTCCGGTGGACAAAGGAGAGAGGATCCTCGACTGGCGGGAAACTACTCCCGACAGGAATCCCCTCGAAATTTCTTATCTCCGGGGATAACCCATGGGCATGACCTTCACCGAATATTCTCTTTTCATCGGCGGTGCGGCATCCTTATCCTGTTTTCTCATTCGTACCCTCGCCCCTTTTCTTCGATCTCGTTTGGACAACACCTCGGAATCTACATCGAGAATTCTTCGGGAAGAATTCCTGTCCTTCGCACCGGGACAAGTTCGGGTAATCCTTCTCGCGGCCGGCGGCATAGCAGCTCTCAGCACCATTGTCTCGACTAGAGATATTTTCTGGTCTTTTGTAGCCGGGGGGTGCCCCGTTCTTCTCTGCGGCGTCTTAGCGCGGTATGTTCGGTCGAAAAGACGAAAGAGAATCGTGTCCCAGTTGCCGGCTTT
>JBAVJZ010000155.1:0-9454 GCA_049688015.1 Candidatus Deferrimicrobiaceae bacterium | reverse complement strand
ACAGCCAATAAACGCCGATTCCCATGGTTTTTCCTTGACATCCCTTGCCTCTTTGTATACTGTGTGCGTGGTTTGGGCGGGCAATCTCCCCCCCCACACCGGTCCCAACCTGTCCTCCACCCCGGATTCCACGGAGGGAACACTGGCGCTCTTCAGAAACTTGCTTCCGCCCGTCATAATCCCTTCGCTTATCCACCGGTGAGGGCTTCGATGAGCCGGAAGAAGATCACCGTGATCGGAGCCGGGAACGTCGGGGCGACCACCGCCCAGCGGCTGGCCGAGAAGGACTTCTGCGATGTGGTGCTTGTGGACATCGTGGAGGGGATGCCGCAGGGGAAGGCGCTTGATCTCATGCAGTCGGGGCCTGTTTGCGGATTCGACGCGAAGGTGACCGGCGCCAACGGCTATGAAGACACCGCCGGGTCCGACATCATCGTCATCACATCCGGCCTCCCCCGAAAGCCGGGGATGAGCAGGGACGACCTTCTCAAGGTAAATGCGGGAATCGTCCAGGACGTCACCCTGAAGTCGGTTTCGAAGTCTCCCGGCGCGATGGTCATCGTCGTATCCAATCCGCTCGACGCGATGACCTATGTCGCCCACAAATACAGCAAACTCCCCGAGAACAAGGTGATGGGAATGGCCGGCATTCTCGACTCCGCCCGGTTCCGAACCTTCATCGCGATGGAACTCCAGGTGTCGGTCAATGATATCACCGCGTTCGTTCTGGGCGGACACGGCGACACGATGGTGCCTTCTACGAGGTACACCACGGTGGCAGGCATCCCGGTGGAGGACATCATTCCCAGGGCCAAGCTCGACGCAATCGTCGAGCGGACCCGAAAGGGAGGGGGGGAGATCGTCGCCCTCCTCAAAACGGGCTCCGCCTACTACGCACCCTCGTCCGCGGCCGCCCAGATGTGCGAATCGATCCTTCTGGACAGGAAGATGATCCTGCCCTGTGCGGTGCTTTCACAGGGCAAGTACGACGGATGCGACGGCCTGTTCGTGGGTCTCCCGGCGAAACTGGGGGCGAACGGGGTAGAGGAGGTCGTGAGTTTCAAGCTCTCCGAGGCGGAATCCGCCGCGCTGAAAATGTCGGCCGATGCGGTCAGGGAGCTTTGCGGGGCGGTGGACCGGCTTGGCTTCTGAGGAATCCGGCCGGCCGGGATCCTCGGGTGGCGGAAAATTCCGCCGAAAGACGCTGTGATCGAAAAAGGGGGGACCATCGGTCCCCCCTTCGCCCATTTCAAGAGGGGTGATTGTGGAGTATACTTGGTCTTTGACGTGAGTTGCGAGCGGGTGTCTCCCCGGGGGGGGAGGAGGCATCCGTTTCCTTGTTTCTCCTTACATCCCGTGGTCCCCAGCGCATAAAAAATATTCCGGGAGGAGTCGAAGGGCATGAACATCCACGAGTATCAGGCCAAGGCGATCCTGGCCAAGTACGGCGTGGCCGTTCCCAGAGGCAAAGTGGCGGATATTCCCTTGGAGGCAGAGGTCATCGCCATGGAGTTCGGGACGCCTGTCGTCGTCAAGGCCCAGATCCACGCGGGAGGACGGGGGAAAGGCGGCGGCATCAAACTGGCCAAGACGCCTGAGGAAGCCCGGGCGCACGCGAAACAGATCATCGGGATGACCCTGGTGACCCCCCAGACAGGGCCGCGGGGAATGAAGGTGAAACGGGTCCTCGTAGAGCAGGCGGGAGCGATCAAGAAGGAGATGTACCTCGGGATGGTCATAGACCGCGGATCGTTCTGCCCGGTAATGATGGCGTCGACCGAGGGGGGGATGGAGATCGAGACCGTGGCCGCTCGCACGCCGGAAAAGATCCTCAAGGAATACATCGACCCGGCGCTGGGGCTCATGCCGTATCAGGCCCGAAATCTCGCCTTCGGGTTGTCCATACCGCCGGAACTGACGGGCAAGGCGGTCAAGTTCATGATGGCGCTCAGCAGCGCCTTCGTCGAGACCGACTGCTCCCTGGCCGAGATCAATCCCCTGGTGCTGACCGAGGACGGAGAGATCATCGCGCTCGACGCGAAGATGAATTTCGACGGAAACGGGCTCTTCCGCCACAAGGATATCCAGGCGCTCCGGGATTTCGACGAGGAGGACCCCACGGAGACCGAGGCATCCAAGTACGACCTCTCCTACATCCGGCTTGACGGGAACATCGGCTGCATGGTCAACGGGGCGGGACTTGCGATGGCGACGATGGACATGATCAAGATGAGCGGAGGGTCGCCTGCCAACTTCCTCGACGTGGGGGGGGGCGCATCCACCGAACAGGTGACCAATGCCTTTCGGCTTATCGTATCCGACAAGAACGTAAAGGCGATCCTGGTCAACATTTTCGGCGGCATCATGCGGTGCGACGTGATCGCCGAGGGGGTCGTTGCGGCTGTCAAGGCGCTCGGCCTCAAGGTCCCGCTCGTCGTCCGGCAGGAGGGGACCAACGTGGAGAAGGGGAAGGAGATTCTGAGCGCATCTAAACTCAATATCATTACTGCGTCGGACATGAAGGACGCGGCGGAAAAAGTCGTGGCCGCCGCCCGGACGAATTGAGGGGGGACGACCATGAGCATCTGGGTCGACAAGAATACGAAACTTCTCGTTCAGGGGATCACCGGTTCGGTGGGAGCCTACCACACTAAGCAGATGCTGGAATACGGCACGAAGGTCGTCGGCGGCGTCACTCCCGGCAAGGCGAGAACACGGGTCGAAGGGGTCCCGGTGTTCAACACGATGGAGGATGCAATTCGGTCGACGGGAGCCAACGCAAGCGTTATCTATGTTCCCAATGCGTTTGCCGCGGACGCCATCTGCGAGGCGGTCGACGCCGGGATCGACCTGGTCGTCTGCATCACGGAGGGGATCCCCATCCTCGACATGGTGAAGATCAAGAGGTACATGAACGGGAAGAAGACACGGTTGATCGGGCCGAACTGCCCGGGCATCATCACGCCGGGCGAGTGCAAGATCGGGATCATGCCGGGATATATCCACAAGCCGGGAGCGATCGGCATCGTTTCCCGGTCCGGAACGCTTACGTACGAGGCCGTCCACCAGGTGACCATCCTGGGGATGGGGCAGACCACCTGCGTCGGCATCGGCGGAGATCCCGTGAACGGGACGAACTTCATCGACGTCCTGGCGGCCTTCCAGGAGGATCCGAAGACCGAGGCGGTGATCATGATCGGCGAGATCGGCGGGACGGCCGAGGAGGAGGCGGCGGCCTTCGTGAAGGCGAATATGAGCAAGCCCGTCGTCGGATTCGTGGCGGGCCAGACGGCACCCAAGGGAAAGAGGATGGGGCACGCGGGCGCCATCATCTCCGGCGGAAAGGGGACTGCGGCGGAAAAGATCGAGGCATTCCGGGCGGCGGGCATTTCGGTATCCGAGGCGCCCTCGGATCTGGGGATCACGCTTGCCAAACGGCTCGGCGGGAAAGTCCACTAGGAGTGAGAGGATGGCAACGATGACCAAAGAAAAGGTAGCGGCGGTCGAAAAGATCGAGGCGACGGAAAACGAGAAGGTAAAGATCAGCATCATCCCGCGCTTCTGCAAGGGATGCGAGATCTGCGTCAAGCTGTGCCCGACAAAGGTTTTGGGGATGGACATGTTCACGGTAAAGGTGGTCGACATCGACAAGTGCACCGTCTGCATGGCGTGCGAGCTCCGGTGTCCCGATTTCGCGATCTTCGTGGAAAAGAAATAACGGTACCGACCGAACCGAAAAAGGAGAATAACGGTGGGGACGATCAAACTGCTCCAGGGAAACGAAGCATGCGCGGAAGGGGCGCTCTACGCGGGATGCACGTTCTTCGCCGGGTACCCGATCACGCCTTCCACCGAGGTGGCGGAATACATGGCCAGGCGCCTTCCCCTTATCCGGGGGGCGTTCCTGCAGATGGAGGACGAGATCGCGGCGATGGCCGCGGTGATCGGGGGATCGCTGGCCGGCCGGAAGTCGCTCACGGCCACGTCGGGTCCCGGGTTCTCCCTCAAGCAGGAGAACATCGGATTCGCCGCCCTGACCGAAATTCCTTGCGTCATCGTGAACGTGATGCGCGGCGGGCCGTCGACCGGTGTCCCGACCGGCCCCGGGCAGAGCGACATCATGCAGTGCCGATGGGGGACGCACGGCGACCACCCGGCCATCTGCCTGACCCCGGCATATGTCCAGGAGATCTTCTCCGAGACCGTGCGTGCCTTCAACTTGTCCGAGAAATACCGCACCCCGGTTGTCATCGCGTTCGACGAGATCGTAGGGCATATGCGGGAACGGATCGAGATCCCCGATCAGGGTGTTCTTCCCGTGGTGGACAGAACGAGGCCGGATTGCGCCCCCGAGAAATATCTCCCCTACGACGACAGCGGGGGAGACGTACCTCCCATGGCGAATTTCTTCGAGGGATACCGGTATCACGTAACGGGCCTCAACCACGGGCCGGACGGTTTTCCCGTGAACGCCTCACCGAGGATCCACACGGACGAGATGAGGCTCATGCGCAAGGTGGAGGCGAACAGGAAGGATATCATCCGGTACGAGGAGTTCCTGACAGAGGATGCTGACGTGGTCGTGTTCGGCTACGGCATCTCGGGGCGGTCGGCGAGGACGGCGGTGGAGTCGGCCCGCGCGGAGGGGATCAAGGCCGGGCTGTTTCGGCCTCTGACCATCTGGCCCTTCCCGGAAGAGGAGGTATCGGCCATTGCGTCCCGGGTGAAGAGCATCGTCGTGCCGGAGTTGTCGCTGGGGCAGATCATTTTCGAGGTCGAGCGGTGCGCAAAGGGGCGGTGCAGGGTGGAAGGGATCTACCGTGTGGACGGCGATCCCATCACCCCTGCGCAGATTCTCGAGAAAGTAAAGGAGGTTGGGTAAATGGCCTTCAATTACGATCAATATATCCGGGGTGGCAAGCTCCCGCATATCTGGTGTCCCGGCTGCACGTACGGGATCGTCTTCAAGTCCCTTCTGCGCGCGGTGGATTCCCTGAAGATCCCCAAGAACGACATCGCCATGGTTTCCGGGATCGGATGCGCGTCACGGCTTCCGGGCTACGTGGATTTCAACACGCTCCATACGGCGCACGGACGGGCCCTGCCGTTCGCGACGGGGCTCAAGATGGCAAATCCCGACAAGCACGTCCTGGTGGTCAGCGGGGACGGCGACGCGACAGCGATCGGGGGAAACCACTTCATCCACGCGTGCCGCCGGAACATCGACCTCACCGTCATGGTGTTCAACAACTTCATCTACGGGATGACGGGCGGGCAGTACTCCCCGACGACGCCGTTGGGGCACATCGCCACGACGATGCCGTACGGGAACATCGACCCCTCGTTCAACATCCCCGAGTTGGCCAAGGGGGCCGGCGCCAGCTGGGTGGGGCGGGGAACCGCCTACCACGCCGCCGCGCTCGACAAGCTGATCGCCGGCGCCATCGAGCACAAGGGGCTGTCGGTGCTGGAGATCATCAACGCCTGCCCGACCACGCACGGGCGCAGGAACAAGTTCCGGAGCCCGACGGACATGCTCTTGTGGATGAAGGATTCGGCGCTCCCCGTAACGGCCTTCGAGAAGCTGCCCCCCGAGAAGACCGCCGGCAAATTTCCCACGGGGGTTCTTTTCAAGAAGGAGGCCTCCGAGTACTGCGATACCTATTACGGCATGGTGGACCGCATCAGGAAAGCGTCCGAGGGGAGGGCATAACGCCATGAGCCGTTACGAGATCCGCTTCTCCGGGTCCGGGGGGCAGGGATTGATTCTCGCGGGTGTGATCTTCGCCGAGGGGGCGTCCATCTACGACAAGAAGAACGCGGTCCAGAGCCAGTCCTACGGGCCGGAGGCGCGCGGCGGGGCCTCCAAATCCGAGGTGATCATCTCGGACAAGACGATCCACTTCCCGAAGGCCACATCCATCGATCTGCAGTTGTCGCTCACGCAGGAGGCGTGCACAAAATACTACAAGGACCTGAAGCCGGACGGCACCCTCCTCGTGGACGAGGACTTCGTCAAGGAGATCCCGAAAGGGACATTCAAGGTGCTCAAGCTCCCGATCATACGAACGGCAACGGAAGAGATCGGCAAATCGTTCGTTGCGAACATCGTTGCCATCGGGGCGATCGCCGCCATCACCGGCCAGGTAAGCTACGAGGCGATAGAGAAAGCCGTCCTCTCCCGCGTTCCCAAGGGCACCGAGGAACTGAACAAGAAAGCGCTGAAAGCGGGGTACAACGTCGCCAAGGCGCGAACGGCGGCGTGAGATGGAGCGAACGCTGTCGATCATCAAGCCCGACGGAGTCAAGAAAGGTCTCATCGGCGAAGTGACCCGCCGGTTCGAGAAGGAGGGGATCCGGATCGTTGCGATGCGGATGCTCCGGCTCACGCGGAGGGAGGCGGAGGGGTTTTATGCCGTGCATCGCGAACGGCCGTTTTTCGGTTCCCTTACGGAATTCATGTCCTCGGGTCCCGTCGTTGTACTGGTGCTGGAGGGGAAGGACGTGATCTCGCGGAACCGGACGCTTATGGGAGCCACGGATCCGAAGAAGGCGGACAAGGGGACGATCCGCGCCGACTTCGCCCACAACGTGGAACAGAACATTGTCCACGGATCCGATGCCCCGGAGACGGCGGAAACCGAGATACGGTATTTTTTCAGCGACCTGGAACTGATGCGATAAGACGCATTCCCCGGCGAAGCGACCAGACCCGGATCCACAGGAGACGAATCGGTCGGGCCGGGATCGTGTCCCTCTCCCCGTCGTATTGCGACTGCCTCCTCCACCCCGTTGTATGATGAATGCCATGGATGATGCGCGCATGGATCTCAAGGGGATGCCCCTGGAGGAGCTGTCACGCTTCTTCCGATCCCGGGGGAAGGAGCGTTACCGGGCCATGCAGGTGTCCCGCTGGATCTACCGTCGTCACGCGGAGGAGTTTTCCGTGATGACCGACCTTTCCCGGGACTTCCGGGAAGAGATCGGGAAGTCGTGCAGGATCTCTTCTCCCCCCGTGGAAAAGGAGGAGGTATCGCATGACGGGACGGAGAAGTTCCTGTTCCGGCTGGAGGACGGGGAGGCGATCGAGAGCGTGCTGATCCCCGAGGAAGCCCGCAGGACGCTCTGCGTCTCCACGCAGGTTGGGTGTGCCCTGTCCTGCGCATTCTGCGCGACGGGGGCGTTGGGGTTCCGGCGGAATATGACGTCGGCCGAAATCATCCACCAGGCATGCTTTGCCGCCCGTCGACTGGCAGGGAGGGGAGAGCGGCTGACGAACGTCGTCTTCATGGGTATGGGTGAGCCGCTCGAAAACGTCCCGGAGCTGTCCCGCGCGATCGAGATCCTGCTCTCCCCGTTCGGGTTCAGAATGTCAGGGAAACGGGTGACCGTTTCAACGGCGGGGATCGTCCCGGCGATGCGGGAACTGGCTAAACGGTACCCGGTGAGCTTCGCCGTGTCGCTCAATGCGGCCAGCGAATGCGTTCGATCCCGGCTCATGCCCGTAAACAGGAAATACCCGTTGCAGGAGGTGGTCGCGGAAATGCGGAGGATCCCTCTGCGGAGCGGACGACAGGTAACCGTGGAATACGTCCTCCTCTCTGGGGTAAACGATTCCCCGCCGGAAGCCGAAGCGCTTGCGGGTCTGCTGTCGGGTGCCCGCATCAAGGTCAATCTGATTCCCGTAAATCCCCATGAGAACGGGGATTTCCGACCGCCGTCCCCGGCGTCCATCGACCGTTTCCGCAATATCCTGATGGACGCAGGGGTCCGGACGATCACCCGGGAGCGGAGGGGAGCGGATATCCGCGCCGCCTGTGGACAGTTACGGTGCGCGTCCGCGGACCTGCGGCCCACCGGAAGATCGCGTTCCGGGCGAGCGGAGGTGTCGAAAAACCCTTGAGCACCGGAAATGTTCTCCCTATATTGGGAAAGAGAATGCCTCCCGAAAGGAGCCCGATAGGATAATGTCGGAAATTCTTGGTGTTATCGGCGGTTCCGGGTTGTACAAGATGGAGGGGATGAAGAACGTCCGGACCGTGAGAGTCCGCACTCCCTTCGGGGACCCTTCCGATGCCCTGGTGATCGGGGAGATCGGGGATAGGACGGTCGCCTTCCTCCCCCGCCACGGAAGGGGGCACCGGATCCCGCCGTTCCAGATCAACTTTCGGGCCAACATCTACGCCATGAAGAAAATCGGCGCAAGGTGGCTGCTTTCCCTCTCCGCCGTGGGAAGCATGAAGGAGAAAATCCGGCCGGGGGACATCGTGGTGGTTGACCAGTTCTTCGATCATACCCGGTTCCGGCCCAATACGTTTTTCTCTGACGGTGTCGTGGGGCACATCCCCTTCGCCGATCCCGTTTGCCCGTCTTTCGCGGAAATCGCTTACGTTTCGGCAAAGAAGGTCGTAAGACGTACCCATCGGGGAGGCACATATCTCTGCATGGAAGGTCCGGCGTTTTCCACCCGTGCGGAATCCCGGATCTACCGGAATTGGGGTGTTGATGTGATAGGCATGACGAACATGCCCGAGGCGAAGCTCGCCCGGGAGGCGGAGATCTGTTACGCCACCCTGGCTCTGGCCACCGACTACGATTGCTGGCACGAGAGCGAGGAGGACGTCTCCATCGAGGCGATCCTGGCGATCATCCGACAAAACGTGGAACACTCGAAGCAGATTGTCCGCGAGGTGGCGGGACGCCTGCCCGGGGAGGGGAATTGCGGGTGCGGGGAGACGCTGCGCTACGCCATCATCACCGATCCGAAGAAGATCCCGGCGGCCGCGAGAAAGCGGCTATCCCTTCTCATCGGGAAGTACCTGTGACCCGGGGCGCACGATTGGGGATCGTTACGGCGGCGTTCCTGGTGGCGGGCGGGATGTTCCTCTCCTGTTCGGCACCGACGAAGGACATGAAGAAAGAGGCGTCCGCCCGGATGCAGATGGGTGTCACCTACCTGGAACAGCGAAACCTGCCCGCCGCGATGCGCGAGCTTACGAAGGCCAAGGAACTGGATCCGGAAAACCCCGAAATCGACATGACGCTCGGTCTTGCCTACCAGAAACGGGGAGATCTGGAGAAGGCGGAGGAGTACCTGAGGATGGCGATCCGGAAGAAACCGGACTACGCGGAGGCCCACAACAATCTGGGAAACCTCCTGAGTCTCCAGGGGAAGAGCAAGGAGGCGATCCAGGAATACGAAAAGGCCGTCGCGACAGTTACCTACCCCACTCCGGAGTACGCGTATTACAACATGGGGCGGGAATACGCGCGCCTGAAGGATCTGCCCAAGGCGGAAGAGATGTACCAGCGGGCGATCGCCCTGAACCCGTCGTGTGGGGAAGCGTACCGGGAACTGGCGATGATCCAGTCGGAAAAGGGGGAGTGGAAGAAGTCCGCACAGACCCTCGAACGGCTAGTCGACGTGGCGCCCTCCTATGCCCCCGGGTGGATG
>JBAVJZ010000154.1:0-2921 GCA_049688015.1 Candidatus Deferrimicrobiaceae bacterium | reverse complement strand
TCCCAAGGGCGCCGTCCCCGATCACAGAGAGGAGTGGAGATCCCCGACTACGGACCGCCGTAAGGCGACCGGGACCGGACCTCTTCTCTCCTCCCCTTCCGCTCTCGGAGAAGGGGCGGACGCCGGTTCGACCACTTTCAGATGGCGCGCCAGGAAGAAAAAAGGGGTCAGGCGGAATCGCCTAACTCCCTGAAACGATTGGTGGGCCACGAAGGATTCGAACCTTCAACCTCCTGATTAAGAGTGCCTTGGTGGGTCAAGAAAAAACAATGATTTAGGGAAGTTACAAGGGACAAAGCGGGACAAAACGGGACAAAATGACCCATAATCCGCAACCTATACACACAAGAATAAGGAGGGGGTAAACTACTCTCCTGAAACTCTCCTGCGGTTCCATGGGGATCGTTGACGGCTTTTATACCAGTCCGTAGGCTTTGAGTTGCCTGGCGGTGCTGGAGACAAATACCTTGAAGATGGTGATGACCGGTATGGCAAGAAACACCCCGGCGACGTCAAACAGCATGCCGCCCCCCACGACCCCTATCACCACCACGAGCGGGTGAAGCTTCACCGCGCCGCCGAGGACAACCGGGTCGTAAATGACGTCCTTGAGCAGCTCGGCCAGTCCCACCGCCGCAATGACCCATATCACGAAATTCCCCGGGTTGACCATGGGCAGGAGAGGATGGATTTCCTCCGCCAAGAGGGCATAGGTCAGACTCCCCAGCAAGGCAGCCACCGTCCCCATATACGGCATGACATCGGTTGCGCCGGTGAAGACCCCGATGGCGACTGCCCAGCGGGGGGAAACACCCACGATGACGAGAAGCACCGTCACACTCAGGCCCAGCAGGGCGCACTCCAGGAAGAGGCCGCGCAGGTAGCTGCCAAGCGCTCGGTCGAGATCCTCCAAGACCCTTAAGGCCGGTTCGAACAGAGAATTGGGGACCGAACTGAGGATGCCGCGCTTGATCTCGCCGGCATCACTCAGCAGAAACAAGAAGACCAGGGGGGCTATGAGCCAGGCGGAGAGAATGTGGCCCAGCGTTGAGAGAGGCCTCTTCAAAGCCGGGGCCGACACCTGGGCAGGCCCCTCCGGAACAGGCCTTACCCCGCCAACTTCGGCAAGTTTACTCGGAGCACGCAGCTTGAGGGTCTTCCGATTCGCGCGGTGGTACTCGAGCAAACGATCGGAGCCGGCCGAGGCATCGAGGCCGCGAGGGTGGAGGGCGAGGAACAGGGATCGTTCTTCCGGTGTAAGGGCGAGTTGACGATTGATCCAGTCGACGATGGGGTCCGTATCTTCGTGCGTCAGCCGATAGAATCGATTGCCATTCTTCAGCGACGGGTCCAGCCCCATCAAGACCCTGTAATTCTCGTTGAGCTTGTATAGTCCGCGGACCTTGAGTTCGATGGCAGTGGTCTCGTCCGGAATGACGGCGGCTATCCGGCCCGCGATGAAAAGGCCGGCGAGCACGAAGACGACCAATAGTAGACCGATCGCCGCATTTCGCGGAATCCGGTAACGCTCCAAGTGAGCAATGAGGGGGCGGAAGATATAAGCCATCAAACCGGCGACCGCAACGGGAACGATGAGGCTGCGCAGATTCCAAAGCAGGTATGCCGCAAGAAACAGGCCGGCGGCGGCTATGCCGAACTTGAAGAGCATCCCGGCAGAGCGGAAGTCATTGCGGGAAGTCACTGTTCATTCTCCTCATTGAAATATTCAACCCCCAAGATGATCCGGAGCTGAACAGCCATGATCTGGGCAAGTTTCATAAGGATCCTGTTTGTCAAGAAGGGGAAATTGCAGCTTAGGGCATCCAAATCGGAACGTCCGATGGCCACCAGGGAGACCGGGCCGCGAGCTCGTGCTGAAGCCCAGTGGACCACCTCTGCCCCCACCGCAGCCAGCTCCTCGAAGGAGGCCGGCGGCTCCAACATCGCGAGGGGAATCTCTTCGCCATCGCGCTTTTTCCTCGTGATCTCGACCATACCGCCTCGCAGGACGTAAAGATTTGCACCGGGGGTGCCCTGTTCAAAGATGATCTCTCCGTCCTGGTAGACCCGTTCATGGACGATCCGAGCGAGCCGTTTAAGATCCCCTTGCGCAAGGTCCTCGAAGAGAGGTACATGCTTGAGGAAGTCCACGAGGTTCCGTCCCATCTCTCCAACCGCCGTTTTCGAAGCTGGGCCGTACATCACCCGGGCCGGGGCTGAGGTATCCATAAAGTCCCGGGCCTTTTGCAAAGGGGCCAGGATTTTCTTGAGACCGGCAACGTGAAATTTCATCTTCGGAGATTTCATTTTTTCCCTACTTTCCCGATGCTTCGAGGAGATGATGCATGCCGAACCACCGCTTAAGCCTTCCGGCAGGAGTGCCGGTTCTTGATGCCTCCCGTATGTGCACTCCGCGGGCGAAGAACACCGCCACCGAATGCGACGGCACCTTGTACGTTCCATTCCCGACTTCAGGCGCCTCGTCCAGCGGCACGATTTCGGCGGGCGACGGCAGGGAGGTATCGAGCCAGCGGCGCCAGAAGCCGCCCGGCGTATCCCGCGTAGGCGGCAGTTCGAACGACAGCGGGTCCCGCCAGGCATTGATCAAGAGGTGAAAGACAACCCGCCGGCTCAGGGTCCAGGCTGTGAGGGCGAGGCTGTGCGAGTCCTCCCTCCAATCGGGGTCCCCCAGGCGGACCCCGTGCCACTCCAGCCTCGCCTGCCCCAGGAGCTGGTTGAGAGTCATGGCGGGGTCCGTCAGCGCGATGTCGGGCTGCAGCCGGCCAGCGATGAGCAGGCGCACGAAGCGGCGCACATCGGCATGCCGCTCCAGGAGGTCCCAGTCGAACCAGCTGGTCTCGTTGTCCTGGCAATAGGCGTTGTTGTTCCCGCCCTGGCTCCGCCTCACCTCGTCCCCCATC